>NZCH01000030.1 GCA_002688155.1 Phycisphaerae bacterium
CGGTCAAGTCAGGCACGGTGCAGATCGTGTGGCCGTTGCGCTGAACTGAGAGTTGACTGATACGGATCATCAATGGGCGGTGGGAGGGGATGAATTATTCAGATGCGCAACCGAGTGCACCTGTGGTGCTGCCGCTACGCGCGAACACTTAAGCATTTCTTATTCCCGATTTTCGCGACTCAGCGAGACGATGACGATCGTGACGAGCAGTGCGATGACGGTCAGGAGGATACCCATGGCCATGGCGCGGGCGAGTTCGCCTTTACCGGTTTCAAGTGCGGTGGCGGTGGCGAGTGTGCGGGTTCGGCCTTTGATGTTGCCGCCAACCATCATGGCGATGCCCAGTTCGGATGCGCAGCGGGCGAACGCGGTGAGGACCGCCAGCGTCACGCCGACGCGCGCTTCGGAAATAAAGGTGCACCAACGTCGCAGCGGGCCTGCGCCCAGTGTCCATGCCGTCTCGCCGACGCGGCGGTCCAGCGCCATGACCGCACCGTGCGTGATCGACGCGGTGATCGGCAGCGCCAGCAGCAACTCGCCCGTCACGATCGCCCAGGGCGTGTAAATGAGTTGCATCATTCCCAGCGGCCCGCCTCGCGAAAACAGCGAGTAACACACCAGCCCCACGAACACCGTCGGCAACGCCATCGACCCGCGGCAAATGACCACCACGAACTGGCGACCCGGAAATCGCACGCGCGCGAGCATGGTGCCCAGCGGCACGCCCACAAGTGCGGCCAGCGTCACCGCAAGGCCTGAAACCCACAGCGTGCGCAAGGCCGCGTGCATGACCAGCGGGTCAAACGCGGCCACGGTTTTGGATGCTTCGATGAGCCCGTCCCAAAGCAGCTGCATAGGGAAATATTACACGAACGGTCGGATCATCTGACGCGATCTTCGTTTGGGGGTGTTGAAATTCGGGTGTTGCGCGGTCCGCCCGCTTCAGCGGTGCGGGGGCTGATTTGATGCGCCGTTGTGGTTACGGATCGAGGCGCAACGGGACGAACAGGGGTGCACCCGCAATCGTGAAGTCGCGAATGAGCCGCTGTGCATCGGGCGAGATCACAAAGTCGATGAATGTGCTTGCCAGTTCGTGGTTGATGCGATCACTCTTGTCGGGGTTGACCGCCATGATGCTGTATGGGTTGCGCATGTGCTTACCGGTAAGGCGCATGGGTTGCAGGTCGATCTTGCCCTTGAACTTGAGGTACGTGCCGAGATCGGTCAGCACGTAGGCTCGCATTTGGCTTGCCATGATGAGTGTGGCACCCTGGCCCTGCCCGCTTTCGACGTAACGGTCCCATTGCGGCGGCGTGTTTGCCGCTTTGTTGCCGAATCGCCACAGCAGCAGTTCTTGCTTGTGCGTACCGCTGTCGTCACCGCGTGAAATGAATGGGTGTTCACCGGCAGCGATCTGTTGCAACGCCTCAGTCATGTTGAGGCCGCGTACCTGCGCCGGGTCGTTACGCGGGCCGAGCAGTTCGAACGTGTTGTACATGACGTGTTCGTGCCGCACACCGTGCCCGGCCTGCATGAACCGGTCCTCCGCTTCGCGCGCGTGTACGAGCACGACGTCTACGTCGCCGTTCTCGCCGAGTTTGAGCGCCTTACCCGTACCGGTCGCGAGTGTGTCGACGCGGGCGCCGGTTCGCTGTTCAAAGACCGGGATGAGCACGTCGAGCAGGCCTGAGTCGTTTGTGCTGGTGGTGACGGCAAGCAGGAGGACCGTGTTGCGGTGTTGGGCGGTTGTCGCCGATGAGTCATTCGAATTGTCGCAGCCAATCAAACTACATGCGACGAGCAGCACGATTGGCACGATGAACGTGCGCAGCCTGCGGTGAATAACACCACGGGTACCGCCTCGTTGAGGCGGGACTTGGGGTAAACGTACTGATTCGAACGTCTGATTCAAACTCACACCCCGGTTTAACCCCCGTGCACGGGCGCCAGCACGGTCAGGTCGTCGTCGGGTGCGAGCTTGCGCGTCAGATCGCGTTCCATGGCTGCGTTGAGCATGATCACGTGCGCGTTGCCGGCCGGGATGTCCAGTATGGCCAGGGCACTTTCGATTGAAGTACCGTCAGGCAGTTCAAGCACACCGCCTTCGGGTGTTTTAGATTTAAAAATGCCCGTGAGTTTGACTTTGATCTGCACGCTCACGACCCCCCGACTCCCCGGTCGGCGACGAACACGGCGTGCTCTGCGCTGGGGGTGGCTGTGGCCTTGGCACCGCCGAACTGGTACTGACGCATCTTTGACGCCTTGCCGATCAGCGTCGTGTTACGCAGCTTGGCGGCGACGCCTGCCGCGACGTATGGCCGGCGAATATCAAACGGGTTTTCTGCGAGGAACTCCTTCCACGGGCCCAGCGATGTTTGCGTCTGCATGATGCCCTTGGCCATGCCCACGTCGGTGAGCATGCCCATGTCGTTCGCCTGGCCAACGAAGGTCGCGCCGGTGAGTTGGTCGCCGACCCACACAAGGCTGCGATACACGTTGCCGGTGGGGTTGTTCATCGTCATCGTGTCAGCGCCGCTTTGCCACTGGCCGAAGCTGGCGCACTGCAGACCACACACATCCAGAATATTCATCAACAGGCTGCCGGGATACTGTACGTTCTGCCCCGCCATGTTGGCGCCGGCGATGCGCCCGTGATCGACTGCGGTCGGCTGAATCGGGTGCACTTCGTCATCACCGAAGAGCACCGGCCCGCAGGCGATGTCACCACCGGCGTACACGTTCGAAATATTGGTCTGCATGCGGTCGTTAACCGGCACCGCGCCGCCCGTGCCGGCCGTGTGCTCGATGTCGCTGCCTTCGAGAAAGTCAACATTGGGCGCGATGCCCACGGCGACCACGACGACGTCGGCCTCGATTGACTGGCCGCTGGCGAGTTCGATCTTCTTGGTGCCGCCGGCATCCGTGATCTTTGTTACGGTCGTGCCCGTGTGCACGTCGACGCCCTTTTTGCCAAGCCACGTCTCGGCGATCGCGGCCGCCTCGCCATTTAACATGCGGGGCAGGATCTGAGGCTCACGCTCGACGACCGTTAATGTCCAGCCGCGCTTGTACATCGCGTTGAGCATGATCATCCCGATGAACCCCGAACCGATCATGGCGACCCGCGGCTTGGCGATGCCCTCGACCGCGTCGAGCACGCCTTGCGTGTGTGCCAGGTTCCACAACGGCGTCACGCCCGGCAGGTCCGTGCCGGGAATGGGTAACGCGACCGGTGATGAGCCGGTCGCGATCAGCAGGTTGTCGTACGCGACGGTCCCGCCATTGGACAGCGTCAGTTCGTTGGCGCTGGTATCGACCTTCGTCACGCGTGACCCGATGCGTGCGTCGACGTCGAGTTTTTTGAAATACGCGTCGTCGGCCGTCATCGTGTGCTCACGCACTACCTGCCCGGCAAGCCAGTAGGGCAAGGCCATGCGCGAGTGTGCGGGCTCGTCGCACACGATCGTAATGGGCGAATCGTCAAACTGGCGGATCGTTTCGAGCGCGTTGGTCGCGACGGGTCCGCCACCGATGATGACGTGATGGGGCATGGGCTAACTTTCGTAATGATGGTGCGATCTGGTTGTGATTCGGTCCGTCGGGTTTGAACAGAAGGTCGTAATGGCCGCGAAGGTTTGACGCCGACGAATCATGCGGCCAGGAACATTTTTCACTTCCTGCACTGTGCGGCGTCAGTGATTGTTCGGATTCAAATATTTTTGTATCAACACGACTCTGCGTGCTTCGCGATCTTCAGTTCAAAAAAATGTCTCAGATTGCCGCGAGTCCCAGCTCGGCGAGTTTGTCGTTCGTGGGTGTGCCGTCCTCGTTCCAGCCACGTTCTTTGTAATAGATCGGAAGCATCACATCGAGGTTGACGGTGACGCCTGCGGAAGGCCCGTCGGTGTGTGGCGTCTCGCGCAGCCGTTTGGGCAGCCAATCGTCCTTGGCGGTGAAGCCGGCCTTGATGTTCCACATCTTTTCCAGGTTCCACGTGCGCTCGCCGACCTTGAGGAAGTCTTCGGTGGTGTATTCGATGCCGGTCGCCGCGGAAACAGCGGGCGCGAGCTGCTCAATATCCGCGCCGGCGAATGCAATGAACAGGCATGCGCCCGTCGCGTCGTGCGCCGTTGATCGGTCCTGCTGGCCAACGACCCACTCGCTCTTGCCCTCGGTCGCGTGCGGGTCTATTCCCTCTGACGTCTCGAAACCTGGCGTCCACGCGCGCAGGTGGCAGGCGCCACGGTTGCACGTCGCGTACGCCACGCCCATGCCCTGGAACCCGCGAGGGTCGTAGGCGGGGAACTCCTGGCCCTTACTTCCCATGAACACCTCGGGATGATTGAACTTGTCGCCCATGAGTTTGGACCCTTCCGCCAGTTCGTTGCCGAACCCTTCGCGGTAGGCAGTCGCCTCAACCATGCGCACCAGGGCATCGCCCGAGCCGAACTTCAGCGGCAACTCGACGTCGTCGTCGCCGATGACGCCGGTTTCGTAAAGTTCCATCGCGGCTGCGAGTGTGGCGCCCATCGAGATGGGGTCCATGCCCAGATCGTTACACAGCCAGTTGGCTTTGAGAACGGCGTCCAGATCGCCCACTCCGGTGTCGGCGCCCAGCGCCCACGCCGCTTCGTATTCAGGCCCTTCACCAGCGTTTTTCCAGTTGCGCTTGTGCATGTTGACCAGGAACTTGTCCGAGTGCTCGCCCAGCCGGCACACGCGCCCGCAGGCGATCGTGCACGCGAAGCAGGCCTTGTTCGTCACCATGCGCGTGTCTTTGATCGCGTTGCCGTTGAGGTTCTCCGCTTCTTCGAACTGGCCTTGTTTAAAGTTGCGCGTGGGCAGCCCGCCGAACAGGTTGGTCATGTCGATCGTCGATGCGGTACCCAGTTCGCCCAGCGCGGCGGTGGTGGCGTTTTCCGCCATCTCGTTGCGCATTGTCCACACCGCTTTCATGAACGCCTTGGGGTCGGCGATGTCGATCCCGCCCGTGCCGCGTACGGCGATGGCTTTGAGGTTCTTGGAACCCATGACCGTGCCCACGCCGCTGCGGCCCGCGGCGCGGTGCTTGTCGTTCACGATGCACGCGTACTTGACGAGGTTCTCGCCCGCCTGACCAATGCACGCAATGCGCAGGCCGGGAATGCCCAGTTCTTCGCGAAGGCCGTCCTCTGTCTCCCACACGCCCCGGCCCCAGTATGCCGATGCGTCACGTACCTCAACGTGATCATCGTAAATGTACAGGTAGCTGGGCTTGGGCGCCTTGCCTTCGAGGATGAGCAGGTCGTACCCCGCAAAGCGCAACTCCGGGCCCCAGTGGCCGCCGGAGTTCGACGTTGTGATCGCGTTCGTCAGCGCACCTTTGGTCACAACGGTGTACCGTGAGCCGCACGGCGCGGGCGTACCCGTCAACGGACCACACGCGAAAATCAACTTGTTGTCTGGCGACAACGGATCGACGGTCGGGTCCATTTCTTCATAGAGATAACGGTCAGCGAGTCCACGTGCGCCAACGTAGTCTTTGAGCCACTGCTCCGGGATGTCCTCGATCGTGCACTCGCCCGTTGTCAGATTCGCCCGTAATACTTTTCCAGTCCAGCCAGCCATAATGGTTCCCCATGTTTTTGGATGGTGGTTCGTCGTTTCGTCAATCCACCGGTGTCATCCACCCACTTTCAGCGCGGTCGCTCTCTACCGGCCAAACTCAATTCGCCGCCGCCGCTTCACGGTAGTTCGCGTCCACGCGCTGCGCCCATGGCTCGAACCAGTCGCCAGGCCGGTCGCTGTCGACGACTTCGATCGCACCCGTCGGGCACGCGGTGGAGCATGCCGGTTCGCCGCCGCAGAGGTTGCACTTGGCCGCCTTGTCCGTTTGCGGCAGCGTGTACACCGTGCCGAACGGGCAGGCGATCGTGCACAGGTGGCAACCGATGCACACCTCGTCGAGTACGACCTTCGCGTTTGTGTTCTCGTCGATCACGATCGCGTTGACCGGGCACGCGTTCATGCACCACGCTTCATCGCACTGTAGGCACGTGTATGGCGCGTAACTGGCTTCCTCATCGAAGACGTTCACGCGGATCAAACTTCGCGAAGGCTGGAACGTACCGGTCTGCACCCACGAACAGGCCAGTTCGCACTGCATGCAGCCGGTGCACTTGTCAGGAACGATATTCAGACTCAATGACATAGACGACTCCAGCGCAATGGCGTCCAGGGCTCGTAATGAACATCATGATAGCATAACGGTTCTGGTGCAAAAAGGGATTTTGCAGCCACTTGCGGCTCCGCACGCATCGTGGGCCGAACCATACGTTTACGAGCGCCACCCATGCCCCCAAACACGCCGCCGCCCGCCGCTGAGTCCGACGTGCGCATGCGCGGGTTTGCCCACCGCAGCACCGTCGTACAGGCGCTGGCGTGGCTGGACGCGAACAGCTTGCCGCTGGGCGATGAGCCGGTCGACTTGCCAGCTGCCGCGGGCCGGGTGCTCGCTCGCGAAGTCGTCAGCCGCGTCGACGTGCCCGGATTCGACCGCGCCATGATGGACGGCTACGCCCTGCACGCCGCCGACACGCTGGGTGCGTCGTCGTACAACCGACTTGCACTGGCCATCATCAACCCACCGGTCAACGAAACCGAAACCCCCGGAACCCCCGGAACCCCCGAACCCCCGGGAACCCCGGGAACATCGTTTGACGGCACCGTCGAACCGGGCCAGGCATTTCGCATCATGACTGGCGCACCTATCCCCGCCGGCGCCGACGCGGTGTTGCCGGTCGAACAGGTCGACACGCAGGGCGATCAGGTCTTCGCGCAGGGTGAAGTGACGCCGGGCAAGAACATCGGCCAGCGCGGCGAGGACGTCGCCCGAGGCGCATGTGTGTTCGACGCCGGCCGGCAACTGCGCCCACAGGATCTGGGCGTGCTGTCGTCGATCGGTGTGGGTAAGATCAACGTCGTGCGCCGCCCGCGCGTGCGGCTGGCAGTGACCGGCAACGAACTGCTGCCCGCGGGCACAACACCTGACGGGTTTCACATCGCCGACGCGAACGGTCCAATGCTCGCGGCGCTCGTTACGCGCGATGGCGGCGACGTCATCGACCGCGGCATCGTCAAAGACAACCCCGGCGATATTCTCGAAGCGCTCAATGATGACGTCGACGTCGTGCTGCTCTCAGGCGGGTCGAGCGTCGGCCAGGACGACCACGCACCGGTCCTGCTCGCTCAGCACGGCGAACTGGCGATCCACGGTATCGCCATGCGGCCAAGCAGCCCCGCGGGAATGGGCCGCATCGGGCAACGGCGGGGGTTCCTGTTGCCGGGCAACCCGGTGTCGTGCCTGTGTGCCTACGATTTTTTCGCCGGACGCGCGATCCGCGCCCTGGGCGGACGAAGCCGCGACTGGCCATACGCGACTGTCACACGCCCGCTGCGGCGCAAGCTCGTGTCACAGGTTGGCCGCGTCGACTACGCACGCGTCACGCTCATCGACGACGCCGTCGAACCGCTGGCCATCGGTGGCGCGTCTGTGCTCAGCTCCACCACAAGGGCCCACGGGTTCGTTGTGATCGACGCGGATAGTGAAGGCTTCGCGGCGGATTCACCGGTGCACGTGTATCTGTACGATTCATGGGGTTGCGTCTGAGTATTGATAATGTGCTCGCCTGGAATTTTGGCCACAAAGGCCGCGCCAGGTTCCCTGCAGTGAAGAATCCGGGCAATACTCACGCGCCGGTACCCAAGCGCCGCGGCAGCGCAACCATGACCTTCATTGACCCGATCGATCAAGGCTGGATCAAACGCATCGATCCGTCACAGCCGCTTGGCCGAGCCGGCGGCGCACGGTGCGTCATCACCCAGCCCGGCTGCCTGCTTTGCAGTTTCGTGACGCAATCGCGTCTGGGCAGCAACGATTTCGTCCCCGCGATCGCACGCAGCGGCGACGGCGGCGTGACGCGGCACAACGAGAACATCATTTGGCCGGACCTGGCAGAGCGCTGGTCGATTCTCGCATCGATCAGCCGATCGCCCGGCGGCGCGTTACTGCTCTTCGGATCGCGCACGCCGATCGACGAGCCCGGTGAGCCGTTCTGGTCAGACCAGGTCCAGGGTCTCAAGGCCAACGAACTGATCTGGGCCGGTTCCGACAATGACGGCCAGACGTGGTCCGACCCTCAGCCCATTTCATTGCCCGTCGCCGGTGCCGCCGAGGCGCCCGGACCGATGTGCGTTACCCGCGACGGCAGGTGGCTGTGCTGCTACTGCCCGTACCCGACGTTCGACCCGGCCATCCGTGTCGATCGCAGCCGGGTGATCCTGCTCGTCAGCGACGACCGCGGCCAAACATGGCGACACACGCGCAGTTGCGTTGTACTGCTTCACCGTTCAGCAGCATCCAAATTAAACATTTGTGCGACGTTGCCGCCCAGGATCAGCGCTTTCTCCTGGCGCGACAGGAATTCGCAGTGCAGGCGAATGTAATCGGCGGCTTGACGATAGGTACACCAGTTGCCGCCGCAAAACGGCATGTCCGTTCCCCACATCAGCTTTTCGATCCCGACCTCGTCGCGCCATTGCCGCAACATTTCCTGTCCCTGGACGAAAGGATACTCGGGCCACTTGGCGGGCATCAGGACTTCGGCATACATGTTCGGGCGCTTCAAAAGCAACATCACCTCCTGCGGCACTCCGATTTCATGAATCATCGTCGCCGGCACCAGTCCATGGGTCAGCACCGACGGAATATCCGGATGCCGCTGGGCCCAGCGATCAACCTCGGCAGTGTACTGCATGAAACTCTCCACCCGATCACGACGACGGGCGTCCAGGTACCACCACACGGGAATCTCGAGATCTTGCACAAGTTTCCAAAGCGGCTCGAATTTACTGTCGTCAATATGGTCGGTATAGCCGTCGAAGCAAAACAGCTCGACACTGAAATAGAGTCCCTTGCAGCCCTGTTCGCGGATGGAGCGCTCCAGGCGCTCAAG
>NZCH01000031.1 GCA_002688155.1 Phycisphaerae bacterium
AGGAGGTGCCCCCCTTCCGGACTCCAGCCGCACCGGTCGACGATGAGCCGCCGCCCCACTGGCGACGCGTCCAGCGACGCCACGCTTCCCATCGCTTGCACGATGCCGGTAAACATGCCGGCAATGCTAACAAAGGAGCATCAATTCAGGGCTGGCGCTAACTGTTTCTGTTACTATTGCCGGCCTTTTACCGAACCAGTGCGGGGAACAGCGCCATGCAGCCACGAACACACCATTGCGCCCAGCTTCGACGTGACGACGTCGACCAGACCGTCAACCTGGCAGGCTGGGTCAACAACTATCGCGACCACGGCGGCGTGATCTTCATCGACCTGCGCGACCGTGAAGGGCTCACACAGATCGTCTTCCATCCCGAAAATGGCGAGGCTCACGCGCTGGCAGACAAGTTGCGTCATGAAGATGTCGTGTGGGTGCGCGGCAAATGCGTGCCGCGTCAGGAGGGAATGGCCAATCCGAAGCTGGCGACCGGTGACATCGAAGTCGACGGGACCGAGCTGGACATTCTCAACAAGGCCAGCACCCCGCCGTTCACGCCCGACGACGCGGGCAAGGTCGCCGAAGAATCGCGGTTGAAGTACCGCTACATCGACTTGCGCCGACCGGGCATGCAGCACATCCTTCGCACGCGGCACCGCGTGACGAAAATCATGCGCGACTACTTCGACGAGCAGGGCTTTTACGAAATCGAGACGCCGTTTCTGTGCAAAAGCACGCCCGAGGGCGCCCGCGATTTCCTCGTGCCGTCGCGCCTGCAGGAAGGTTGCTTTTACGCCCTGCCGCAGAGTCCGCAGATATTCAAACAGATTCTCATGGTCGGGGGTATCGAAAAGTACGTGCAAATCGTGCGATGCTTCCGTGACGAAGACCCGCGCGCCGACCGACAGGCGGAGTTTACGCAGCTCGATCTGGAAATGTCCTTCGTCGAGGCTGAGGACGTGATGGCCATTGTCGAAGGCGTCGTACGGCGCATTTGGAAACAGGTGCTCGACATCGATATCCCGCCGCTTGAGCGCATGCCTTACAACGAGGCGATTCGCCGGTTCGGCAGCGATCGGCCTGATATGCGATTCGGCATGGAACTGATTGACATTGCCGACATTGCGAAGAAGACGGAGTTTGGCGTGTTTACCAATGCGATTGAAAACGGCGGTACGGTCAAGGCGATTTGCGTGCCAGGCGGTGGCGCAATGACACGCAAAGAGACCGATGCCCTGGCGGACTGGGCCAAGGGATTCGGAGCCAAGGGCCTGGCAGTGACCAAAGTTGCGGCGGGCGGCAAACTCGAAACCGGCATCGCCAAGTTCCTGGCCGGAGCCCAGGCAGACCTGATCGAGCGCAGCGGTGCCGGCGAAGGTGACCTGCTCTGTTTCGCCGCTGACACGTCAAAGATCGTCCACCGCGTGCTCGGCGAACTGCGCATCATCATGGCGCACGACCGCGGCATGATCGACAAGGACGACTGGAAGTGGCTGTGGGTCGTCGACTTTCCGGCTGTCGAATGGAACGAAGACGAAAAACGCTGGGACAGCCTTCATCACCCGTTCACCGCGCCCAGTGATGAAGACCTTGACAAGCTCGAATCGGATCCGGGGGCGGTCAACAGCAAGGCGTACGACATCATCTGCAACGGCTCAGAGCTTGGCGGCGGGTCGATCCGTATTCATCGGCAGGAAGTGCAGTCGCGCGTATTCCGCCTGCTGGGTATTGATGACGAGTCGGCACGCGTCAAGTTCGGGTTCCTGCTGGACGCACTGCAGTTCGGTGCCCCGCCGCATGGCGGCATCGCGCTGGGTTTGGACCGCATCATCATGCTCCTGTGCGGCACAACCAACATCCGCGACGTGATCGCGTTCCCGAAGACGCAGGCTGGTGCGGATTTGATGAGCGAAGCACCTTCGCCCGTTGATGACGCGCAGTTGAGCGAGTTGCAATTGCGTGTGACGGCGCCGTGAGGGAATACCCAGAGAATGGCGATTGATGAATGTCTAAGTCCAATGGCGCATCATTGTGCCGCGCAGTCACGCCGCGAAGCATTCGGCATTCGGCATTTGACATTCGGCACTCTGACATCATTGGGCATTCGAGTGTCTGGGCATTTCATCGCAATCGCCGTCCTCTGTGTCACACCCATCGCGATTGCGGATGACGATGCCAACACCCTTACCCTCGCCTCGTACAACGTCGAAAATTACTTTGATGTCTTCGATGACCCGTACGTGAGCGACGAAGGAACACCGGTGAAGTCGCGGCGCGCGATCGTGGCGATCGCCAAAGTAATCCGCGCGATGGACGCTGACGTTGTCGCATTTGAGGAACTGGAAAACGAGTGGGTGCTGCATGCCCTGGTCGTCGAGTTCCTCTCGGACATGGGCTACGACCACATCACCGCCCTGCCGACAAACAGCCGGCGCGGGATCAATCTGGGCATCATCAGCCGCAAGCCGATCGAAAGCGCGACAAGCCATCGCTGGCTCGATCTGAAACTGCCCGGCGACCGGCGTACGTGGCAATTCGCGCGCGACCTGGCGATGTTTCGCCTGCGCGTGACCGATGAACACACGCTCGACCTCTATGTCGTGCATCTCAAGAGCCGGCGGTCTGGTGACGGCGATCCGAAGTCCGCCAAGTGGCGGCTGGCGGAAGCCACGGCCGTGCAGCGCGTCGTCAGTCAGCGCGTCGCCGCCGACCCCACCGCGTGGGTCGCCGTCGTGGGCGACTTCAACGACACGCCCGACACCGACGTCTACGCCAAACTGACATCACCCGACGCCGAAGGCCGGGCGACACTGATCGACCTGCACGCCACACTACCGGCCAATCGTCGCATCACCTACCTCAGCAAGCCCTTCCGCTCGACCATCGACTACATCTTCGCCAGCCCCGCGCTCGCACGGCATGCCGTTGCAAACTCGGCGCGCGTCATCAATGATTCGGCCGTCCTGCACGGGTCGGACCACGCGCCGGTGGTGGTGACGTTTGAGTTGAGGCAGTAAATCCAATCACTCGAGCCTGCCATAGTCCCTGAGGAACTACGGTACGTGGCCACGGGTGAAATGAGCCTTCGAGGCTAACCCGTGATTACAACCCACGGCCCCTCCGGAGCCAGGATCCGACGTACTCGACGCGCGTAAACAAACGGCAGTCAGTCATTGCAAATACGGATTCGACGCCCTCTCCCGCCCCACCGTCGTCTCCGGGCCGTGGCCCGGGTACAGGCATGTTTCGTCGGGCAATGTCAGCAGTTGCGTTTGGATGCTTTGCTTCAAGAGCCTGCCGTCTGACGTTGGAAAGTCATACCGCCCGATGCTGCCGGCAAAGAGTGTGTCGCCGTCGATCGCGACGCCGGACGACGCGTGATAGAACGTGACGCTGCCGGGACTGTGGCCAGGCGTGTAGCGGACCTGCCATTGCATCGGGCCAAGTGTGAGTGACTGCCCGTGCTTGAGTTCGCCGGTGGGTGCGGGCGTGATGACCGGCATGCCAAACAGCCCTGACAGGTTCAGCTGCGGGTCCGTCAGAAAATCGGCTTCGGCTTCGTGCACAAGGATCGGCATCTGAGCCCAGATCGTGCGCATCGCAGACAGCCCCGCGATGTGGTCTATGTGTGCGTGCGTGAGCAATATCTGCTGCGGATCCAGGTTTTGCTCGCCCATGTACTGAATCATGGGTTCGGGCGACATGCCGGCGTCGATGATCCAGCACGGCCGCGTCTTTTTGTCCTGCCGGGGCGGCGGCGCGACCACGTAACAATTCGTCATCCACGGGCCCAGAGCAAAACACGCGATCTGTGGCTGGTAGATCTTTGTCGGGGGAGGGTCGGGTGACGGTTTTTGTGGGTCGGGAGTTGTGGACATCGCAGCGTCCGATCGCATGAAATACCAGGGTTCCAAACGCCCATGTGAATGTCGAAGCTCGATTGCGTTAAAAGGCACATCCACGATGCACGGACAACCAGACGTCATTCGAGGTTCGGCATTTGTGCTTCTTTGATCATTGGCACCTGGCGATTCTGGCACTTCCCATCAGCCCACATAACTTTTACGCTTCTTCCCGCTCAGGTAACTTTCGATCAGTATTGAACTCAGGTCGCCGCTGGCGCAATAGTACGACATGCCGCGTGTCAGGCGGGTGAGTTTGTCGACAAAGCCGACCCAGTCCATCCCCCAATAGTCTTCGATCAGCGCAAACGTGGAAAGGCGAATGCCCTGCTGCTGGCAGCGCAGCGCCTCTTTGAGTGTGATCGTCGACGTTTGCTCCGACGGCGGGTAGAGCAGGTAAAGCATTTCCGATCCGCCGGCCGGGTTGGATTCGATGTGCGCCGTCGGTTCGCCGTCGGTGATGATGAAAATCTGTTTGTTCGACGCGGCGCGACCCGACAACACTTGCCGCGCCATGCGAAGGCCCATATGCAGGTTCGTGAAGTGCTGCGGAATGTTGCCCGGCTGCTGCACCGCCTGCTCCAGCGGCACGCGCATGCGCACCTCGTGGTCGAAAATCGTCACCGGCTTGGGCATGGACAGAGGTAATTCCATCTCGCGAATCGGCTCGGCGACGCTTGAAAAACCAATGAAATCGATCGTGTCCAGTGGATAGCGGTCGCGCATCAGCGACGCGAGCCCCAGCGCGACCTGCTTGGCGTAATAGAACCTGCCGAAACGCATCATCGACCCGGACAGATCCAACAGCAGGCACACTGCCGCGTCGGTCAGACCTTCAGTCTGATGCAGTTCGAAGTCATCGCGCGCAATCGGTATGCGGGCGCATCCGGGTGTGCTTCTCGCGGCACTTCCCGGGGCGGGGCCGGGCTGCCAGTTGTTTTTGCGGGCGTGGTGCAGAGCGTTGCGCATCGTTGCGCCCAAATCGATCTGACTGATCGCATCGCCAAATTCGTATGGCTTCGTACCGTCCGTTCGTTCGTCGTTGCGCCCGCTGGCCGCTGTCGGGTGGCCGTCGCGCGTGCCCTGTTTCATGTCTTCAAATATTTCCAGCAACGACTCGTGCTCGATCGCGTGCACCATCTTCGGCGTCATGTGCAACTCGCCAGTCTCTTCGTCACGTTCGAGCAGCCCGGCCGCGATGAGTGCTTCGATGTACTGTTGCTGGTCCTCTTGCGACAAATGGCTCATCGCGTCGAGCGCTTCTTTGCCATACTGCAAAATGAACTGCACCACCTCCCGCGACGGAAAGAGCATGTCCGGTGTGGGGAACGGCTGGCCGTCAAATTTGCCGTATTTGAACTGCATGGTGCCTACATGATAGCCACGCACGTGCAGGAGGCCCACGGTCCGCGAGATCATGTTTCACGATGCGGCGCCAGCCATCTTGCACAGCACCGCCCAGTGTTTGGTGCCCACCGGCATGACCGACAACCGCGAGTTGCGCACGAGCAGGAAGTCAGCGAAGCGTTTGTCAGCTTTAACCTGCGCGAGCGTGACGGGCGAGGGCACCGCCTTTTCAGCTCTCAGGTCGACCATACCCATACGGCCAGTCTCTTCGGTCGGGTCGGGGTAGAACGTTTTGGTGACAGTAGCCAGACCGACGATCTGTTTCTCTTTGCCGGTGTGATAGATGAACACCTTGTCACCCTTGGCCATGGCCTTAAGGTTCAACTGGGCCTGTGCGTTACGCACGCCGTCCCAGCATGTGGTGCGTTTCGGGGCTTTGCAATGGTCGGCCCAGGACCAGTCGTTGGGTTCGGTTTTGACGAGCCAGTGATTCATGGTGAATTGACTTTGTCAGGCTCGCGGGCAGCGGTCCGCGGGTGTCAGGCGCGTATTGCGTTCCTTTCGAGGCACAATTCGATTCGGTGCATTGACCGCTGCCTGCCAACAAGCGAAAGCGTGTCGCCGATCGATGGGCTGACGGTCGATCCCGTCAGCGCTACGCGCAGCGGCTGGGCGACTTTGCCCAGGCCAAGCTCGCGCGACTCGGCGAACGTTTTGACCGTCTGCTCGAGCGTGTCGGGCGACCAGTCATCCACCGCAGCGAGCGTATCGGCGAACTCATGCAACACCCGCAGACCCTCGCCGTCGGCTTTGTGCAGCACCTTCTTCACCGCCTTTTGGTCGTATGCGATCGCGTCATCGTCGACCAGGAGGTAGGCGGCAAGCGTGACGGGCTCGCTGAGCGTGCGAGCACGCGGCTGGTACGCCTTGGCGAACATCGCAAACTGCGCGTCGTCAAGCCCATCTGCAAAATCGCCGTGGCGTTCTGCAAGGTGGCCATGCAGTGTTTTGGCAAAGTTGTCCGGAGGCATCGCCGCGATGTCGTCGGCATTAAATCGAAACAGTTTGTCGCGATCGAAACGTGAGTTGGACTTGCCCAGCCGTTTGAACGAAAAGTGTGCGACCAGAAAGTCGCGTCCAAACCGCTCGACGTTGTCACCGGGGTTCCAGCCGAGCAATGAGAGGTAGTTGATCAGCGCCCCTGGAAGGTAGCCGCTTGCGCGGAAGTCTCTCACGTCGATTTCAGGCAGCACGACGTTCAAGTGATGCGCGATCGTGTCGGCAATGTCGTCGTCGTCGTTGTTCTTTTCGATGAATGCCTGCACGCGGTCGGCGCTGATGCCGGCGGGTTGCAGGCCATTGACGTCGAACTGCGCATCAACCGCCGCCTTGCGAGCCGCCTTCGCCTTGTCGCGCTTGCTCATCTTCGACCCGTCCGGGTTCATGATCGACGGCGTGTGCACGTAGGTTGGCCGATCGAACCCCAGCGCGTCCTGTATCGCGACGTGTTTGGTCGTATTGGTCAGGTGTTCCTGCCCGCGGATGACGTGCGTAACGCCCGAATCGTGGTCGTCGATGACGACGGCCAAATGAAACGTCGGAAACCGGCCGCCTGCGTCACCCTTGCGGATCACGAAGTCTTCGAGCTGCTCTTTTTGGACCTCGATGTGCCCGTATACCTCGTCGTCGAACGCGACGTCGCGATCCATGCGAAACCGCACAGCCCCGTCGTCTTCGTACGCCCGGCCGGCGTCGAGCAACTGTTGCACGTACGCGTCGTACACGCCCTGCGCGTGGCGCTCGCTTTGATATACCGGCTCGCCGTCCCAGTTGATGCCCAGCCAGCGCAGGTCGTTCATGAGCGACTGTGCTGCCGCGTCGCTGGACCGCGCGCGGTCGGTGTCCTCAATCCGCAAAAGAAACCGCCCGTCACCGCCCCCGGGACTCGCCCCCTGCTGCCGCGCATATGCCCACGCAAACAACGCCGTGCGCGCCCCGCCAACATGCAACGCACCCGTCGGCGACGGGGCGAAACGGGTGACGATGTGTTGATGTTGTACGTCCGACATGACGCGTTGTACCGTACGTGTGAGCGTGATCCTTGTAAAGCCACGAGCGCGCATGCTCCGCCGCACGATACACGGCACCGACGTGGTCGGCTCTGGTGAATTTCTCCAGCCAAGCCATAAAATGCCGATTACACTGGCAACCATAGCGCCATGACCACCACTCCAACCAAACCCGACGTGCCCGAATCGCCCGCTCAGTCTTTGGACTTTATCCGCCAGAAGGTGCATGACGACACGCGGTCAGGCCGGTTTGAGGGTCGGGTGGTCACTCGGTTTCCGCCTGAGCCCAATGGGTTCTTGCACATCGGGCACGCCAAGGCGTTTTGCCTGAACTTCGGCGTGGCAGAGGAATTCGGCGGGCATTGCACGCTTCGTTTTGACGACACCAACCCGATCAGGGAAGAGCAGAAGTTCATTGACGCGATCCAGGAGGACGTACGATGGCTCGGGTGGAACTGGGGTGAGCACCTGCGGTTTGCGTCGGACTACTTTGACCAACTGTACGACTGGGCGGTGATGCTGATCACGGCGGGCAAGGCGTACGTGGACGATCAGTCCGTTGACCAGATCCGCGAATCGCGCGGCACGTTGACGGCGCCCGGAGTCGACAGCCCGTTTCGCTACCGCCCTGTTGACGAAGCCCTTGACCTGTTCGCTCGCATGAAGGCCGGTGAGTTTGCCGATGGCCAGCGCGTGTTGCGCGCGAAGATCGACATGGCCTCACCCAACATCAACCTGCGCGACCCGGTTCTGTACCGCATCCTGCATGCGGCACACCCGCGCACCGGCACGAACTGGTGCATTTACCCGATGTACGATTGGGCGCACGGGCAGAGCGACTGGATCGAAGGCGTCACGCATTCGCTGTGCGACACGAGCTTTGAGATTCACAGGCCGCTGTACGACTGGTGTCTGAACACGCTTGTGGAAATCGGCGCCGAACCGCTGCTGAAAGTCCGGCGGTCGGAGCAGACGGAGTTC
>NZCH01000032.1 GCA_002688155.1 Phycisphaerae bacterium
GTGAAGCTGTCCGTCCTCTCCCACCAGGCCCATGATACTGCTCCCCCCGCCGTCCATATTCGTCGCATTCCAGCAACCCAGGCCGAGCATGAGGCTGCCTAATTCATGCAGGTTCATGCCTTCACTGTATCGCTCCTGCCGCCCATCTACCACAACCATCCACATCGCGTTTCCACTGCGGTCCACACCGATGGCGGTCCGGGGATGCACTGCGCCGCCCGCAGGGACGATAACGGCTCCCTTACTGACAATCTGCCCGAACCCGGCCATTGCCTCGACGGGGCTGTCCCCCGGGCCATCGCCCAGAAACACACGCCCCTGCCCGTTGACCAGGACAGACGCGGAACCCGGCTGCCCGTGACTTCTCACCTGGCCGCCGGAAACCGCCAGTCCGTGGATATCGACCGGCTGCCCTTCAAACCACCGCCGGTTTCTTCTGCCGGTGTTGTCCGGAAAACTATCCCAGGGGTTCGTGTTGACGAAAGCGATGGTGGACCGATCGCTGGCGAGTTTGCGCGGATCGGTCAGCGCCGTCTCGGCCGGGCCGTCCCCGTCCGGATCCTCGCCAATGACAACGGCTGGTCGGATCCGCCTGTTGGTAAGGTCCACGCGCAGGACGTGCGCGCGGTTCGGGCGCGGCTCTTTGAGTTCCTTGAGCTGGTATGCCAACCCAAGCGCCTTCAAGTCATGTCCGTCCCTTGTGGGTGCACATCCGGCAGTGAAGAACAGGGCCCCAAATGCACAAGCCAAAATCCCAACACATCTTCTG
Organism: Phycisphaerae bacterium; assembly: GCA_002688155.1. Taxonomy (GTDB): domain Bacteria; phylum Planctomycetota; class Phycisphaerae; order Phycisphaerales; family Phycisphaeraceae; genus ARS1224. The sequence goes on from NZCH01000032.1 coordinate 770, forward strand.
ATCATTGGCCATTTCCATTTACCCATCTGATTCTCCATCGCCGGCCCGAGACGGACCGGCCGTCGTCTCTTGTCTTGCGAACCTTCTGCATCAGCGGCGTCGCTTGTTGGCATCCGGTGCACGCGAAAGCACCTCCCGGAGCAACGATGAGCGGGACGAGTCAACGGCCAACGCGTCCCGCCGGCAATTGCGTCCATTCTCGCTGACCGTCATGTGGCCACAGCGGTAGAATCTGGCCGCGGCATGTTCGTTACGGTCGGGTGAGCGCAGAACGTGATGCAGATTTCACGGGCTTTGCTGTTAATAACTGCGCACATTCACGTTGCGGCCGACGCGGCGTTTGCGGCTGATGAGCTTTCGGCCGTCCTTGGTGCGCATGCGTGCGCGGAAGCCGAATTTGCGGGCGCGTTTCACGAGGCTGCGGCGTTTGGGGTAGTGCGTTGACATGGTGGGTCAGGTTTGGGTCATGGCGGTGTGTGTGGGGACGAACGATCCCCACCCGGATCGACCCGGGTGGTCAGTTCCCTTGGGCCGGGACCAACACGAAGACGGACTGCACGGACGCATTGTTTTGCGCGTCGATCACACGGATCGTCACAGCGTGCGGGCCGGGCGCTAGGTCCGTGATTGTAATGTTGAACGTCTCGCGTGTCGAGTCGTAGATCAGGTCCGTCGGCAAGGCGGCCTGGAAGTCCTCTACCGAGTCGGTCGCCCACTGCACCCGCTGGATCGGTGACAGTTCGTCCTGTGCGGCGAAGGTGACGTGTACCTGGCCGTCCGGCTCGATGATCGTCTGGGGATCGAGCACCCGCGGCGGGGTATTATCGATCACGACAGGCTCGCTGTCGCGCTGTGCGGTGCGCGCCATGTCCGGTGTGTTGTGCGCCCTGTCTGACGCGGAGACACGCACGCGGTACCGGCCATCGGGCACCCGCTGCGTGTCCCATTCATAGTTGGTTTGGCGCAGATCGTCCTCGAGGCCCAGCCACTGGTCCTGCCCGGCGGGCTTGTACTCGAGCGTGTAGATCAGGTCGTCCTGGTTCGCGTCGGACGCCTGCCACTCGAGGTTGAGTTTCGTCATGGGCGCGGGCGGTTGGTTCACGTTGTGATCCGATGCGCCACCGCCGGAGCGCGGCTGGACCGCCTCAGGGTACTTGCCGACGATGCTGGCGATCTGTGGCTTGATGTTCGGTGTAACGTAAAAGATTTCGACGTGGCCGACCGTTGCCGTCGTCTGCCCGTCGCCGGTCAGCATCAGTTTGTACTGCAGAAACCGAGCCGGGACGGTTTCGACGGACAACTCGATCGGCGCCAGCGGATCGGTATCGCCCGGTTGCGCGACGTCGATCGGTTCGGACCACGGTGCCCAGTCGGCGTTGTCCGGGTCGTCGACATTGCCGCTGCGGGTGAGGACTTGAAGCGACGCGCCTTGCGGTACGGCGCCGGTGAGTTTGAAGGCGCCCCAAAGCGAAATCTGCGCCGCATCGAGCACAGGGCTGGTGTACGTGCCGTCGGTCGCCAGGTGCCGGTCCAACTCGACCAGCGTCGCGGGATTGGCTGTTCCCAGGAGAATCAGATCGCGCTGGTCATCGCCGTCGGCGGGAACCGGGATGACCGTCATCACCTGCTCGGGCTCCAGGTCAGTGAGAATGGTGGTTTCCTGTTTGGCAGTATCAACCTGAAATACATGGCCCTCGTTGCCCGTGGCGACAAGGAGTTTGCTCCCGTCGATGTGAAGGCGCAGGACCATGACGGATTCGCGAAAGACCTCGGTGACAAAGCCGTCGAGTCGGATGCTGTAAATGGCGTTGCCCTGTTTGGGCACAGTTGCAGCGCCCGCGGAATCGGGCGGGGTTTTGGGTTTGGCGCCCTGTCGCACTTGTCGTTGCGATGTGTGCGGCCCGGCGCGCAGGATGCCGGACCCGCGCGCCGCGGTCAGCCGCTCGCGAATGACGTCACGCAGGCGGTCACGCTGATCGGTTGTGGGCTTGTTCGCGGCGGGCGCTTCGGGCGTGTTCGCGCCGTCGTTTGCGCCTTTGACCCCGGCCCAAGCCGTGGGCAAAGGCGGCCTGTTGGCGTCGCTTCTTCGGCTGGCGTTGTTTTCAGGTTGGGCATCAGGTGAGGGCGGGTCGGCCGGTGATCTTTGCTCGACAGGCTCGGCATCCGGCATCGGCGCGGTCGCGTCCGGTGCTTTGGCTGGCTCAGGTTGATCATCCAACGGTTTGAGCGCGGGCGGATCCAGCTGTTGCTGCTCGCCGGGTTCGGGTTGTTTGTCCGCGGGTGTCTGGGCTGTCGGGCGTCCCTTTTCCTCACTGACAGCCTCTTCGAGCCGGCCGGGCCTGGCCTGGTCCGCGTCGGCGGTGCCCGCGTAGACCACGCCGTCGTCGCCTATCGCCAGCGCGCCGATTTCCGGTTCGGCGGCGTCGTACACCACGAACGGCGTCGGCTCGCCGGCATCATCAAACTCGATGCGGTACACAAGTCCGTCGGTGTCCGTACCCGCGAAGATGCGCCCTGCCGCGTCACGCGCCAGGCACAGCACGTTCGCTTGCTTTGCGGTCAGTACCTCGGTGACATGCGGCTCGTCGCGGCGGGTCAGGTCGACGCGCAGCACCTTACCGTCCGTGCCGGTCGCCAGGTACACGACGTCACCGTCTACAAGCACATCCCAGATGTACCGCACGTCTTCGAAAATGTGCAGGTCCTGCAAAGCAGGCCCCGCGTCGTCCTCTCGCAGCACCGCCAGCCGGCTTTGCGCGCCGCTCGCCGCGACCAGCAGTTCGCCGTCAAACACGTCAAGCGCGAACACCTGTGCACCCTCGAGCGCCAGCACCTGTTCGATGCCGCCGTCGGTGCGCTTCATGAGTTTGGCTTCGGGTCCCGCAGCGATGTAAAGCACGCCTCCCGCGTCGCGCGCCAGGTCGTACACGATGCGCGCTTCCTCGGGAAGATCGCCCACCGTCGTCGTGCCCGCCGCCAGGCGCACGTCACCCAGGTTGGTCACCACGGTGTTTTCAAACGTGCCGGGCTCGAAGTCGGCTTCGTTGGTGTGAATCCATGTGCCCGGGCGAATGGCCAGGGCGGTTGACACCGCAACGGCGACGACGGGGATGGCCCAAAGCATGATAGGAAAACGATTGGTGATACTCATGGCCGGTGCCCTTGCCTGTCGTATTCACCACGATCAAGCGTCGAGGGTGGCGAACACACGAATTTATCAATTCCGGGGTTTATATCGGTTCACTGGCCTCGCCCGCGACCCTCGCGTGGCATTACGCGTGCCACCGGCAGGAGGCTGCGCCATCACGACGCCGACGGATGCTTTTTCACCGTAATCTGAAAATGCGCTTCGCCTTGCGGCACGAAGTCCAGGTCGATTCGGTGTTCGATCAGTTCGACATACGGCTGGACGTCGGTGACGGTGGGCGTAACAAGCACCTTTCGCCGGCTCGAGGGTAGTTGCGGCAGTTCCTGCCGTCCAACGGCCAGAGCCGGCTGGATCTTCGGGATTGCCACGTACAGCGCGTTGTCGCGCACGGACACGATATCGACGATGCGCTGGTGCAGTTCGTCGATGTTATTTGTGCGCATTCGGTGTGGTCGGGTGGTCTGACGCAGTTCGCCGTATCGGCGAGCGTCGAGGACCCACACCTCGTATTGACCCTCGGGCAGGTTTGCGGGCAGCGGCACGTTGATGTGATGGGCCCGCGTCGGTTCGCCATACCGCTGAATGTAGGCAGTGATGTCCACGGACTGGCCCGGGCGCACTCGCACCTGATCGATGTGCGCATCAACCAGCCTCGCATCGGTGCGATGCGGTTGCACGCTCAGGTTCAGGTCCATCGATTCAAGCATTGCAATTTCGTGCGGGTTATTGATCATTGCGCTGATGGGTGGGAGCAACTCGAGGATGATGTTCGCCAGCGAACTCTGAGGCGCGAGCCTGTCGATGGGTATTTGACGATCCTCCGGGAAGCGCAGTGTGCCGGTCATATGCAGCGTGTTGTCGACCGGCAGCGCTTGAACGTCCTGAACGCAAAGCATCGCGGCGTAGACCGCGTAGATCGGCGCTAAGTCGCGGTGGTGCACGAGTTGAAAATTGTATTTGCGCTGCGGGTGATGGAGCATCTTGACACCGATTATCATCGGCGACAGTCTGTACTGCTCGACGGGCATGCCGACGACGCCGGAGAACTCGTCGCGGACGACCGTACCGCGAATTTGCACCGAGCCTGCCAGTCGGAAACTCATGAGTTGGCTTGGCACGACAAAGTGGGCGTATCCCGTCGCCATCGGCATCTCGGCGTGGCCGGCGGCGAATATTTCGTGGCCCAGCGCGAGGATCCGCCCGTCGGGCCAGACTTCGGTGACGGTGCCGGAAGCCGCCGCCTCGAGATCGCCCAGCAGCAGTGGGAGGCTCAATACACTGCCTGGTTGGAACTCGAGTTTGTCCGGGTCAATGTCCGGCGGCGGACTGCCGATGGACACGCCCGGTGCGGCCAGCGGTGTCAGTCCCCATGGTTCAAGCAGCGGCGCCAACAGTCGCGCAACATACGGTGAGCCGGCGGGGACGGGCATCATGCTCGGACTTGCAACGACGGACTCGTCGATGTCCGCCGCCGGCATGGCGTGGCGTGAACTCACGCGGCCGTAGGGCACGTGTTCGTCATTCGCGTCGGGCATCAATTGCAGGATCGACCTGGCACGCCACGTCGCATCGTCCGGTAGACGCTGGGCGTTGGCTAAATCGAGCACCGCGCGGATCAACGGCGCCGCCGATGAAGGTCCGCCATGACGCGAGGCCGCCTGCTGCTCGTTCAGTTCGTCCGGTGCCCGCCGAGCCCCGGAGCGCATTTGCTGAATCGGAGTCACACCCGCGAGGCAGCCTTTGGACCACTTGTAGCCGGTTGCGAATGCCCCGATCAGTCGGCCGTCTTTACCCAGGTCGTTGGGGTCGCCATCGTCCCAAAGGTAAATCGGTGAACCACTAAATCCCTGTACAGCGCCCGATTCGAGCATGCGCGGGTCCGTGCACGTGATCCATATCATCGCGCCGCGCGGCGGAGTGATCACAAACGACGATCGCATCACGCTGATGACTTCAACCGGAAACGGCTCGATCTTTGTCCCGGCGAAAACCGTCAGGCCGTACCCCTTCATCCCCACGCGAACGTCATCGACGGGCATGATCGGTGGCAGTTGATCGTCATCGATCGCCAGGGTGTTTTGAGCGATCAACGACAGCATCGCCGCACCGATCCACCAGGCACAACCCCGCAAACGCATGTCAACATCACCCTGGTTCATGAAAGCAAGCCTAATCAGGTTGGAAAAGGTTGACAAGCGCACCTTGCGTGCCGATACTTTAGTACATGGTCGGTCGGTTCATGTTGCGGACCCTACATCGGGCCAAACCGCGCCGCGAACCGTGCCGATAACGATCATTGACGCGTGCGCCGGTGTGATTGTTCGATCGCGCCGTGCCGCGGTATCGATACGGTGACGGATTGGCTGTAACCACGGAACCATCAACGATCGAAGCAGTAGCCCGAATCGTCGGCTACACGTTCAAAGACACGTCATTGCTTGACGCGGCGCTGACGCATGCATCGATCGCCGGGCACCGACTCGAAAGCAATGAACGGCTCGAATTCCTCGGCGACGCGGTGCTCGGCTTCATCGTCTGCGAGTTTCTCTTCCAGGAATACGCCGAACTCATGGAAGGGGAGATGACGAAAATAAAGAGCGAGGTTGTCAGTCGCCGTGTGTGCGCGCAGATCAGCGAAGAACTGGGGCTCGACACATGCTTGAGCCTGGGCAAAGGGATGACCAACCGCGCGACGCTGCCCAGTAGCGTGGTCGCGGCCGTGCTCGAATCGATCATTGCCGCCATTTTCCTCGACGGCGGACTCGAACCCGCCAAGGCGTTCATCCTCAAGCACATGGAGCCGTACGTCCGCGAATCCGCTCTGTCAACGCACCAGAGCAACTTTAAAAGCGTGCTCCAACAGCACGCGCAGCGCCACCACTCGGCCCCGCCAGACTACGTCGTTCTCGACGAAAAAGGCCCGGATCACTCCAAGGCCTTTGAAGTCTGCGCCGAAATAGACGGAAAGCGATTCAACTCCGCCTGGGCCAACTCAAAAAAAGACGCCGAACAACAGGCCGCCCTCCATGCGCTGCAGGAACTCAATCTGGCGCGCATCGACGAAGAAGGCAACATTGACCTGGACCCCATATCTCCGTCGCGCAGACGGCGGTCAGGCTCGCGGTCGACGGCGTGATTCTTCACTATCCGGGTTTAATCCCGTAATCGCTTAGTTGTCCAGGCTCTTTTGCGCCGGACATCAGCAGCAAGACCACGTCCAGCAATTCGAAAATCGTGAACCCGCGCACAGATGCACAACGGCGCGTAGCGGTCGCACCGAAGGTGCCCCTGGATCGGGTTTGCTGCTTGACTCACCTCAGTTCCCGAATCGCGTCAAGCACCTCGTGCTCGTGCCCGGGTACCTTCACTTTGTCCCATCGACGGGCGACCTTGCCCTTCGGGTCGATCAGGTACGTCGTGCGTACGACGCCCATGTATTTGCGGCCGTACATGCTCTTGTGCTGCCAGACGCCGAACTTTGTGCAGACCTTCTTGTCGGTGTCGGCCAGCAGGTCGAACGGCAGGTCATACTTTTCGCGGAAACGTGTGTGCGACGCTTCGTCGTCCGGGCTCACGCCCAGTACGACGGCCTTGCTGGTTTTGAGTGTCGACATCACATCTCGGAACTGGCACGCCTCTTTGGTGCAGCCGGAGGTGTCGTCCCTGGGGTAAAAGTACAGTACGACCCACTTGCCGCGCAGGTCCTTGAGTGACCTGTTCTTGCGGGCCTGGTCGAGCAGAGTGAACGCGGGCGCGGTCTTGCCCTGGTCGATCAGCCCGGTTGCGGCTTTTGCGGCTGACTTCGTCGGTGTGTTTTTTTTGCCTGACGTCGTTTTCGCCATCGAAACCTCCACGTGATTGACGCGTTCAAGACGAATAGGATTGTAACGTTACCTGCGAATAAAGAAGTCCTTATGCAGCCTGTCATGTCATTCACACTCGCGGCGATTGCGTTGACCAGCCCGCTGTGGCTGTGGGCATTATGCGCGGCGGCGGGCGTGCCGCTGCTTGCCCACCTGCTGAATCGGCTTCACGGCCGGGTGGCGGTGTTTCCGACGGTGCGTTTTTTTGAACAGGCGGCAGCCCAGGGGCGGCGACGCGTGCAGGTGCGCGACTGGCTGCTTCTGGCATTACGTGCTCTGGCACTCGCGCTTGTGGTGCTGGCGTTTGTGCGGCCGGTGTGGCGAACCGGCGGTGCGGGCAGGGGCGCTGAGGGGCCGGCCGATCGAGTCTTCGTGCTGGATGTGTCCGCGTCGATGTCACGCACGGACCGCGGGGCTGCGCTCATCAATCATGCCAGGGCGGCCACGATTGATGCGTGCGAAGCCGCGTCGGCGCGCGGCGATCGCGTGCTCGTTGTGCTTGCGGGAACGATGCCGCACGCACTGCTGCCTGAACCGACGCGACACGTGTCCGAACTGGTGCGCCGCATACGCGACGTTACGGTCACGCACGAGTCGGCCGACCTCGATAGTGCAATCGACCAGGGGTTGCGGCGCTGTGCCGTGTCGTCGCACAGCACACAGCCACGGCGCGTTCGCGTTGACATATTTTCGGACATGCAGCGCGGGGTACGCTGGTCGCCGCGTGACGGTGTTGACGTGGTGGTTCACCGCATCGGCCGATCGGCGGCGAACATGGCGCTGACGCGCCCTCGCGTTTGGCCGATGCCCGTCATCGCCGGGCAGCGCGCCACCGTCAGCGTCGACCTGGTCAATCACAGCGATGGCCCGGCGACCGCGGGCGTGGCAATGCGGTTCGGTGACACTGTGCAAACCACGATCGCGACCGTTGGTCCCGATGCGAGCACGACGGTTACGTTTGGTGTGCACCCCGCGCATACCCGTCTGACCGAGCTGACCTTCCACCTGCAGGATCACAGCGATGGACTGCGGCTGGACGATCGGACAGGGATGTTCGTCAACGTTGCTTCGTCACGCAACGTCGCATTGGTCACGCGCTCGCCTGTCAATGACCGCGGGCGCGCAGCCTACTTCATCGTTCGCGCATTGGGCCCGGACTCGCGCCCCTCGCCCAGACCTCCCGTTCGAGCGGGAAC
>NZCH01000033.1 GCA_002688155.1 Phycisphaerae bacterium
CCATCAACGCTCGGCTTGGCGACCAACCCGCACCATCGCTCATCGATGCGTGAGGGCGTGAACACTTACAATCTGAGATTAATCCATGGCATCACCGCACGCAGATGAAGAGTTTGGTGCGATTTACCGGTCGTGCTGGCCGACCGGCGTCGTGATGATTTACATCAACACCCGCAGTGAGGATGCGAAAGAGGTCGTGACTGCGCACCGAGACTACGCGACGAGTCGATCGTGACCGTCATCTCGTGCGATTCAGATGTGGGTAGACGCCGTCAACTGCTCAAACAACTCTGTGGCCGCTTGCTCGCCGGTGGTGATGCAGTCGGCGATGCCGGCGCCGCCGTACCCGTTCCCCGCCAGCGCCAGACCGGGCTGGCGCGTGGCGCGGCGACGGATCACCGCGACGCGTTGAAGGTGGCCGACGTGATATTGTGACATCGCATTTCGGTGACGATGAACGGTCGCGAGACGCGGCTCGCCGGCGATGCGCAGCAGCGGCGTCAGGTCGCGCACCGCCGCGTCAACGAGCTGAGAGTCTTCGCGTTCGAGCAGTTGCGCGTCGCGACGTGCGCCCAGACACGCGCGCAGTAGGACCCGACCCCGCGGCGCCCGGCCTTCATACTTGACGTTGCAAAACGATGCGGCGGTCAGCTCGCCGGGCTGATCGTCGGCAACCACCAGGCCAAACGCGTTGAGTGGATGCCCGATCGCTTCGCGCGGGTAGGCCAGGTGGACAACCACGGTCGACCGGTAGGGCGCCGCGGCCAGGTCGTCGGCGAGGTGCGGATCAGTCGAGCGCACCAGCGCCGCGGCGCCGTGCGCGGGTCCGGCCAGGATCACACCGTTGGCGTCAATAGTCTGTCCGTCGGACTGTGTGACACTCCAGCCACGGTCACGGCGCTGCACTGCCGTGACGCGGACCCCGAACCGGCAGGCGCCGCCCAGCGACTTTGCCAGCGCGTCAGGCAGCGTACTCATACCTAGTTTGAAGGTTGCGAACATGCCGTAGCGTGCGCCGCCGGCGCGACGGTCGTCGTCCCGGCGCTGCGCGGCGCGCTGGCGCCGGAACGCGCGCGCCAAGCTGCCGTGCGACCGCTCCATGGCGGCGAACTGCGGCGCCGTGGCGGCCAGGCTGATATGGCGGGCGTCGCCGCCATACACGCTGCCGACCAGTGGTTGGACGGCGCGTTGCAGGACCTCAGGCCCAAGCCGGCGCGTGACGAACGACGCGATGGATTCATCCTCATCACTTTGGCGCGGGCGCACCAGAGGCTCGAACGCCATGCGGCACTTGCCGCGCCAACTGAACAGCGGGGACCGGACGACGGGCCAGAACCGCGCCGGCGCGAGCAGCGCGAAACCTTCGGGCAGCGGTGTCAACCGATCGCCGCGCGCCACAAGGACGCGCGCGTACTCATCACGCGGCGTCAGAATTTCGGACGCCACACCAAGACGGTTCGCCAGTGATACGACGCCCGGTTTGGCCGCGACGAACTGATCCGGTCCCGACTCAATGAGAAATCCGTTGTGGCGAATCGTGCCGATCGTACCCCCGGCACGATCCGACGATTCGAGCAGCGTGAGTTCGAGGCGTTGCCCGGTTTCGGCGGCCAGTTCCCTGAGTCGATAGGCAGCGCTGAGTCCCGAGATCCCCGCGCCCACGATCACGATGCGCACCGTCGGGCGGCTTTGCGACTCGACCGTTGATACAGGTGACGCCATTTGCACCGGCATTACCCCGTGTGTGGCTCATAGATGCAGTCTGGATCTGACTCCAGCGGATCGCCCGTGTACGCGAACGCTCGCGCGCGGCTGCCGCCGCAGATGCGACGGTATTCACATCGCCCGCATTTGCCCTTGAACTGATCGGGATTGCGCAGCGCGACAAACAGCGCACTGCGCTGGTACACGTCGACCACCGAATCGAAGGGAAATCGTCCGCACTCAATGGGCAGGAACCCGCTTGGGAATATCTCGCCGATGTGGCTGACGAACATCACGCCGTTGCCGTCACTGATCCCTACGGGTGGGCGGCGCGGTGTGCCATGTTCACGGGTGTTGGGGTCGCGCTGCCTCTCACGGCGGCGTTGCAGGACAAAACGCCGATAGTGATGCGCCTCCGTCGTCTTGATGCCGTAAGGATGTTGTAACGCGTGGCGCCACAGCCGTGCAAAGACCTGTTCATATTCCGCCGCGGTAATGCTCTGCGCTTGATGGGCGCGCCCCACGGGCACGAGAAAGAACAGCGACCACAACGTGATGTGTTCTTCGGCGAGCTGGTTCGCCATCAAATCGATCTGGTCAAGGTTCCGTCGTGTCACTGTTGTGTTGACCTGAAGGGGAAAACCCGCGTCGCGCGCGTCGGCCATGATCTGTCGTGTTCGGTCGTAGCTGCCGGCGACCTGTCGCAGCGCATCGTGTGTGGCCGGATCGGCGCCGTCGAGGCTCACGGCAATGCGCTCCAAACCGACGTCTTTGAGCCGACGCACCGCCTGCCGGGTCATTAACGGTGTGGCCGACGGCGTCATCGCCGTACGCACTCCGTTATGCGCGGCAAATTCGACCAACTCGAAAATGTCCCGACGTTTCATCGGGTCGCCGCCGGTCAACACGAGGATCGGCGGTTTGGGAAAGGCATTCAACTGCCGGATCAGCCGTTTGCCTGCGGCCGGATCGAGTTCGTTCGGATGTGACTGTCGCTGCGCGTCAGCGCGGCAATGTTGACAGACCAGATCGCACGCTCGCGTGACTTCGTAGAAGAAGACGTAAGGACTGTGCGACAGATCGCTGCGCCGAAAAGTCGAATGAACAGATGACACGGGACCGTATGGTAGAGATACAACCATCGTCAGTGTGGCTCATAATCTGTGATCTGCTCTTGCGCCCACTGTCAGGCAGCCAACGTGCTGGCCTGGGCCTGGTGCGCCTGACTCAGGGCAGAGTACTGGACTAACCGTCGAACCTCCTATGCTGCGTACTCTTTACGCCGCATTTGGATCACTGTCAAATATTAGAACGGCACCTGAACGCAAATCCATCGGAGAATCCCCGATGGGGGCGTCGGCAATTCCCCCGATGTTTCCAGGATGGCAAGAGGTTATGTCCATAATTTGCTGTAAATGAAGAAGGGGTGGACCCTGTTGGTTGCATCACCAACCTCAAGGAGCCACCCCATGAATGACAGAGTACCACCGAGCGAGCGAACGGGCCAGAAGATTCAGCAGTTGGTCAGTGACGGGGACGAACAGGCGATCTCGCGGTTCGTTCGGCTGGCGACGCAGCCAGTGATCGAGCAACTGCTTGAAGCTGAGGTGAGCGACGTGCTGGGACGCGACTATTACCGCCACCGATCTTCCGGGGACACCGGTACCGGCGAACCGCGCGGGCATCGCAACGGGTATCGCACGAACCGCTTGCGGACGGCGGAGGGCGCCGTCGAATACGCCACGCCGCAGGTGCGTGGCACGGATGAACCGTTCCAGTCGGACATTCGCGCGATGCTCGCCGGGCGCAGCGATGAACTCGAACGCCTGGCGATCGAGATGTATGCGCGTGGCCTGTCCACACGCGACATCGAAGCCGCGACACGCGATGCCGATGGTAACACGTTGCTGTCACGCACGGCAGTCAGCGAAGTCACCGAGCAACTGTGGAACGAGTATGAAGCGTTCGCCACGCGTGATCTTTCGGAGTTCGACATCGTGTACCTGTTCATCGACGGCGTGGCCGAGCGTTTGCATCCGGGCCAGAAGAAGGACGCGGTGCTGTGCGCGTGGGGGATCGATTCGTGCGGCAAAAAGCACCTGTTGTCGCTGACGCCCGGCACGAAGGAGGATACGGCCAGCGTGCAGGAGTTCATTCAGGACATGAAGCGTCGCGGCCTGCGTGATCCGCTGCTGGTCGTGACCGACGGCGCCGGGGGATTGATCGCGGCGGTGGAGAACGCGTTGCCGCGCGCCGTGCGTCAGCGTTGCCTGGCGCACAAAATGCGGAACCTGCAATCGAAGGTGCCGGACAATCAGTGGCTGCTGTTTCGCGAACACGCGAGGGCGTGCTACCAGGCGCCGTCGCTGGCGGTGGCGGTGTCGCTCAAAGATCGCGTGGTCGAGCAGTTCGAACCGTCGATGCCCGCCGCCGTGGCGTGCTTTCTCGACGACTTCGACGCGTGCATCGCGCACCTGCGTTTCCCGCTGAACCATCGCAAGGTGATTCGCACGACGAACCTGCTGGAACGCCTGTTCGGCGAAGAACGCCGTCGTACCAAAGTCATCCCGCACGCGTTCGGCGAAAAACCGCTGCTCAAACTGATGTTCGCTGCGACGCTACGCGCCTCCGCCCGATGGCATGGCATCAAAATGACCAGCTTCGACCGTCAGCAGCTCCAGGCCATCCGAAAGGAACTCAACGAAGCATTTAACCAACATCACCGAACCCCAACCAACAAACCCGCCCCTTCACGAATTTACAGCAAAACCGGGACTTGACCTGGCAAGATGGGTGAAATATACTTGGATAAGCGCAAACGCATTGAATGAAAGTTATCGGGATGCCGGCGTTGTTTTGTTGGCCACTCGGCCGCCCGGTCATGTGTGATGCGATCGTTTTTGGATAAATCTCGGTTGAGCAGTGGCTGTCAGAGTTTTGGGGATTGATTACGCACCCTTGCACCATGACTCATCGTGAGCGCATGTTGGCGGCGATCCGTGGGGAGCCTACGGACCAAATTCCATGGGCGCCGCGAATGGACCTGTGGGCGATCGCCCACCGTGCCCGAACAGATGGGGATGGGCTGGCAGCGTTGAGCACGCCGCAGATCGCAGATGAACTTGGGGTGGCATGCCACGCCGTCCGCGCTGACTACACGCAGAAGCGCGAGCCAATGGACCTGGCGCTGCGGGGATTGGGCATTGACAACCACCCGGACTACCCGTTTCGGGTCGAATTGTGTGACCTGCCTTTAGAGTTTCAGTACGATGACGGCCTCTACCAGACCTTGATTCGCACGCCCGGCGGCGATGTGTCGATGCGTCTGCTCATGACATCCGCGATGGCGGCGGAGGGAATCTCATTGCCGTTCGCGCAGAAGTATCCCATCTGTGGTCCTGAGGACTTCGAGCGGGTGGCCCTTGTGTTCGACCACCTCCAGGTCATACCCACGCCGGAGCAATATGCTTCCTTCCGCGAGCGCGTCGGAGAACGTGGCTTGGCGGTGGCCAGCGGGCCACTGGGTGCGTCGCCCATTCATCTGCTTCTTCACGATGTCATGGCGATGGAGGAGTTCTATGTTTGCTACGCCGACGACCGCGCCGCCATGCAAGCCCTGGCTCGGCGTATGGAGCCTCTTTATGAAGCCATGCTCAGCGCGGTACTCGATTGCGAAGCAGAGGTGATCTTCTGGGGTGCCAATTACGACCGGGACACGACTTGGCCGCCATTTTTTGAACAAGAGATCGTGCCGTGGCTCAAACGGATCGGCGAAAGAACACGCGCCGCGGGCAAACTTCTGCTGACACACACCGACGGTGAGAACCAGGGACTGCTCGACCTTTATCCCACGTGTGGTTTCGACGTCGCCGAGTCCGTGTGTCCCGAGCCGATGAGTTCGTTCACGCTCGCGCAGATCCGTCAGGGACTCGGACCGGCCAGAACGGTGTGGGGCGGCGTCCCCTGCGTCGTCCTGCTGGACGACGTCACGGACGAGCGCGGCTTCGAGCAGCACATGGATCGTCTGTTCGCCGAGTTGGGCGCGGCGGATCACCTGATCCTGGGCGTGTCCGACAACGTGCCGCCCGATGTCAACATGTCGCGCCTGCATCGCATCAAGGACTGGATCGAAGCCTTTGGCCCCGTTTCGCCCCCAACCGCTTCCAAAAGAACATGATGACAGTCGCGCGAAACGACCTTACCCCGCGCCGGCGCGTCGAGATCGCCCTTCACGGCGGACACAGCGATCGCGTTCCGTTCACGATGTACGAAAACAAAGTGCCGCAATGCGCCGCCGAGCGCGAGCTGCGCAACCGTGGGATGTGTATCGTGAATCGCCAGGCGCCGGTCGTGCGCGTCCACCGGCCCAATGTCACCGTACGAAGCGAGACCTTTGCGAACAACGGCCGCCAACTGTGCCGCACGTTCTACGAGACCAAACTCGGCACGGTGTCAACTTTGAACGAACCCGCCGGATTCACCACGTGGCGCCACGAGACGATGTTCAAATCACCCGGAGATTACAAGGTGCTGCGCTTCATTGTCGACGACGAGCAGTACGAGCCCTGCTATGACCAGTTCCTCAAAGCGCAGGAGGCGTTCGGCGAGGACGTGATTCTTCGCGCGAGTTTCGGTCTCGAGCCTCTGCAATCCTTGATCTCGGGTAACATGATTGACATGGAGCGGTTCGCCATGGAGTGGATGGATCGCCGCGATGAGATTCTTGCGCTTTATGAAGTCATCGTCCGCAAGCGGCGCGAACTGTATCCGATGGTCGCCCAATCGCCGGCCGGGCAGGCCAACTATGGCGGCAATGTTGTGCCCGCGATGATTGGCCGCGAGGTGTTTGAACAGCACTACGTGCCGCACTACAACGAGGCGGCGGACGTGATGCACCAGCACGGCAAAATCATCGGCTGCCACTATGACGACAACTGCCGCTTGCTGGCGGACCTGATCGGCGCCACCGACCTGGACTACATCGAAGCGTTCACGCCGGCGCCTGATACGGACATGACCCTTTCCCAGGCGCGGCAGGCGTGGCCTGACAAGGTCCTGTGGATCAATTTTCCCTCTTCGGTGCACCTGCAGCCGGACGACGAAGTCCAGCGCACGGCGTTTGATCTGCTCGAAGAGACCGGCTCGATGGACGGCCTGATCATGGGCGTGACCGAGGACGTGCCCGAACATCGCTGGCAGGACAGTTGCCGCGCCATCATGGACGGCCTGGACGAACACGCGCGGCGCCGACCCGAACGATACCGCTGATGATTCAAGACGGCGCGACTCGAGCGCTTAGCCCTTCTTGGGGTCGCCGCTCTTTCCCGTCAGAAAGCAGTGGCAGCGAAATCGGCTGGGCATATGCGAACCCACGGATCCGATCACGACGATCGCCACCAGAATCCAGAGGCGGTGAGCCCAGAACACCGGTACGAGCAACACCAGCAGGATCTTGACGATCGCGAGCAGTCCGCGCACCTGGAGGAGCCAGTTCAACGAGCCGAGCAGTTCCAGAATCATGAACGCGATGCCGGACCCGACGGTCCATGCCAGCGGGCCGATGAGCCGTTCGGCGGGCAGGTCGAAGTAGTGCCCACCAACCAGTACCGCCATGGACGCGATGTGAACGGTCCGAATGATGGTGCGCATCCACCGCTCGCCCGGAATTGCGCGTGCCGGATCGGGGAAGAGCAGTTGTCGCCAGGAACGACCTGTCTGTTGGCCCATCATTACAGACTCGCTGGGGTACATCGGCGTCTGTCGACCGCCGACCGGTGTAACCGCATCATCAAAAGAGTATATGGTATTATGATACACGCATTGGGGAGAGTCTGCTAATTTCACCGAAGGGATCCGGTCATGCGAATCTTCCTGGTGTACGTCAGGGATGACGATTACTTCCGATTGCTGCCTCCCGGGCTCAAGCGGCCGCGCAGCGACGGGCGAATCGAGGTGATGGCGTTCCCGCCACTGGGCATCCAGACGCTGGCGCCGGTGCTGCGTGAAGCGGGACACGACGTGCAGATGTTCGACACGTGCCACCCCGACATGACCGAAGCGCACATCGTCGAGGCGGCACGCCAGCAGTGCCCGGACGTGTTCGCGCTTTCGTTCCTGTCGACCACATCGTACCTGGTGCTCAAGCGCATGGCGGCAGCGCTTAAGGGCGTCGCGCCGCGCACACCGGTGATCGTCGGCGGTCCGTTCGCGACGATCAACGCCGTGAAGATCCTCGAAGATTGCCCGTTGATCGACGCCGTGGGCGCCGGCGAAGGCGAGGAGTTGCTGCCGGACTACCTCGAGCACCTACACGACCCCGGTGTCGTGGGCAGCCTGAGCTGGCGCCGCGGGCGCGAGGTCGTCGAAAATCCGCGCCGACCGGTCCTGCGCGACCTGGACCGCTTTCCCTACCCGGACCGCAAGACGCTTCCGATCGAGTACATCGAATCGATGCCGCTGGACGTGCCGGCAGTGTTGTCGCTCGATCGTTGGTGCACAGTGCAGACCTCGCGCGGGTGTCCGTACAAATGCATCTACTGTGACATTCCGTTGTTGGCCGAGGGCATGTGGCGCGACCGCTCGCCCGAGCACGTGCTCGGCGAGTTGCAACAACTCGACGACGAAGGCTACCGCTCGGTTTACTTGACTGACGATCACTTCCTGCTCAAGCGTAAGCGGATCGAAAAGATCTGCCATGGCATGATCGATCGTGGGCTGACGCTGCGTTGGGGTTGTGAGGGTCGGGTCGATGCGGTGGCGGTTGATCAGTTCCCGCTGATGGGTCGGGCGAACTGCCGCATGCTCGCGTTTGGCATCGAGGCCGGCACCCAGCACGTACTGGACCGCCTCAACAAGATGCAAACGCTCGAACAGATCGAGCATGCGATTACCCTCGCCAAGGAAAGCGGGATTGACACAGCCCACGGGTTTTTCCTTGTCGGCTCGCCGGGCGAGACCGAAGCGGACATCATGCAGAGCTTCAAATTTGCAGCGCGTCTGAAGATCGACACGTTCGGGTTCAACCGCCTGTGCTGCTATCGTGGAACGCCGCTCTGGAAGGAATACGAGGCTCGGGGCATTATCGATGACGACCGTGACTGGCATAAGTGGTTCAAGTGCTCGGACATCGACCCCACCGTGCTTCCCAGCGCGGTGGTGAACGGTGCGCGAAAAAAGGGGTACGTTTGGCTGTTCCTGCACCGCATCTTTCTGCGCCCTGTCGCAACGTTGCTTTTATTGAGGCGGTTCGGTAAGTACATGAAATGGTCCGACATCGGCAAGCTGCTGTGGAGTCCGTTCCGCAAGCACACATTCACGCGCCCCCCGACACTGACGGCGAAGATGATCGACGCGGGCCTGTCTGAACCGCAACGGGCAAAGGCGGCGTAAGCGTCGGGGGCGCCGATTCGATGCCGACGCGCAGACAAGTTGAGTGTTGAGTGCAGCCAGCAGTGAAGGGATCCCATTTCATGGCCTACACGGGTGTGCTCGATGACGTTCGCGCCTGTGTGGCGCTCGCCATACCATCGCGCGATCCGGTATTCGGGATATCACAGGAGTTCGATGTGCGCATGGCGGGTGTGCGCCACGACGCGTACCGATGCGACGCCGATGCGATGGTGAAGGAACGGACCTGGCGCAGATCAAACTGGCGCTGGGAAACAGGAGTTGTCTGATGCGCAACATCGATGGCATTGCGGTGCTCGAGCGCAGTTCAGTCGATCGTGTCCGCGACGAGACGGCGCGCATTATGAACGCGGGCAAGCCCGGCGGGGGTTACATCTTCAATTCCGGTGAAGGCATTTCGTATGGCGCCAGGGAACCGGACATGCGTGCGATGGTCGAAGCCGCGCGCAAGCATGGGCGTTACTGACATCGATCACTCGGGCGCGTCGGTTTCGGTCGTAACGCGCGTTCGTTCGAGCGCGTCGGGTTCGGTGTCAACAGGCGTGATCTGACTCGCACTCTGGCTGTTGCACGGTACCGCAACCCGATGCGTCGGCCCGAGCAGTAGTTGTATATGAATTGCTGACAAGTACTTACGAGATGGCGAATTCGGCCGGCTGATTTTGTCCTTGACCACGGGGGGCCATGTAATAAGATATAGGCCACCACTACTGTCCGGTTAACGATTTAGAAATTTCATGCAACCATGATAATCACAACGGGTTACACGCGATAATGACTATCATCAAC
>NZCH01000034.1 GCA_002688155.1 Phycisphaerae bacterium
GGGGCGGCATTTTACGGATACGGTCAACCCTGTCAATCAGACAGCAACGCGCGTGGGCGTCCGTAAACCGTCACCCGCTGCGGACAGCGAAGCGCCCAGGTGTCGTTTGAGATAATCACCCGTGTATGAGCCGGGCGTCGCGGCCACCTGCTCGGGTGTGCCCTGCGCGACGACCATTCCGCCACGATCGCCCCCCTCGGGCCCCAGGTCGATGAGCCAATCGGCGCACTTGATCACG
Source organism: Phycisphaerae bacterium (assembly GCA_002688155.1). Lineage (GTDB taxonomy): Bacteria > Planctomycetota > Phycisphaerae > Phycisphaerales > Phycisphaeraceae > ARS1224. The sequence continues at coordinate 239 of NZCH01000034.1, forward strand.
TCCATATTATGCTCGATGACTACCACGGTGTTGCCTTGGTCCGCGAGTTGGGCCAATACGCCCAGCAATTTGTCGGTGTCGGCAAAATGCAGGCCGGTCGTCGGCTCGTCCAGAACGTACAATGTGTGTCCCGTGGGCCGTTTGCCCAGTTCGGTCGCGAGTTTCACGCGCTGTGCTTCACCGCCCGAGAGCGTGGTCGAGCTTTGGCCAAGTTGTACGTATCCCAGGCCCACGTCGCTGAGCGCGCCTAGCAATTGCCGAACCACCGGGAAATTTTCAAAGAAGCCGAACCCCTCCTCGATGGTCATCGCCAGCACGTCGGCGATGCTCTTGGTGCGATAGGTGATTTCAAGCGTCTCGCGGTTGTAGCGTTTGCCCTTGCACTGATCACAGGTGACGTACACGTCCGGCAGAAAATGCATCTCGATCTTCTTGACACCCTGCCCCTGACATGCCTCGCACCGACCGCCCTTGACGTTGAAGCTGAAGCGCCCCGGCTTGTATCCACGGATCTTCGCCTCGCGGGTCTTGGTGAACAGGTCGCGGATCGCGTCGAACGCGCCGGTGTATGTCGCCGGGTTCGACCGCGGCGTACGGCCAATCGGTGATTGGTTGACTTCGATGATTCGGTCCACGTTGCCCAGCCCGGTCACGCGGTCGTGCGCACCCGGTTTGTCGCGCGAACCGTACAAATGCCGGCGCGCCGCGCGCAACAGAATCTGATTGACCAGCGTGCTTTTGCCGGAACCTGACACGCCGGTCACGCAAAGGATGCCGCCGAGCGGAAAACTTACGTCGACCGATTTGAGGTTGTTCTGCCGCGCGCCTCTCACTGTCACGAGCTTCTTGTGATCGAGTCGGCGGCGGGGCAATGGCGTGTCGATGTACAGTTTGCCGGTCAGGTACCGACCTGTGATCGATGCACTTGCGCGTTCGACTTGTCGGACCGTGCCCTGGGTGACGACAGTCCCGCCGTGGCGGCCAGGCCCCGGGCCAATGTCGATCAGGTAATCTGCCGCACGAATCATCTCCTCGTCGTGTTCGACAACAATGACGGTATTTCCGATGTCCGTCAAGTGACGTAACGTACTGATAAGACGACGGTTATCGCGTTGATGCAGGCCAATCGTTGGCTCGTCGAGTACGTAGCAGCACCCCACCAGACCTGATCCGACCTGGGTCGCCAGGCGAATACGCTGGCCTTCACCGCCCGAAAGAGTGCCCGTGCTGCGGTTCAGGCTCAGGTAGCCCAGCCCCACGTCCATCATGAAGCCCAGCCGGGCGCGGACCTCTTTGAGGATCGGCGCGGCGATTTGTTCCTGTTCCGCGGTAAGTTGCAAGCGGCCAAAGAAGTCGGTCGCCTCTTCGATCGTCATCGCAGTGGCGTCGTTGACGTTGAACAGCCGCGCGCTCTTGCGGCCACCATCTGGATGGCGAAAGTCTCCCAGGCGCCGACCGCCATCGTGTTTGACGGCGCCCTCGATAAACACGTGCAGCGCTTCGGTGCGCAACCGACCGCCGCGGCATTGTTCGCACGGCGCCTCGGACAGATAGCTGTGCAGCCTGGCTTTGACGTACTCGCTGTCGGTTTTCTCCCAGCGACGCTGAAGATTGGGCACGACGCCTTCGAAGTGTGTGTCGTATTTCGCTTCATCGCGGGCGTTGGTGCCGTCCAGGAGAATGCGCCTGATCGTTTTTGGCAGCTTTACATACGGCGTCGTGGCCTTGACGCCAAAGTCGCGGCAGAATCGTTTGACCAGGCGGTTGTAGTAAATGTTCATTCGCTTACCGCTGTGCCTCCACGCGTCGATGGCGCCTTCAGTGAGGCAAACGCTTGGATCGGGCACGATCAGATCGGGGTCAAACTCGAGGATCGTTCCCAGGCCGTCGCATGACGAGCAGGCGCCGTACGGGCTGTTGAAACTGAACAGGCGTGGCTCGATCTCTTCGAGATTGCACTCAGGATGAATCGGACACGCATAGTGCTCGCTGAACAGCACGTCCTCCCATCTGCTGGCCGACGCCCCACCATCTGAAGTGTCGCCGTCGTTCTGAACACTCACAACCACGAGCCCGCCGGAAAGTTTCAGGCTCAGTTCGACTGAGTCAGCGACTCGTGTGCGTATATCGGAATCGTCATCGTGACGGATCACAATGCGATCAACGACAGCCTCAATCGTGTGGTTCTGATATCGCTGTTTCTGCGTCGTGAACGGCGTGGCGCCTTTCAGGTCGCGCAGGTCGATCACGTCGCCGTCGACGCGTGCGCGGACGAATCCCTGCCGCAACATGCCCTCAAACACCTCACGGTGATGTCCCTTCTTGTAGCGGACCAGAGGCGACAGGACCATCAGCCGCGTCTGGTCAGACAGAGCCATGATCTGATCGACGATCATTGTTGCGGACTGCCCGGCAATTGGGTTGCCGCACGTTCGGCTTTTGTCATCGACGTACCAGCATCGTGCCGTGCCGACGCGCGCGAACAACAGCCGCAGGTAGTCGTAAATCTCCGTGGTCGTCGCGACCGTCGATCGCGGGTTGTGGCTGGCGCTGCGCTGCTCGATCGCGATCGTTGGCGGCAGGCCTTCGATCGACTCGATGTCGGGCTTCTGCAACTGATCGAGAAACTGCCGCGCGTACGCCGACAGACTCTCGACATACTTGCGCTGTCCCTCCGCATAAATCGTGTCAAACGCAAGCGACGACTTGCCGCTGCCGGACAGACCGGTCACAACGACCATCTTGTCGCGCGGAATGTCCACGTCGATGTCACGCAGGTTGTGTTCTCGCGCGCCGCGAATCGAAATCGCTTTGCCGGGGGCCTTGGGGGGCATGACGACATTTTAGCGGCGTGGCGATCGGCCGGCTGAAGCGGCCAGGCGTGTCACACCCCGAACAGTCTGGATGCGAGGGTGCCGCCCGCGTGGCGGCTCAGCGGAATCACAGCGTTGCGGAGGTGAACGGCAGCAAACTCATGTATCGGGCGCGCTTGATGGCCTGAGCGGCCAACCGCTGTTCATATGCATTGAGCCCGGTGCGTTTTCGCCCCTGGATCTTTCCGTTGGGCGTAAGCATCCGCCGCAGATCGTCCGCGCGCTTATAGTCGATGTATGTCTTGCCAATACTGGACTTGGCCGTAATTTTGACGCGCTGCGTGCCGAATCGTGTAAATTCTGCCATGAGCATGCTCCGTTGTGGGTAGTGCAGCCCCGACAACCATGCGCCGGGGCAACGGATCAACCGCATTGCAAAGTGTAACACGGCCGTCTCGAAATGTGAAATCGCGTCACACGAGGTCGGAAACCGCGTGATCCGCACGGCTGACCGACCATTTAACCTTACGGCTCGTGAATTTGGCTAATCGTCGCCGGTAGACAGGCAGATACGGACGTTCGGTCTGTGTGTGACCGGCAAGGATGACGCTGACTCCGCGGGCCGCGGCGTCCAGTACGTGGTGATGGCGCATCTCACCGGTGAAGAACACGTCGATATCCCCTGCCTCACCGAGCAGCGAACCACCGGCGCCGGCACAAAGGCCTATTCTCCTGACCTTCGTTGACATCGCGATGCCACGCAAGTTGCGCGCATGCTGACCCGCTGCGACTTGGAGGTGTTTCGTTTGCAACTGCGTTTTGATCCGCCGCACGAGCGTCGCGAGCGTGATGGGTCGGGCGAATTCGACGACTCGGCCCTGCCCCGCTCCCGGCGCGTCAGCCGGCTGGTTTGCAAGGACGTAAACGTCGTATGCCGGCTCTTCGTAGGGGTGCCCGTCAACCAGCGCCGCGATCACTTGTGGCAATCGGGCAACCGGACAAATCATTTCGAGGCGTAGCTCATTTACCGCCTCGAGCCGGCCGGGCTGCCCGATCACCGGCGTGGTCGTCGAGCCGCCGTAAAACGTGCCCCGGCCAGGGGCGGCGAACGAACACTGTGTGTACCCCCCGATCATTCCGGCGCCCGCGCTGCCCATGGCCAGGCGCACCTGAGCAAGCGCGTGCCCGGGCACGAATGTGACGACCTTGTACGACTCGCCAGCGTGTGCCTGCTTGGGCGTGATGACCCGTCTCTGGGCACGATCGTTTCCGGCAACACCATCGGCCAGCCAGTCATTGATTCCGCCCACAGCAGCGTCCAGGGCCGTGTGGGGGCTGTACGCCGCGATCCGATGCGAGATCGCGCCCATCACAACCCGCTGCTTCCAGTGAACGCCGGTCACCGTATCGAGCGGCGCAAAGATCGGGGGGTGATACGCGACGATCAGGCCGGACTTCTTCCGAATTGCTTCTGCGAGCACCGCCTCAGTGAGGTCGATGCAGAGCAGCGCATGTCGGACCGGCCAATTCCCGTCACCGATCTGCAGGCCCACGCGGTCCCAATCTTCGGCCAGATGTTCGGGCGCAATCTCCTGCAGCAGCGGCAGCAACTGTTTGACGCGCATGTCGGCAGGATACCGCGGCGATGGCGATTGTGCAGCCGGACCATCCGGTAGGCCGATCATTCGACGTGTGGTGTTGCCAGACCAGGAGGCTTCTCATGAGCCAGATGACATCGAATTCTGCGTCCGATAGCCCGCCGGTAACCGCAGTCCCCACGGACATCCAGTCGCACAAAGCTCTGCCGCCGTCACAGCAGTTGCACGCATTGCGGCGCATTGAGGCGCAGGTGGACCAACGCGTGGAATTAGGCGTGCAGCTGTTCAAGGCCGCTGAATCGCGAACAGTCGCCAGCCAGACGATGGCTGACCAGGTTCGCCAGGAGCAAAAAACTCTGCACGACCGAATTCAGTCAGACGTGACACGAAGCCTGCATACGTACGACCAATGGGTCTGCCAGGTCGATGACGATCTCACCTCGGCGATTAAGTCGATCGAAGGCCGAATGGACGACCTGCAAAAAGGCTGGTCGAGTTCGCAACAGCGGATCGAGCAAATGATGAAACGCGCCGAAGCAATGCTCGAAGAGAGTCTGTGCTCGCCCGTCGAGCCCAGAACGACACAACCGCCGGAACCGACGTCGTAGACGGCTTGGGAACATCATTCAACGGACCCGATCCGTAAAGACGATCGCTTATCGCTGAGCGGATGAGGGGAAATTCACCGCCGGTTTACGCAACCGACGCAGGGGGCTTGTTCAGCGCTCTTTGCAATTGCCGCAGCGCCTGCCGAATTCGCTGTTCATTTTCGATCAGCGCGATGCGCACGCACCCTTCGCCGCGTGATCCAAACGCCGCGCCGGGCGTCATCGCCACGTCCGCCTGATCGACCATGGCAAGGCAAAAGTCGTTAGTCGACCCATTGAACGCCGCGAGGTGCTCGGGTTTGATCTTTGCCCAGACGAACATCGTCGCCCGCGGCGAATCGACCTGCCACCCCATTCGTTGAAGGCCGCGCACCAGCACGTCCCGACGGTTCTGATACTTGCGGGCCTGTTCCTGAATGTGTTTGTCCCCCTCGCGCATCGCGATGATCGCGGCAATCTGAACGGCCTGGAAAATGCCGTAGTCGTAGTAGCCCTTGATCGTCCCAAGCGCGTTGATCATCTGTCGATGGCCGCAGCAGAACCCGATGCGCCATCCGGCGATGTTGTACGGTTTGCTGAGCGTGACAAACTCGACGCCATGATCGATGGCGCCTTCACTTTGCAGCAAGCTCGGAGCCTTGTACCCGTTAAAGCACGTTTCGCCGTATGCGAAATCGTGCATGACGAGCACCTGGTGCTTGTGTGCCAGATTGACGACGTGATCGAAGAATGGTGGATCGACGGTCAGTCCTGTTGGGTTGTGCGGGAAGTTAAGCACAATGACCTTGGGCTTGGGCTGAAGATGTGCGAGCACGTCATCGATCCGCGCCAGGAAGGCGTCATCGTTGCTCAGCGGCACCTGGATCGTGCTCGCGCCGGCGAGAATGACGGCGTACGTGTGAATCTGAAACGCCGGGTCCGCCACGACCGCCGTATCGCCGGGGCCCATTACCGCCAGGCACATGTGGCTAAACCCCTCCTTTGACCCAATCGTTGCAATAACTTCATACTCGGGATCGAGCGACACTCCCCACCGGCGTTCGTATTTCTGTGCCATGTCCCGACGCAGGTTGAACAGCCCCTTGGAAACGGAATACCGGCTGTTGCGTGGATCGAGAACTGCGTCACGCATTTTGTCGACCACCGCATCGGGCGGCGCGTCCATGGGGTTGCCCATGTTCATGTCGATCACATCCGCGCCCGCCTTGCGGCGTTCGTAGATCAGCTGCTTGAGCCGGCCCAAAACGTAAGGCGGCAACCGTTCAATGCGATTGGCGACTTGAATGTCCATTTGAGGTAACGTATCGAAACCGACGATTTGCCTACTTTGGCAATTCCATCGCTTGACGCTTCTGTCGCTCCCACGTGCGCTTGAGCGTCGCATCGAGGACGGTCAGGTCTGCCTCATTGATGATGCTGCGCACCCGCTGCTGCATGAGCATCTGTTCGACGCGAAGTCGCACATGTGTGGTCAAGTCCTCTATTACATCGTCGAACGGTACGCCATCAGCTTCGATTATTCGCTCAAGTTTCACGATCGCGAACGTGCCGCCCAGCGTGATCGGCTCGCTTATGGTGCCCAGGACCATCCGCGTGAGCGTGTCACGGATGACAAGCGGATACGTCGGATCGACCGGACTGATTGGCGGCATATA
>NZCH01000035.1 GCA_002688155.1 Phycisphaerae bacterium
CCTCCAGCTGACAGGAAATGTGATTCAGCACCCTCCTCGCGAGGCTTAATAATAAGCTGGCATTGCCGTTTGTCAATGGTTAAACGCGGGGGGTTTTCAGAAAGTTTGAGCCGCAAAAAGCCGCCTGGTACCGCCCTGCGCCACTATTCGCCCCCCCAACGCCTGGCCCCCGCCCCCGGACCCGGACCCGGCCCCGCCGAACCCCTCCCGGGGGCAACGGGGGTGCCGTGGTGAGACATACAGTCACATGCATCAGGTGTAACGTGCTCTATATAAGGTTTGCGTACAGGAATATCCGCGCACCAGCGGCCCCCGTGTGACAAACCTGCCGCGTCAGTGATACGGCACCTCATGGGTGTGCGCCCGCCGGGTTGGCCCGGGCACGAGTCGAAGCCCCCGGCAAGGGCGCCACGATCAGCGTGTGGTCGCCTGGACCATCGCCGTGATGCCCGCCTTCACAGCGTCGGGCAGGTCCGGCCAGGCGGTGATGAGGTGTTGCAGGTCGGGGTCTATTCGCGTGCTACTGGTGCGGCTGTGGGTGGGGTCGCGCCGACTTGACCCTGACCTGCCCGATCAGTCATCCGGCCCCAGGGGCACGATACGATCCTGCGTAATCCTGAACCGCTGGGACAGCAACGGCGAGATGTCTGTTTTCACCAGGTTGTGCCAATCGCCAAGGTCAGTGTTCATGTAGGTCACGAGCAGCACGTCGGGCTCCACCTCGATCAGCGCGCCCTGACCCCAGGGCTGCCAGTCGATGATCGTGCCGGCGTCCCAATTGCGGCCTCCATCGCGGCTGATGTTGACCGAATAGCCGGGAAACCTGTGGGCCAGGACGATGGCTCCGCTGCTGGTTCGGGTCATTGAACAGGCATAACCGGGGAAACTCGTGCGTGCGGCTGCATCCCAGGTGGCCCCGCTGTCGTGTGACCAACTCTGCCACATTCCGGCACCGTAAACCGGCCGTGTCATTGTCATGACGGTGTTGCCCATTGCCACGGCGTTGGTTTCGGTAAGGTCAAGAGAGCCTTGGATACTGCCTCTTTCTTTCCTGTGGGCCACGGGCTGGTCAATATCGATCGGACCGCTCCAGGTCTGCCCACGGTCGGTGGAGCGAAAGACCCTGGCCAGACAGCCATGGGAGCCCCAGGATTGAATGTCAGGGTAGCCGGGCAGGAAACCGGTCCCGCCGAGAGTGAAACGCAGCAGCGACCCATCCGCGGTTTCCACCAGTGGTCCCCAAGGCCCCAGATATCGGTGCCCGCTGACACTCTTGCTCAAGTTGGATGGCCACTCAAAGTCATCTTTCAACGGGCAGAGCTTCGTTTCGCTCCAGGTCTTACCGCTGTCAGGGCTCTGGCTCATGTAGAACGCGTGGTTCGGTCCCTGGTCCTGGCTGATGAAGCCGCCCATGGCTCCAATGGCGATCAGCCGGCCGTCGGAAGTAGTAAAGAGGGTGTTTCCCATGCCGCTGATACCCATGAGGTGTTTCGGCAGTTGCTCTTTCTGCCATGTCCGCGCCCCGTCAGTGGAACGCAACAACTCGCTGTCGGATGCAATGATGACATCGCCATTGGGCGCGATGCATCCCTGGTTGACGGGGTTGCTCGGTAACGGCAGGACGGTCGCAGGATGGCGTATCTTTGCCTTGCCATCCCATTGCGGGACAGTCACCTCCGTGCCGCTGTAGCGAATGTTCCTGAACCGGTACTGGCCGTAACCGGTCAGGCCGATGAAGCCCGAGGTATGGGTTGCATCGCTGACGTCCAGGGCCTGGAACCCATCGACCCACACGCGAATACGCCGCCCGATGGCCTGGACCTTGACGCGGTACCAGCGATCGGTTTCCGCCGGGACGCCCGAGACCAGATCAAAGCGCAGATGCCGCAGGTATCCGTCACCGCTGAGGTCGGCCAGCCCGGCCCAGAAGTTCTTGGCCCTCAAGGTCTGCCCGCCCCAGGGGAAATGCACAACGTAGCCGTGCCCGCCGTCGGGTGCCCGCAGGATCAGCCCGGCACTGCCCGCGCCGCCTTCCAGATAGCCGGCCTTGTATTCGAATTCGACCGTCACATCGGAGAACGCCTTGTTCACGTATAGGGCGCGGCTGTGCAGATCCCTCCCGGCAGGGTGCTGGATGACGCGCGCTTCGTCTTCGCGCCATTGTTCGCCAAGATATTTCCACTGTGAGCCGTCGCCCAGTACCAGGTCATTCATCCGTGCATCTCCTCGTGTCTTCGCTGCCGCAAAAGTCATGATCCCCAGCACCACCGCTGCGCAGATCAAATGCATGACAACCGGTTGCATATTTTGTTTCATTGCGGTCTCCTGTGACCTGGCATGTTGCGGCCGTTTGGTCATTGGCCATTGGGTACGTACGGGCTCGAAATACTTTGAACCGACATTTTCCAAATGACTCCTGCCCGGGCGAGGCCGCGGCGCAGGAGTTGCGTTTAACTGCACCAGTGTCCAGCCGTATTTGGGGTAGCGCTCACGGGGCATTTGCGGTTTGCGGTTACGGATGCGTCACGTAATCGTCGGCGGCCCGACGTTGAACGTGATGGTTTTGAGGTTACTCATGAATTCGAGCGTGTGCCGGCCGCCGATGCGGCCCAGGCCGCTGTCGTTGCTCGCCATGCCGCCAAAGGGCAGGTGGTGTTCCCAGAAATGGGGCCAGTCGTTGATGACGGTGATGCCGGTTTCGAGTGACTCGGCCCATTGCCAGGCGAGGGTGATGTCGTCGGTGAAGACCGCGGACACGAGGCCCAGGTTGCACGCGTTGATGTATTGCCATGCCTGTTCGTCGGTTTTGAATGACACGATGGGCGCGATTGGGCCAAAGGTTTCTTCATGGTTGACCAGCGAGTCGATGGGGAAGTCGACCATGACGGTCGGCTCGTAGAAGAATCCGGGCCGATCGGGGCGTTTGCCGCCGGCGACGATTTTGGCGCCTTTGCTCGTGGCGTCTTCGAGGTGGCGCGTCATTTTGTCGACGACGCCCATGTTGTTTTGGGGGCCCATGTTGACCTGTTCGTCCCGCGGGTCGCCGAGCACCCACTGTTTCGATTGCTCGACCATCGCGTCGACGAAGTCGGCTTTGAGGTTGTCCGCGACGAGGATGCGTTCGGCACTGGTGCATACCTGGCCGGCGGCGTAGTAGCAGGTGGCGGCGATGCACGGCGCGATCTTCTGCGGGTCGGCGTCGGGCAGGATGATGATCGGGCCGTTGCCGCCGAGTTCGAAGAGGCGCGGCTTGAGCCCGGCACGCTGCGTGATGATGCGTGCGGTCTGCGGGCTGCCGGTCATGCCGACCGCGTGCGTGCCGTCGTTGACGACCAGTTCGTCACCAACTTCGGCGCCCGGTCCGATGAGCAGGTTGATCACACCTTTGGGCACGCCTGCCTGTTCGATGCACTGCATGAGTTTGACGGCGGTGGCGGCGGCGGTCGGCGCGGGCGACCAGCAGACCGTGTTGCCCATGACGATGGCGAACGGCAGGTACTCGCCGGGGATCGCGGCGGGGAAGTTCCAGGGCGTCAGCGCCGTCACGACGCCACGCGGCTTCCAGAAGCACAGAACGCGCTTGCTCGCGTCGGCGGCCGGCTTGGTGAACCCTTCGAAGTACTTTGCCTGCTCGGCGGCGACGCGCCAGGGCGTGCCGGTCTCGCCGGCTTCGTCGCTCGCTTCACCGTGAAACGGCTTGCCCAGTTCCGTGCAGAGAACCTCGATAAGTTCGTCCTTGCGATCATCGCAAATATCGGCGACCTTCGCACAAAGCGCCGATCGCTCCCACAGCGGCACTTTCGACCAGGTCTGGAACGCTTCGTTCGCCGCCCCAATGGCGCGGCGGGCGTCGTCGCGATCGCCCCATGCGAGTTTCCCGAACGCTTCGCCCGTCGCCGGGTTGATCGCGTCGTGCGTTGCTCCGCTCGCTGCTTCGCACCACTTGCCATCAATGTACATTTGATAATCGCTCATCTTTTCATGCTCGCTTTCATGTGTGTGATGATGTGTTGCTCGCGGAAGCAGTCAATTGCCCAAACGCGTGATTTCCATGAAGCGCTGATTGTCCTGACACGCGATCTGGCCGCCGTCGATGGTGACGGCCTGGCCGGTCATGAACGACGCGTCGCTGGACGCGAGAAAGGCGACGACGCCGGCGATCTCGTCGGCGTCGCCGTATCGGTCCATCGGAATCAGTTTGGTGTACGCGGCCTTGAACAGTTCGTCGTGAATGCCCGGATCGGCAGCGGTGGCGATCACGCCCGGGCACACGGCGTTGACGCGAATGTCGTGTTTGGCCAGTTCGCCGGCCGCGGTGCGCGTCAGTGCGACGAGCCCGGCTTTCGATGCGTCGTAGCCGGCGTTGTTCGTGCTCGAGCGAAACGCGTTGCGGCTGGCGATGTTCACAATCGCGCCGCCGCCTGCATCAATCATGTGCGGCGCCAACTCACGAATCAGCACAAATGGCGCCGTCAGGTTCACGGCAAGGTTGAGTTGCCAGATGTCGTCGCTCAATTCCGTGATCCGTGCGCCCGGCCACACGCCGGCGTTATTGACCAGCACGGTCACCGGGCCATGCGCCTCGACGAGGTCGGCGAGCACGCGGCACAACACCTCAACCTTTGTCAGGTCGCACGCCTGGGTGATAAGTGCACCGCCGTGGTCCATATCACGGTCCATGGCGTCGAGCGCATCCGCGGACAGGTCGAGCGCGATGACACGGTTGCCGTCACGGATCAACCGCGCCGTCGTTGCCTCACCGATTCCGCCGGCGGCGCCGGTCACCAGTGCGAGAGGTTTATCACTTGCTGGCATACGCTGTCCCTTTGCCCATGGCTCGGCACCTTACCGGCTGATGATGTCGGCATATTCCTGGAACATTTCAACGCTGATGCCGTCGGGGTCCAGCGCGTACAAGGCACGTGCGACTTTCTCGCCATCACGCTCAATGTCCACCGGCGGGTTGATCGCGCCGTAGCCCGCGTCGGTCAGCGTCTTGTACTGCGCATCAATGTCGTCGACCTCGAACGCCACATGTGATGAGCCGATGAAATAGTTCGCCAACTCATGCTTCGTGCTCGGCGGGTTGACGTACTCGAAAAGTTCAAGCAGAAACTCGTTTACCGGATGGCGCAGCAGCGCGACAGTCAGTTTCACGTTGTCGTAGCCGAGGATTGTGTCGTAGGACGGCAGGTTCGAGCGTTCGGAGACGCGAATCACTTCGAGGCCGAGCACGTCACGATAAAACTTGAGCGATTCGTCGATACTTGACACGGTGAATCCGTGATGATGGACCATTTTCAATGCCATAAGAGATCTCGTTTGCGGTGTTTTATTGCGTGTGGTGTTGGCTGCGGATTATCGCATGAGCAGACCGCCGTCGACGCCGATGTTTTGACCGGTGATGTACGACGCCTGGGGCGACAGCAGGTGCACAACGATCGGCGCGATTTCGTCGGGCGATCCGAATCGCCCCAGCGGGGTGGCTTTGGACAGTGCGGCGCGTCCTTCGTCGGTAACCCGGCCGTCGAGCATGGGTGTGTCAAACATGCCGGGCAGGACGCTGTTGACACGGATGCCGTGCGGCCCCATTTCTCTGGCCAGCCCGCGCGTGAATGTGTGCACCGCCGCCTTTGCCGCCGCGTATGGCACCGTGCCGCCCCCGCCGCCGGTGGCGCCCGCGACCGAGCCGATGTTGACGATCGACCCGCTGCCGTTTGCGATCATCCGCCGCACCGCCTGCTGACAGCACAAAAACACGCTGCGCGCGTTGACGGATAACATATGGTCCCATTGCTCGACTGAACACTCGGCGATCGGGCTCTTGGCCATCCAGTTGCCGGCGTTGTTGACCAGCATTTCGATCGGCTGCTCAAACCGGTCGTCAATTTGTTTGAACAACCCCTCGACGTCACCGGGTTCGCTCACGTCTGCCTGACAGGTGATCGCGGTGCCGCCGGCTTGTTCGATCCTCGCTTTACACGCGGCAGCGCCGGCTTCGTTTTTGCGGTAGTTCACGGCAATATTCGCGCCCGCCGCGCCCAGCGCCGCGGCAATCTCAAAGCCCATGCCCGAACCCGCTCCCGTTACCAGGGCAGTGCGACCGTCAAACCATGAATTGTCTGCTGACATCCGTCACCCCATGATTTTCTCTGGCCGCCCAACATCATCGGCAGTAGGTGGGTGGCGTCAAGTCGGCCGGGGACGTTTTCACACGTCAGCCTGGCCCCTTACGGTTGCAATGTACGCCGGCCAGCGGCCGGTGACGCTGTGCCTGGTGAGCCGGAAACTGGTGCCGATTCGCGCATCGAACTGACCCCGCGGGGCACACAATCAGCATAAAGATTCGATGATCGCACAGGGCCCGCACGTGGTGGCGGGGATCGCGTGGTCAAACCAGATGCCTTCACGCTGCAAACGGTCGATGTTCGGCGTCGGCAGGGCGTCAATCCACGAAAACCCGGTGTGCCGGCTCGCTGCCGGTCGGTGGTAATGATCCCAATAATATTCGGGCGATCGTTCGTGTGTGTCGTCCCGGGTAGCGTAAACGGATTTATGCATCGCACGATTGCGCTACAATCGTGCTCATGGCGAAGGCACGAGCCACGAAGTTGGCGTTACTGGGCGGCCGACCGGTCGGGGCGGTCGAACAGCCGACGTTTCCGTACTACACGCCCCGCGCGTACCGGCGGGTGGCGCAGATCATGCGCGAAGGACGCGTGCTCGGGTTCTCACGCGGTGTGCCGGAGGTGCGCGAGGCTGAGCACGCGCTGTCGCGATACCATGGCGGGCGGCACGTGCTCACGACCGGTTCCGGGCACGCATCGCTGCAGATGTCACTGGCGGGCCTGAACATCGCCGAAGGAGACGAAGTCATCACGACGCCGTACTCGTACGGCGCGTCGACGTCGTGCATTCTGCATCAAAACGCGATCCCGATTTTCGCTGACGTGAACAGGGACACCGGGCTGATCGACCCGAAACAAATCGAAGCGCGCATCACGCGTCGAACACGCGCGATTCTGCTCGTGCACGTGTATGGCCACCCGGCGGACATGACCGCGATCATGCGCTTGGCCAAACGGCACGACCTTGTGGTCGTGGAGGACTGCAGTCAGGCGCACGGCGCGACGTGGAAGGGCAAACTCGCCGGCAACTTCGGTGACGCCGCCGGATTTTCCTGCATGGGCGGCAAGCAGCTTGCCGCAACCGAGGCCGGCTACATGGTGACGCCTGACAAAGATGTGTATTGGCGTGCGTGCGTGAATTCCCAACACCTCGGCCGCGACGTGGACGCGGGATTTCCCGACGAACTCAGGCCGATCGTTGATTCGCTGGTGTACACCTACCGCGTCACGACGATCGATGCGATGCTGCTGGCCGAGCAACTCAAAAAGCTCGGCCGGGAAATCGAAGCGCGTCGCAACAATATCGCCAGGCTGCACAAGCTGCTCGCGGATTCGAAGTACGTGGCCTGGCCCAGACACAGCCCGCACGGGCGCGGGTCGTACTACATGTGGTCGATGAACTTTCGCGCCAAGCGCGCCGGCATTCACCGCGACACGTTTCTCAAGGCCGTGCAGGCCGAGGGACTGATGATGAACAATTGCATCGCCTCGCCGATCAACACATGGCCTCGCCTGCAATGGCGGACCTACCGCGGGCCGCGCACCACCTGGCACGGGAACCTGAGGCGTGCCAAAGTCGTCTATCGCGAAGCGGATGTGCCCAACTGCCGGCACATCGTCGACCACGGCGTGCAGTCGCTGTTTCGCTTCTTCAAGCCCGCTCATGCGACGATGCACAGGATCGCGGACATCATTTACAAAGTGGAAGAAAATATTGACGCGTTGCGCACGTACGAACGCAGCCAGACAGGTGGGGACTGACATGTTCAGACACGCGCTGCCCGCCTTTGTCTGTTTGCCCGTTACTGACGGCGTCATCGTGTCCGCGTGACGTTCGATGCGAATCACGCCTTTCTCCGTGGTGGCCCGGCCGTGTGCTGATTCGGCCACGGCGGTCAACCCTGCGTCCGCCGGATCATCCAGCTCATGTACGCCGGTATCACCGGCAGCAGGCATCACGACGCCAGGACATCTCACGATCGAAGTTGCGCATCGCGCATAAAGGTAGCGCCGACGAATCGTCGACAGGCTCCTCACTTTGTTGCCCGTCGTAGAATGCCGCCTGGATTCTTGTACGTATTTCCCGCAGGATGCCCCCATGCCCACCGTGCTGCGTATTCTGGACGCCAACGCGAACCGCGCGCGCGAAGCGTTGCGTGTGATGGAGGAGGCGGCGCGGTTTGTGCTTTCCGATGCGGTTCTGAGCGAGCGCATCAAGCGGATGCGGCACGCGTTGGTCGAGGCGATGTCGGGCGTGGACAATCTGGCGGCGCATCGCGACACGCCCGGGGACGTGGGTACGACGATCACGACGGCGGGTGAGTGTGAGCGTCACTCGGTCGGCGACGTCGCCGCGGCGGCGTGCAAGCGTCTGGCCGAGGCGCTGCGCGTGCTGGAAGAGTACGGCAAGTTGGTGCCGGACGGCGGACTGCCGCGGTGTATCGAGCAGTTGCGTTACGAAGGTTACGACGTGGAGCAGACGCTGATGCGTGCGATGGCGCCGATGCGGGCGCGTCAATGGCGGCTTTGCGTGCTGGTGACGCAGGCGCTGTGTCCGCAGGGCGACTGGCGGGGTGTGGTCGAACGGGCGGTCGGTGCCGGCACGGATTGCGTGCAGTTGCGCGAAAAAACGCTGGGCGACGGGGAATTGCTTGATCGCGCCCGCTGGCTGGTCGGCTTTTGTCGGCCGCGCGGCGCGGCGGTGGTGATCAACGATCGGCCTGACATTGCCATGCTCGCGGACGCCGACGGCGTGCACCTGGGGCAAACGGACCTGTCGTGTGCTCACGTTCGCAAGCTGGTCGGCGGGCAGTTGACCGTCGGCGTGAGCACAAGCTGCATCGAGCAGGCGCGGCGGGCCATCGATGACGGCGCGGACTATTGCGGCGTCGGACCGATGTTCGCGACGACGACGAAGCACAAGGACGTGATCGTCGGGCCGGCCTACTTTTGCGAGTTTGTTGCCGCGTTTGCGCAAACGCCGCACCTGGCGATCGGCGGGATCGGGGTGGATAACGTGCACGAACTGGTCGACGCCGGCGTGCGCGGCATCGCCGTCAGCAGCGCGGTGTGCGCGGCCGATGATCCTGCACATGCCGTCCACGCGCTACTTGATACCATGGCAACGGCTGTCGACCGGTAGACCGTGGTGCGCAGCACCGAAGGTGCACCGGGTGCCGCGTTCGGCCAGCAATATTGTCGCATGCAATACACCACACTTGGCCAAACAGACGTCCGCGTCTCCCGCGTGTGCCTTGGCACCGCGTTTCGGTCGGCGCGCGACGAAGCGACGCACATCGCGGCGATTCACGCGGCCATCGACATGGGCTGCAATTACCTGGACACGGCCAACGTGTACCAGGATGGCCAAAGCGAGCGCATCGTCGGCAAGGCGGTCAAGGGCAGGCGTGACAAGCTGGTCATCGAAACGAAAGTCGGCACGCCGATGACGGGCGATCAGACTGTCGCGGACCTGTCGCGCGGCGCGATCATGCAGTCGGTCGATGACAGTCTCGCGCGGCTCGACCTGGAATTCATCGATTCGTTGATCTGCCATTTCCCCGACGAGGTTGTGCCGCACGTGGAGACGTTCGGGGCGCTCGACGAATTAGTCAAGGCGGGCAAAGTGCGGACGGTGGGTGTGAGCCGGTGGGAGAGTTGGCGGTTGGCGCAGGTGCTGGGCGCGTGCGAACAGGGCGGATTCGCCCGGCCGGTAAGCAATCAGTGCGCGTACTCGCTGCTCGATCGCCGACTCGAGAACGAGGTGCTGCCGTACTGCGGGCGCGTGGGGGTGTCGGTGACCGCGTTTGCGACGACGTTGATCGGTCTGCTTACGGGAAGGTACCGGTTTGGTGAGCCCCCGCCGCCGGGCACGAGTTGGCATCGCGGGCCATACAACTTTCGTCATGCGATGCGGCCGACGACCGGTCAAGTGATCGACTCGCTGGTGCGCGTTGCGGAC
>NZCH01000036.1 GCA_002688155.1 Phycisphaerae bacterium
CGGAGCGCCGAGGGAAGCCGCCGCCCGCTGCTTCGCCTCTCTGTCCGTCGCGGCCGCGACGCCCGGTGAGCCCGATGCCAACAAGCGCAACGGCCAACGCCTACCGCGTGTTTTTGGCGTGCGCAACACGGATCAGGGATTGCTGTTTATCCAGCCGCTCAACAATGGCCAGCGTCTGCAGATCGCCGGTGACTTTAACAACTGGGACCCGACCGACACACCCATGCAGCGCGACGACGATCTGGGTGTCTGGCAGGCGTGCATTCACGTGGCGCCCGGCCGGTATCGCTATCGCATTGTCGTTGACGGCAAATGGAAACAGGACCCGTACAACTCCTACGTCGAATCCAACCCGTTCGGCGAACTCAACAGCGTCATTGAACTTGACGTTAAATGACGCCGCCCGACCGTGCGCAGCGGCGCGAGCGCCCCAGCCAACGCACCATGCAAGACAAGCACACCCGCAAGACACTGGATCACATCGCAGACCTGTTTCTGACAGGTACTGCGCCGGCTGCGCCCACGCCCACGCCCACGCCTGATGACGATCAGGTCTCTCTGGGCGGGTTTGACGCGGCGCCACCTGCCATGGGCGCGAGCTGGTCGGAATCGTCCGGTCCGTTTCGTCTGCCACCCAAGGTCGCCGCACAGCACCCTAGGCGCGACGAACACGAACAAGACCCACTGTTGCACCTCACCAACGAGCCGGTCAGCGAACAGCAATCGCTCGACGAGCGCCCGGATGAAGACGACGTGTCCAAAGCGCGTCCGGTGAATATTCAGGCAGTGTTCGTGGGCAACCTGCCCGGGTTCGGGCTGTCGTGGCTGACACAGTATGCGTGGTGGTTGGCGCACAGCGCCGGGCCGGTCGGTGTCCTGCACGTTACCGATGACGATGCGCTTGCGCTGGACGTGGTCGCGCCGAATCGCGCGACGCTTGATCGGCTCACACCCAACGGCGATCAAGCGTCCGAGGGTGACCTGATCGACACGATGCACGACCTGACCCGTTCGGGCGATACAGCGATCACCAACTGGCTGATCCACCTGCCCATGTCGACGGCGCCGGGCGTGCTGAGCAAGACGCTGGACATCAACCAGTGGACGATGCTCTGCGGGGTCGACGACGCGGCGATCGTGGCGACATACCTCTGGCTTAAACAACTGGGGATGGCTGATAGGCTGGGCGCCACGCGTCGCGTGGGCCTGATGGTTATGGGCAGCGACGATGCCAAAGCACGCGCCGCAGCCACTAACCTGAACAAAGCGACGCGCAACTTTCTGCGCACGCCCGTCGAGTTGATCGGTACGCTCGCGCGGATGACGCCGGTGATTCGCAAACACATCGGTAGATTTCCTGCCTGTGAAGAGTTATGGCAGCGTACGCTTGCGTTCCTCGAAGACCTGGCTGTGGGTGTGGGCGCGGGCGATGACCACGACGAAGTCGTTGAACCGGCGCCAATCGAGTTTCATGCCGAGCCCCAATCAGCGCCGCTGGAAGCACTGACGGCCGCGTACGAATCACCCGACGAGCCCGAGCCGTATGCGTTCGATGACGAGCTGCTGCCGCTGCTCGGCGAATCGCAAGCCGGGCAAGCGCCCGTACCTGAGCCCCCAATCACCCGTGGTGTCGTCCCACCCAAGCCCGCGCAACGGGCGACCCTCGAACCGGCCGCGGCTTCGGTGCCACCGCGGATGCCGACACAAACCGAGCCTCGCGAACACGCCTGGGCAAACACTTCGCACGATGCACCGATGCTCGCGCAGTTCATCGCCGGATGCACGCCCATCGAAGCGCGCTGCCCGCGTCAATCCGGTGCCATGCTGGCCGTCGACGCCGCGGGTCGGCTCCATCTGATGCAACACGTGCAGACCGCTGACGGTGCCGGCAACGACGCGGCCGCACAACAGGCGCAATGCAACGCCGTCGTGGACCTGCTCGACGCCTGCGACTGGGCGCGCGAGCACCTGTCGGTCCTTGGGTTGACCCTGCCGCACCAAACCGGCCTGACACTCGACACGCAGTGCGAGCCCATCGTCCACCTGTTCACCCACCACGCGCGATGCGCTGTTGACCTGGTCAATCGCATGGGCCCGGTCGTGCAATTGCACCTGCTGCAACCGGTGCGGCTCGGCGATGTGACACGCTGGGTGTGTAACGACCTGAACTAACGTTTTTTCGGTGCACTTCTGCGGATTCCGACCCTTCACTGAATCACGGACCGGCATTGCCGCCTGGCCTGCCAATGCGGCAACCAATGTGGTCCATCCGCCGAATTTGGCAGGTAATTTCATCATAAACAACGACTTACGGCGTTTTGCACAGGCATGCGTATTGCCGTGGATAAACGGCAGGGGGTCGTGATATGGCTGTCAAGTTTCAGGACTACTACCAGACGCTGGATGTGTCGCGCGACGCGTCGCAGGACAAAATTCGAAGCGCCTTTCGCAAGGCTGCGCGCAGGTACCATCCCGACATCAACAAGGATCCCAAGGCCGAGGACAAGTTCAAGCAGGTCAACGAGGCCTACGAAGTGCTCGGCGACACGCAGAAGCGCAAGCAGTTCGACACGCTGGGGGCGAACTGGAAAGCGGGTCAGGAGTTTCGCCCGCCACCGGGGCATGAGAACTTTACGTTTCAGTTCCGCGGGCAACCGGGTGTGCAAGGCGGCGGTCCCGGGGGGGCCGGCGACAATGCGGGCGGGTTTTCGTTTACACCCGGCGGACAGTTTTCCGACTTCTTCGAAACGTTGTTCGGCCGTGGCGACCAACGTTCGGCGGGCGGCGACATGTTCGAGCCATTCGCGGGCAGGCAGCAGGTTCAGTCCGCCGAGTTCCCCGTCACGCTTGAGGAGGTGTTCCACGGCGCGAGCAAAACGCTGTCGCTGCGTGGCCCGCAGGGCGACAAGGTTATCGACGTTAAGATTCCCGCCGGTGTGGCCGACGGGTCAACGATACGCCTGCGCGGCCAGGGTATCGAAGGCGGCGACCTGCTGCTGCGCGTTAGCGTCGCACCCGACCCGCGCTTTACGGTCGCCGGTGCCGACTTGACGACCCAAGTACCGGTAACGCCGTGGGACGCGGCGCTGGGCGCGAAGGTCGACGTGGCGACACTCAGCGGCAGCGTCACGGTGACCATTCCGCCGGGCACCGCAAGCGGACAGAAGCTGCGATTACGCGGCAAGGGCATGCCCGCACTCAAAGGCGTCGCCGCGGGCGACCTGTTCGCTCACGTCAATATCGTCGTACCCAAAACGCTGACCGATGAGCAACGCAAGCTGTTTGAACAACTGCGCGACATATCGACGTCCGATCCGCGCAAACAGGGAGAATGATTATGGAATTGAATCGACTCACAGAAAAATGCCAGGCAGCGTTGCACGACGCGCAGGCAGTCGCCATTCGCATGGGCCATCAACAGGGGGACGGCGAGCACCTGTTGCACACCCTGTGCCAACAGGACGGCGGTCTGATCCCGCGCTTGCTGGAAAAACTCAACCGGCCCGCCGACGTGGTCATTGCCGAACTTCATCGCGATCTCGAGAAGCGGCCAGGCGTTACCGGATCGGGCGTGCAGCCCGGGCAGGTCGCCATCACCGCGCGTGTTAATGAACTGCTCCTGAGCGCCGAACAACAGGCACAGCAACTCAAAGACGAGTACGTGTCCGTCGAGCACCTGATGCTCGCGCTGATTGCCGAGGGACAAAGGACGGCCGCAGGCAAAATCCTTCACACACTGGGCATCACGCGTGAAGCGTTTCTCGAGGCGATGACACAGGTGCGCGGCAGTCAGCGCGTGCAAAGCACCAACCCGGAAGCGACCTACGAAGCGCTCGAGCGCTACGGGTGCGACCTGGTAGATCTGGCACGGTCCGGCAAGATGGACCCGGTCATCGGCCGGGACGAAGAGATTCGGCGCGTCATTCGCATCCTGTCGCGCAAGACCAAGAACAATCCTGTTCTGATAGGTGAGCCAGGTGTGGGTAAGACCGCCATCGCCGAGGGTTTGGCGCAGCGCATCGTGCGCGGCGACGTGCCCGAAGGGCTCAAGGACAAAACGATCTTCGCGCTGGACATGGGGGCGCTGCTCGCGGGCGCCAAGTATCGAGGCGAGTTCGAAGAACGCCTCAAAGCCGTCTTACAGGAGATCAAGGACTCCGACGGGCGTATTCTTTTGTTCATCGACGAGCTGCACACGATCGTCGGCGTCGGCAAGGCCGAGGGGGCGATCGACGCGGGTAACATGCTCAAACCCATGCTCGCGCGCGGCGAACTGCACTGCATCGGTGCGACCACGCTCGACGAACATCGCCAGCACATAGAAAAGGACGCCGCGCTAGAACGGCGTTTTCAACCCGTGCTTGTCGATCAGCCGACCGTCGAGGACACAATCAGCATCCTGCGCGGCCTGCGCGAGCGATTCGAAGTGCACCACGGCGTGAAGATTCACGACAACGCGATCGTCGGTGCCGCGATGTTGTCGCACCGTTACATCACCGACCGGTTTCTGCCCGACAAGGCGATCGACCTGGTCGACGAAGCATGTGCGATGATCCGCACGGAAATCGATTCAATGCCCGCCGAGTTGGATCAGGTCACGCGGAGGGTCATGCAACTGAAGATCGAAGAGGCGGCGCTCAAAAAGGAAACCAACACCGCCAGCCAGGTGCGCCTCGCCGAACTGCAAAAGGAACTTGCCGATCTGCGCGCCAAAGCGGACACGATGCACGCGCAGTGGCAAAACGAAAAGCAGTCTGTGCAGGAGGTGCGCGAAGTGCGCGAACAGATCGAAAAGGTGCGCACGCAGATCGAGCACGCACAGCGCGAGTACGACCTCGAGAAGGCCGCGCAGCTCAAGTACGGCATGCTGCCTGATTTGGACAAGCAACTCGAATCACTGGAATCAGAGCACAGTGCCAAGCCACAAGCTGCCGTCACCCAGCTTGTGCGCGAACAGGTCACCGAAGACGAGATCGCGCAGATCGTGGCGCTCTGGACGGGCATTCCCGTCACGCGGCTGGTTGAAACCGAACGACAAAAACTGCTCAAACTCGACGAGACGCTGCACGAGCGCGTGATCGGTCAGGACGAGGCGGTGCAACTCGTCACCGACGCGGTTATCCGCGCACGCGCGGGCATCAAGGATCCCAAGCGTCCGATCGGCTCGTTCATCTTCCTTGGCCCGACAGGTGTTGGTAAAACGGAACTCGCCCGCGCACTCGCCGAGGCGCTGTTTGACTCTGAAGACAACATGGTGCGCATCGACATGAGTGAGTACATGGAGAAGCACACCGTGTCGCGCCTGATCGGCGCGCCGCCTGGCTACGTTGGTTACGAAGAAGGCGGCCAACTGACCGAAGCCGTGCGGCGCAAGCCGTACAGCGTCATCCTTTTCGATGAAATCGAAAAGGCGCACCATGACGTGTTCAATGTACTCTTGCAGATTCTTGACGACGGGCGCGTCACCGACGCGCAAGGACGAACGGTTAACTTCAAGAACTGCGTGATCATCATGACGAGCAACATCGGCTCGCAGTCCCTGGTGCAAGGACTCACCGGCGACGGGGGAATCAGCCACCCGGCGCGCGAGTCGGTGCTGGCAGATATGCGCGCCCACTTTCGACCTGAGTTTCTCAACCGCGTGGACGATGTCGTCCTGTTCAAACCGCTGACGCTTGAAGAGATCACGCGGATCGTCGATCTGCTGGTAGCCGACTTGCGCGTGCGATTGAGCGATTACAATATCGAACTCACGTTGACGGACACGGCCAAAACATTCGTTGCTGAAGCGGGCTTTGACCCCGTGTACGGCGCCCGCCCGCTCAAGCGTTACCTGCAACACGAGTTGGAAACGCGCCTCGCCCGGGCGATCCTCGCCAGCGAAGTGCCTGAGGGCGCGATGATTCAAGTGGATGTCATCGACGACGCGTTGCACGTGTCCACGTCAACCGATTCGAGTGGTCTTATGGGCACATCCACCGCAGACGCGGCGTAAATCGATGCCACCGCGCAACCGCGCGATGGTGGCGGCGTCACCGCCGGTGATATGCCATCATGGCGCGTGGATAACATGTCCTGAGGCGGAGCCAAGGAGTCGGGCCTCGGACGCCAAGGCCTCAAGTGGGTCATCAAAGGCATAACCAAAGTCCGCCTGCGGTCATCCGTGATCCTGACAAGGCTTACGCGCCGCGACAGTTGTAGAGCCTTCGCCTGGTCTTTTGCGTTTGCATCCCCGGCCCTGCACGCACGATCTTCATGAAGACCGCAGTCAACCCCCAACTCGCTTGCTGCATGAGATTTGTTCCTTGCTCGCGGGAGGATTTCACCGGTTTCCCGGATCCAATTGAACCTTTCACCGCCCGTTGCGTCTTAATCTCAGGAGGGGTAGCGGCGGTTTATGATTGTCGCCGGGTGAATGTCCCTTTGGAACGCCTCGTACACGGAGTCGATCATTATGACACACCGAAGACACGTTTTTGCTGCACTCACCGCGGCGATCCTTTGTGCCATGGGGTGCGAGTCCGTCCCGCACGGGGCGATGGGTGGGCGCATTGATCCTTACAAGACGACGGACCACGACCGCGCGTCGCGCAACGCGCACATTGTGACACTACTCGAGGCGTGCGACGTCACGGCCGAGCGGCTCAGCCTGGCACTGTGCGACATTACGGACATTCGCGACGCGCAAAGCAAGGTCGTGCTCGAGTTGGGTGATATTTACAACAAGACGAACACCGACTCGACGGACTTTGAACTGATTCAGCGTCGTCTGCGAGGCAGGCTGTGGGAGAACCCCAGTGTCAAGAACACGTTTCTGATCGTCGAGTCACGTCAGCGAATGGACGCGGAAAAAGGTCGTGTCGGCGACGCCGCTGGCACTACCGCGCGGTACGACCCCGCCCTGACGTACGTGCTACAGGGTGATTTTTTTGAGGCGGTGCGCGGCGATCGGCGGCAGTACTACTTCGAATTCAAACTGACCAATATCCAGTCGCGCAAGATCGTGTTCTTGAAGAGCTTCGACCTCGCGCAGCTGCGGCAGTCACGGTGATACACCGACCATGCGGGTAGCGTTGCACAGTACGTGGCGGTGGAACACGACCGGCGGTCGCGGCGTTACATATTGGCTGTGCGCCGCTGCGTGCGTCATCGGGTGTCTGTTCGGTTGTCGTACGGCGCATCGCACGACACGTTTGCAAATTGGCGACTTGAACAAAACGGTTCAGCAAATGGCCGCATCGCTGGCGCGGTCTGATTTCCTTGCCGACCGGTCGTCGAGTTCGCCGCGTGCGGTCATCGTGATCAACAAAGTGCGAAACCTGACCTCGGACATCATTCCGGAAAGTGAGCAGTGGATGCTCGTGGCACGCGTGCGTGCAGCTCTTTCGATGCGCGGGCTGGAACGCCAGAAGAACATCGTGTTTGTGATCACGCCCGATCGGGCGCGCCTGCTGCACGACGTGGGATTTGACGATGTGGGTGATACGCGCCTGGCGATCACGCCGACGCACGTGATGTCCGCGACCTTCCGCTCCGCGACGCGCACGGCCGTCGACGTGCAGGTCGGCTTCGCCGACGGACGGACGGACTTCTACTTCCACGAGTACGCGATCGACCACATCGAATCACGCGAGACGGTGTGGACGGACCGCTTTGAATTCAAACGTGAGGCGACGGGATTGGTGATCGATTGAGGACAAAAACGAAGTATGTCAATGCCCTAAAGCTCGCGGATCCTGTATGCGGGCGTTACCACGCCCGGCACCCGAATCCCGGCATGCAGCAATGACGCGCGTAAAGATGGCAATGGTTGTGTTGTTGAGCACGGTCACCGGCTGCGAGGTCGGTCCGTTGCCATATGACCTGCATTATGCGATCGGAGTGAACCAGCTTGGCCGGGCGCGGGTGGAGTTGGCGCGCAAGATGCAGGACAAGGTGGAAGAACGCGACTACCTGCTCGACCGGCTGGAGTTGGCGATCGTGCTGCTCGCGGACGGTTACCCTCATGTGGCTGAGCCGATCTTCGCGCGGATTTACGACATTTTGCGCACGCAGGGCATTAACCAGGACAAGACTGTCGCGTCGGTTGTACTCAACGAGGACGTCAAGTTCTGGAAGGGCGAGCCGTTCGAGCAAGCGCTGGCGATGCACTACATCGGACTGAACCATGCGACAACCGGCGGATGGGACAACCTGCGCGCCGCGACGCTCGGGGCGATGTTCCACCTCCGCGATTTTGGCACCGACGAGGGCGGCAAACGGCTTGACAACGTTGACCTGGTGCGCAATGCCGCGGACCGCGGCGATGACTACCTAAGTGACGGCTACGTGCCGGTGCGGTCCAACTTCACGCTCGCGTACCTTCTCAACGGCATCGCGAACCAGCAGATGGGTCGCCCACTCGAAGCGCAGGAGCGGTTCCAGCAGGTGCTGCAACTCGATAGCAACCTGGCGCCGCTGATCGAAACGCTACGGCGTGACCATTACAACGCGGTCTTCGTGGTGGACTTTGGCATAGGTCCTCGCAAGTTAGGCACAGGCCCTGACCAGGCGATCGCCAGGTTCATTGCACGCACGCAAAGCGACGACCAGCCGATCATCGGTTCTGTGGACGCCGAGGAGGCGGAGTATGCGCCGGTATGCGATGTGAACGCCCTGGCCAACGACCACATGTGGAACAATCTGGAGGACGTTCGACTCGCCAAGTCGACAGTGGGACGCGCCCTGTTGGTCGGTGGACTGGTGGCAGCGGATTATGGCATCGCGGAAGATGACGCGACGGTGGCCGTGGCGGGTGGCGTGGCGGTTGCGGCAGGCGCGGTTGCGGCGGCGGGCGCGCACGCGGACACGCGATTCTGCCGTGTCATGCCCCAGCGCGTGTATGTCGTGCCGGTGCGTATTCACGACCTGGAAAGTCGCATTGTGTTGCAGTTGCGTGACGAGCCGCAATCGCGGCTGGTATTGGCAAATGTGACGCCGCCGGCGCCCGGTGAAACGGCGCTGCTGCGACTCGTACGACTCGTCACCGGTTTCGCCAACGCCCCGTCGTGGGCACAGTCGGGCGTGGTGTATTATTCGAATGACGCTGCTCAGTCGCCCGGTTCCGGCGGGAATCTGCCATTCATCCTCGGCGGACGCTGCGTGCGCACCCCGTCTTACCAGACTCTTCAGGCGTATCACCACGCCGGCCGGCTACGCGACATCACACTGTCGCAACTGGAATCGCTCTATCGCAACGAGCGAATCACCTGGCGCCCAACGGCGGGCGGCATCATCAATTATCACGTGTTGGAAGGCGGCCGATCGCTCATCGCACCCCTACCCGGAACGGTCGGCTACGCACGCCTGTTCGGCCAACTGCACGCACCATATGAACCGAAATCTGCACCCGTGCGCTCAATGCAACAGCGGATTGCGCCGGCGCCTTGCTCGCCCTCGGCGGCGCCCGCCACCAAACACACCAAGCCGGATCGAATGACCATTGATCATTCAAACGCAGGTTAAAAGGAGCCATGAAATGACACGAACCCAATCTACACTGAGTTTTGCGGTGTTGACGGTATTTTTAACGGGTGCCGGGTGCAGCTACGAGCAGACGGTCAAGCCGCCGCGCGCTGGGCAAACGGACATGTTGCCCGCGCATGCGTACCCACAGATTGCCGCCCAGGATTCGCTGGACAAGGTGGTGCGTTTTGGAGAACCAGTTGTCGAGCCGGCTGCCAACGGTAAGCCGATGCGCGTAACCGTCCCGGTGCGTTCGCTGGATGATCGGCACGCCGTCAATGTGCAATACCGGTTTGAGTTTCTCGATGACAGCGGTCGTCCGCTCACCGGTGGGACGGGCTGGCGATACCAGTCGATGCCATCGCGGGTGCAGGTGTTCTTTGACGGCGTCGCACTGGGCGGCGGGGTTTCGGACTGGCGGCTCATCGTGCGGTTGGCGCAGTAAATGCCCACCGAGATACGGTCGGGCCCCGCCGTTGCTCACACACACGTCGCGCCCTACACTTGGCGCCAACGTGAACTACGTGCAATTAACTGATGCGGATCGTCTGCGCATGCTCGACGCGATCGGTGCGCTCGATGAGGATGCCTTGTATGCGTCGCTGTCGCGATCGTTT
This sequence comes from Phycisphaerae bacterium, assembly GCA_002688155.1. Taxonomy (GTDB): domain Bacteria; phylum Planctomycetota; class Phycisphaerae; order Phycisphaerales; family Phycisphaeraceae; genus ARS1224. The sequence goes on from NZCH01000036.1 coordinate 10,122, forward strand.
CAGCTCGATCGCCCGCTGGACCTGCCGCCGGCACGCAGCGAACTCGAATTGCAACGTGCGCTGGCGGACATGTCAGCCCGGAACCGCCCGGCGTGCAACAGCGGTTACACGAGCTTTCTCGGCTGCGGTGCATACGAGCACTTCATTCCCGCAACGGTGGACGCGCTTGCCGCTGATGGCCGATTCCTGACGGCGTACACACCCTACCAGGCGGAAGCGTCGCAGGGCGCGCTCCAGGCATTCTTCGAATTTCAAACGCAGATCGCGCGACTGACCGGACTAGACGTTGCCAACGCATCGTTATACGAAAGCGCCACGGCGGTCGTAGAAGCTGTGTCCATGGCGCTTAACGTCACGGGCAAACGTCGGGTGCTTATCGCGTCAACACTGCACCCGCACTATCGCGAGGTTGTGCGCACGCAACTGTCCGACCTGCCCGCGCACGTGATCGACCTGCCGTGTGATGCGGCGGCCGGCGTAATCACGCAACCGGCGCTGCGCGAAGCGCTCGACGATGACACGGCGTGTGTGGTAGTGCAATCGCCGAACGTGTTTGGTCTACTCGAAGATTCGACCGGCTTGTTCGCAGCGGCGCACAAGCACGAAAAGACGCTGGCAATCGCGGTGTTCAACCCGATTGCCGCTGCGCTCATCAAGACGCCAGGTGATTGCGGTGCGGACGTTGCGGTTGGTGAAGGGCAGCCGTTGGGCATTGCGCTCCAGTACGGCGGTCCGTGGCTGGGCCTGTTCGCCACGCGTGCTAACCTGATGCGAAAAATGCCCGGGCGCCTGGTCGGACAGACGACCGATACCCACGGCCGACGCGCATTTTGTTTGACCCTGCAAACGCGCGAGCAACACATCCGTGGCGCCAAGGCGACCAGTAACGTCTGCACCAACCAGGGCCTGCTCGCACTACGCGCGACCATGTACATGTCAACCATGGGCCCGCAAGGCCTGCGCGACG
>NZCH01000037.1 GCA_002688155.1 Phycisphaerae bacterium
ACCCACAACCTCGGCGGCGGCGCCACCAGGATCACCATTCGCGTCGGGCAATACGGCGACGAACAGATCAGCGAAACGATCTATCAGACGATGCGCAGGTATTTTTGATCGTCGTAATACCCGCGGCCACTCACATCAGCGCAACCGGATCAACGTCGACTGCGGTACGGGCGTCGGAGCGCATGGCGTCGGTGTTGCGCACCGCGGTGAGCAGGCGCTGAATTGACGGTGCGTCGGGTGCGATCAATTCGATCTGCTGGCGGTGATACCCGGCGAGGCGCGCGATGACGCACGGCACCGGGCCGCGCAGGCGTACGATGTTATCCAGGTGCAGGTTCGCCCGCTGCAGTTTCTGCGCAACTTCACACGCATGCGTGAAACATTTGGCGTGATCGCGGTCGCGCACGACGAGGCGCGCCATGCGCGTGATCGGTGGCAGGTGCATGCTCCGCCGCGCTTCGATCTCGCGCGTGGCGAATGTTTCGTAGTCGTGCCGGCTGGCGAGCATGATCGCCGAGTCCGACGGGTTGTACGTCTGCACGTAAACGGTGCCCGAGTGCTCGCCGCGTCCGCATCGGCCCGCAACCTGTGCGAGCATTTGGAACGTGCGCTCCGACGCGCGAAAGTCGGGCAAATGAAGCGATGTGTCCGCGCTGATCACGCCCACGACGCGCACGTTTGGGAAATCAAGCCCCTTGGCGATCATCTGCGTGCCCACGAGCATCTGTACCTGCCCGCGACGAAACTGCTCGAGCGTTTCGTGGTAATGCCTGCCCGTGCGCATCGCGTCCGAGTCCATGCGCGCCGATGTAACGGCCGGAAACTTGGCCTGGATCTCCTCTTCGACGCGCTGTGTGCCCAGGCCGAACACGGTGACGCGCTTGCCACATACCGGGCATACTTTGGGTAGTAATTGCTCGGCACCGCAGTGATGGCAGCACAACATGCCGCCCGTGGGCAACGTCGCGTGCCTGTGATACACCATCATCACATCGCAATAATCGCAGTTCTTGATCCATCCGCAGTTGTAATTGGCGCAGGCGATGTAGTTGGCGTACCCGCGCCGGTTCAGCAGCAGCATCGCCTGCCCGCCTGCCTTGAACGTCTGCCGCAGCGCCGCTTCGAGTTTGAGGCTAAGCAGGTGCACGCTTGCCTTGCCGGTGTACTCATAACGCTTTTGCCGCTCCTGAGACATGTCAACGATCTGAACGCTTGGCAGCTTCAGACCGGTGACGCGCTGCGGTAATCGCAAAAGGCTGTAACGCGTGCGTACGGGCGATTCAGATTTCACAGACGCATGTGATTCCTGCAAAGTCCGCGATCCGGGGCGCACCGGTCCCCGGCACGCCACGTTGTCATCACCCGGTGCAAAGCGCAGTGTATTTGTCGCGTTGAAGTAACTCTCCAGACTCGGCGTCGCGGAGCCGAGCACAACGGTCGCGCCCGCGAGCTGCGCGCGTTTGATCGCCACGTCGCGGGCGTGGTAGCGCGGCAGTTGGTCCTGTTTGTAACTGGCGTCGTGTTCCTCATCGACGATGATCAGGCGGACACCCGGATCCTGTATCGGTGCGAACACTGCCGACCGCGCGCCCACGATGACGTGTGCATCGCCGTCACGGATGCGACGCCACTGTTCGTGACGCTGCGCGTCGGTAAGTCCCGAATGCAGGACGGCGATTCCGTTGAACCGGCTGTGGAATCGGCCAACGGTCTGCGGGGTCAGGGCAATCTCCGGGACCAGGACGATCGCGCCCGGATGCCCCCCGGCGTCGTCCGATGCGCCCCAACTTGTTGCGTGCAGATGTTCGATCGCACGAAGGTACACTTCCGTCTTACCGCTGCCGGTCACGCCGTGCAGCAGGTGTACGCCAAAACCGTGCGTCATCGACGATGTGATTTGATCGAGTGCGTGCTGCTGCGCTTCGGTCAGTCGCTGCGGCAGGCCGACATTCTCGGCCGGCGTCATGTGTATGGTCCGGTGCGCATGAACGTGCTCCTGCCGGCAAGTTTCGAGCAGGCCTTTGCTGATCAGTTGCTTGACGGGCGACACGCTCCTGGCTCCCGCCAGGTCCGCGAGTTCCTTGACCTGCACCCAGTCACCGCGCGCGGTTGCCGCGTCGAGCACGGCCTGCTGCAACTTCGTAAGTTTTGCTGTAGTTGTCGGTGCGCCGTCCGCCGGCGCGTCGGCGATGCGCGCGTATGTTTTCTCGACGGCGCCCGTCCCGCGCTTGACCGCCGCAGGCAACATGGTCGACAGCACCATGCCCATCGGGCAGCAGTAGTACCCGGCCATCCAGCACGCCAGTTCGACCAGGTCCAGCGTGAGCGCCACCTCGTGCTCGTCGCGCGACAGTATCGTTTTGGTCTGATCGTACGGGCTGTCGTTAGACGTTGAGACAACGATGCCGGCCGCGGGCCTGTCGGTGCGGCCCAGCGGTACCGTCACACGCTGGCCGACCGCCACGTCTCGCATCGACAACGGGATCGCGTAAGTGAGCGCCGCATCGATCCCCTGTTCGATCGCGACCTGCGCATAGCCGGCGATGGTGGTGTCGGACTCCGTTGCAAACAGTTGCGACATTGGGCGCATGATAGGGCAACTGATTTTGCAAACGTGACATAACGCACCCGGACCGCTGTCCACGGTCTTTATCCGTGTAAAATCTTCGCATGGGCAACCCCCCCGGGAAAGACCCCGGAACATCTTCAGGCGCACCGAGCAGGCCGCCCTCCGACACGCCGGCGATGCGCCAGTTCAAGCGGTTCAAAGAGCAGCACCCGGACTGCGTTCTGTTCTTTCGCATGGGCGATTTTTACGAGATGTTTTACGAGGATGCCAAGCTGGCCAGCCGCGTGCTGGGTGTGACGCTCACGCAGCGCACCGAAGGTGTGCCCATGTCGGGCGTGCCATACCACGCAGTTGAGCGTTACCTGCGCCGCATGGTTCAGGCCGGCTACCGCGTTGCGGTGTGCGACCAGGTGGAGGACCCGGCCAAGGCCAAGGGTGTTGTCAAACGCGACGTGACGCGCGTCGTCACGCCCGGCACGCTCACCGAAGATTCTCTGCTTGAAGAAGGCAAAGATAACCCACTTGCGGCGGTGATGTTTCTGGGTGAATCACGAGCACGCGAATCAGCATCAGGGGCGGGGGACTTTAATTCTCGACGCAACGTGCACAATCAAACCGAACCCCGCGAGCACGCCTCCGTTGCCTGGGCGGAGCTGAGCACCGGTGCGTTTCACATCGCGACGTTTACCGTCGATGAGCTGCCTGACGAACTGGCGCGTATCGCGCCGCGCGAGCTGCTGTTTGTCGAGACCGCAAACGGCAAGATGCCCGATCGTGTGCAGACACTGGTCGACCATGTCGGCTGCGTGTCGACCACTCGCCCGGCGTGGCAGTTTCGGCAGGCCGAGGCGGTCGAAGCGTTGTGCAAGCAGTTTCAGGTTGTCCAGCTCGACGGGTTCGGTCTGGCGCACGACCACCCGGCGCTGGGCCCCGCTGCGGCAATCGTGCATTACCTCGTCGAAACGCAAATGACCGCCACCGCCGGCGATGCCGTAACCCAAACACACTCGCGGATCGCACACCTGCAGCCGCCTCGCACGTTCGAACCAGCAAACTATCTGGTCATCGACCGCACGTCACTGCATAGCCTTGAAGTCGAAACAACGATGCGTACCGGCGAAACGCACGGCAGTCTGCTGGGTGTACTGCAAAGCTGCCGCACGGCGATGGGCAAGCGAATGCTGCGCCACTGGCTGGCGTACCCGCTGCGTCAGCGTGAGCCGATTCAGCAGCGTCAGCGCGTCGTCACCGCGCTGGTGGAGGACGAGCGGTTCGCCATCGAGTTGGCCGCATCACTCGACCAGGTGCAGGACGTTGAGCGGATCATCGGCCGCATCAGTGTCGCCCGCGCGAGTCCGCGCGACGTCGTTGCGCTGGGCCACAGCGCCAACCAGGCCGTGGGCCTCGCGCAACTGCTTGCCGATCGGCCCGCGGTCAAACATTACTGCAACCAGCTTGTCGACGTCTCCGTCGCGCTGGCCGAGCTTGCACATCACGTCGCAAATGCATGCGTCGATGACGACGTACCCGCGCACCTGCGCGAAGGCGGCCTGTTCCGCGACGGGTTCGACGTCCAACTCGACGAGTACCGTGGCCTGCAACGAGACAGCGACTCATGGCTCGCGCAATACCAGAAACAGCTCATCGACCAGACGGGGATCACGTCGCTCAAGGTCGGGTTCAACAAGGTGTTTGGTTACTACATCGAACTGACGGCTGCGAACCGCGATAAGGCACCTGACAACTGGACGAGAAAGCAAACGCTCAAGAATGCCGAGCGTTTCATCACGTCGGAACTCAAGGAATACGAAGGCAAGGTGCTCAGCGCCCGCGAGCGCGCCATCGCGCGCGAGCAGTCTCTTTTCGCCGGCCTGTGCAACAACGCGCAGAAGCACCTGCCGAAACTGCACACCTTCGCTCAGGCGGTGGCGGAGTTGGACGTGCTTGCGTGTTTCGCCCGCCGTGCGGCGCGGCATCAGTACGTTTTGCCGATGATCGTGGATGGCCCGGTCCTGCAGATCACCGCAGGCCGACATCCCGTACTCGACGAAATGCTCGGCGATCGGTTCGTGCCCAACGACGTGGAATTGGGTGGCGGCCCGACGCTGGCGCTGATCACCGGCCCGAACATGGCGGGCAAGTCAACGTACATCCGTCAGACCGCGCTGATCGTTTTGCTCGCGCACACGGGCGCGTTCGTGCCCGCCGCCGCCGCGACGATCGGACTGTGCGACCGCATCTTCACACGCGTCGGCGCAGCCGACGAACTACACGCCGGGCAATCGACCTTCATGGTCGAAATGACCGAGACCGCCAGCATCTGCCACTACGCCACGCCGAACTCGCTGATCATCCTCGACGAGATCGGCCGCGGCACCAGCACGCTCGACGGCTTGTCACTCGCGTGGGCCATCGCCGAGTACCTCTCAACCCGCGGCTGCCGAACGCTCTTCGCCACGCACTACCACGAGCTGACACAACTGGCCGAGCAGCACGACAGCGTGACCAATTTGAACGTGACCGTCCGTGAATGGCAGGACCAGGTCGTCTTTCTTCATCGCATCGTTCCGGGCGCCGCCAACCGCAGCTACGGCATCCACGTCGCCAGGATCGCCGGCCTGCCCGGCGACGTTGTCCAGCGCGCGACCGACCTGTTGGGCCAACTCGCCGTCTCGCACGAAGGTGGAACGCTCATCGATGCAACATCACCAGCTGGCGGCAACGGTTCACGCCGATGCACCGGCATGGGCAACGACCCGCAGATGTCGCTGTTTGCCACCGAATACATCGAACACCCAGCCATCGACCGCCTGCGCCACGTCGAGTTGGAAAAACTCTCGCCACTCGAAGCATTTGACCTGCTGCGCCAGTTGCGCGATGAGGTGACAGAGGCGGGTGATGAGTGACCACTTCGCGCGAACATCGTTCCGCAAGCCTGACCCAATCAATCACCCACCCCATGGCAGGCGCTCGAGACTCTTGACCGGACATACCCAATTATCTTCTGTGTCCAAGCGCCGGCATGTGGATACACATCACGTCAGTTCCCACGATGATTCCATCTACTGAATCTGATGTCACCTGCTCGATCAGAGCGGCAGATACTAGGATCAGGGCCATAATGCACGCCGCAAGAATGGCCGCACGGACGGTGTAAACACGTGCCAGGGCACTTGCGAACTTGCTGAGTACGGCGCATGGCTGCGACAAAAATATCCCGGACGTCAAGCCGTTCTGAGCAGTTGTCGAACACTCCGCCTTTTCCAACCCGTCATCCGTCATTTTGACAGGAGCAGGCGGGTCCTGCGACGTCGGTCGATTCGACGATCGGGTGGGCGTATTCCAGGCAAGTACTGCCCACGCACTGTGATCGCAGGTTGTTACCGCACTCGAAACACGGAAACTCAGAAGGTCGGAAAATTGCAAGTCAAAGAACTACGTGATGGGTGATCGTGATCAGCGTGCCGTTTTTGTGTCATTGTTGCACTACAATACTTGAGATGACGGATGTAGTGTCGACGACAGATGCGTGCGCGATTGACACAGGCCTGCATGATGGGCCTGTGGCGGTGGCGGTGATGGATTGGCCGGCGGACTGTGGCGCAGAGGCGGTGTTTCTTGGGCGCACGCGGGTGGAGACGCACTCGCAGCACGGGGGGTTGATGCGGCTCGAATACGAGGTGTATGCGCCGATGGCAAACAAGTTGTTGCACGAGATGGCGGCCGCCGCTTCTGCGAAGTTTGGCTGCAAGGCGATTCGGCTTGTGCATGCGCACGGCGTGCTGCCGCCGGGTGAGGCGAGCATTGTAATTCAGGTCGCCACACCGCACCGCGCTTCAGCGTTCGACGCCTGTCGATATTTGATTGAACGCGTCAAGCACGAATTACCCGTGTGGAAGCGTGAAATATGGGAACACGGCGAAACGTTCGTCGAGGGTTGCTGCGTGCACACGGATGCTCACAATGAGACGCCAACCCGGGGCGCGTAGCGGTCGCACCGCAGGTGCACCCGGCTTGTCAACAGATCAAACCACCCATGCCTGCCACAAAGAAACGAAAGCCCGCACGCGGGAAACCGAAGTCAAAACCGCTCCGCGTGGCAGACGACCAGCTTAAACGTGCCGCGCGCATTTACAAATCGCTGCGCAAGACCTACCCCGACGCGAAATGTGCGCTTGAGCACAAGAACGCCTTCGAACTGCTCGTATCGACGATCCTATCGGCCCAGTGCACGGATGTGCGTGTGAACATGGTCACGCCGGCGCTGTTCAAGAAGTACCCGACACCGGCAAAAATGGCGGGCGCCCCGCAGGATGACCTCGAGGAACTCGTTCGCACGACCGGTTTCTTCCGCAACAAGGCCAAGTCACTTAAGGGCGCCTCGCAATTGATCATGAAAGACCACGCGGGCGACGTGCCTGACGGCATGGACGAACTGACCGCCCTTCCGGGCGTGGCGCGCAAGACGGCCAATGTCGTGCTGGGCAATGCGTTTGGAAAAAACGAAGGCGTCGTGGTCGATACGCACGTCGCCCGGCTCACCAACCGCATGGGGTTGACCAGGGCCAGGGACCCGAAAAAAATCGAATTGGACCTGATGCCGCTGTTTCCGCGAAAAAACTGGGCGCTGCTCTCGCATCTCCTGATACATCACGGCCGAAACCTTTGCCCGGCCCGCAAGCCCAAGTGCGATAACTGCCCGATTGCCGATGACTGCCCGAAGGTGGGGGTAACGTCCAAGGGCGCATAGGTGTCCGGTCGATAAGTTACATGGTGATCCAGCGGTTGCGTTATCGTGCGGCGGCTGGAGTATTTCTGAACATCCCATGCCCGCTGATCAACTCGCTCCAACCTCATCCTCTTCGCTTCGGCTGGTAGACCACCTTTCCCTGCCGATGGTGCTGGTGGTGCTCGCGCTGGGGTTGTACGTGCAGACGGTCAATCGTCCGATTTTCCTTTTAGATCATGGCGTACCGGTGACGGCAACGGCGTCCGATCCGCAGAACACGCAAGCGCTGGTGCAGCGCGCATATCCCCGCAGCGACTCGGGCGCAAGCCGGTACCGGCCGGTGACGGCGCTGGTGCATTGGCTGAATCAGCGCATCACGCCACTTCCGACCAGCGCGGCGTTTCGCATCGTGAACATCGGACTGCTCGCGGCGATCGGCATCGTGATGGCGTTGTGGCTGGCGCAGTACGTCGACCGCGCGGCGGCGTGGCTGGCGGCGGCGCTGTTCATTGCGCATCCGGTGCAGACCGAATCGATCAATCATCTGGTCGGCCGGGCCGACCAATTGGCACTGTTGGGCATCATCGGGTTCGGATACGCGCAATGCCGGGCACTGCGCAAAGGCGGATGGTCGCTGGGCTGGATGATCGCCGCGGTGCTTTTTGCCGTGTTTGCGGTCGGGTCAAAGGAGACAGGCCTGGCTCTGATTCCGCTGGCACTGGTGCAGCACTGGTTGCTCAGCCATCGGCCGGAACTGGCGGACAAGGCGCACTCGAACCGCGTCGTCGCGGTCTCGGCGGCGCTGATATTGATTCCCACCGTGCTGTACCTGATTGCGCGCACGGACGCCGTGGGCTGGGGCTTTCGCTTCGGAGACCAGCAACAGGACCTGACAAGCAACCCGCTGCTGGCGATGGGCGTTGAAGAACGCGTGCCCGCCGCGCTGTCGATCGCGTCGTTCTACGTGCGGCAGGTCTTCTGGCCAGAGTCGACGTTCAACCACATTCCCGCGTCGGTGCCCACGTGGTCCGATGCGCCGGCCGGATTCGGGTTGTTGTTGCTCGTCTCGGCGGGCGTGGCGTTCGTGCACACATTGCGTAAGAATAGCTGGCTTTGCATTCCGATCGCGCTGGCGGCGGGGCATTACGCGATCGTGGGTCACCTTTTGTTTCCGATCGGCCCGTACGCGACGAACCGGCTGGCGCTGCCGTTTGTTGCTGCCGGCGCGATGGCGGCAGCGGCGGTCATTCACCGGTTCAGCATCGGGTCGGACCGCCTGCGCGCGTTCGCGACGATCGTATGCATCATCGTTGGACTAATGATGTGGTACGTCGTGTACACGGTCAACGACAAATGGATGGACACGATCACGCTCATGCGGTTTGACTATCAGCGTCAACCGTATAATCCCGTGGCGAAGTTCAATCTCGCCGCAGCGCATGAGGCGCAGGGCACGCCCGGAGGCGACAAGGAAGCGATCAGTTTGCTGCGTGAGGCGGAGGACGCCACCACTCGATTCTCTGCGCAGTTGATGCGCCGGCTCGCCCACCTGTATGAACGCAATGATCAGTCGAAGCTGGCCGCCGAATGTTACGGCTACATCATCAAGAAACGCCCGACGGACCTGCGGTCCCATGTCGCCCTGGCGCGTTACGAACTGGAACAGGACAACTTCAAGGACGCCAAGGGCTTGATCGCCGCTGCGCGTGCCTTGTCGCCTACCGATCGCAATGTGTTGTTTTTGCTGTATCAGATCGCGCGGGAGGAAAAAGACTACACAGGCGCAGAGCGCTATCTCGAACAGCTGCTCACGAAATACCCGGACGACGACGAGGCGCAGTATGAACTGGACCGCCTGCACAACGTCATGGATGTGTCCGGGTTCCGGACGCCGCAAGCACCTGCACCGCCAGACACGCAGAGTTACGTGGAGTGAACTTTTCCTACTCCAGTCCTGCGGTTTCCGTCAGGCCGAACATCAGGTTCATGTTCTGCACCGCCTGGCCGGCCGCACCTTTGATCATGTTGTCGATCGCGCTGAACACGACAATGCGCCGCGCGCGTGCGGGCACGGCGACACACAGGTCGCAGAAGTTCGAATCACGCACGTCGCGCACGTTCGGCGGTTCAGTTCGCACGCGTACGAACGGCTCGCCGTCGTAAGTGCGCTCAAACAACTCGTGCAGCGTTTGCGTCGTTACGTCGGACGTTGGGGTCAGGTAAATCGTTTCGAGGATGCCCTGGTCGATCGGCAGCAGGTGCGGCACGAACAGCGTGCGCACTGCGCTGCCCGCGATGCTTGAAAGCGTCTGTTCAATCTCCGGCTGATGGCGGTGACCACCGATGGCACCGTATGCCGCGTATCCGTTGTGCACGTGTGGGAAGTGCAGGTTGGGTTTGGGTGTTCTTCCCGCGCCGGTGATGCCGGAGGCGGCGTTGATGATGATGCTGCCGCGGATGTCGATCAGTTCTTCGCGCAGCAGCGGCGCGATCGCCAGCGCCGCGGCCGTGGGATAACAACCGGGATTCGCCACGAGCCGCGCGGGCTTGATATTGTCGCGCAACAGTTCCGGCAGGCCGTACACCGCATGCGCCAGGTTCGTGGCGTCTTCATGTGCGTGTTGGTAGGTGGACTCGTACCGCTGCGCATCATCGAATCGGTAGTCGGCCGACAGGTCGACGACCCGCAGTCCGGCGTCGAGTAACTCAGGCACGATGCGCATCGCGGCGCGATGCGGCAGCGCGGTGAATGCGATGTCGGCAACACGCTCGATTGCATCCACGTCGATCGGTTGACATTGAGCGACCGACGCGTCGATGCGCCCGGCCAGTTGCGCAAACTCGTCACAGATGTTTGGCGGCGGATCACGCCGGCTCGCCAGATACGTCAGATGCGCGCCGGGATGGCGCGACAGGATGCGGACAAGGTGCAACCCGGTGTAGCCGGTGGGGCCGATGATGGCAGCTCGTACGGACATGGCCTTATTGTGGTCGCGTCACGTCGCGCTGGCAAAGCGCGTCGGCAATGAGATGGCGGTTTTGGCGGCCGGACCGCAACATTGGTCCCCGCTTTGGTGATTGCCGGGCAGATCTGATTGCCAAGGCCGCATCCCGTTGTGGATAACGACTGCCAACATGGCAGGTTTGTGGCATTGTTGATGCATGTAAGTATATTTATTACAGCAACTTAACTGTTGTGCTTGTTGGCACGAAAATTGTATGGAAAACAGTGGCGACGAAAAGCAAACGGCGTGCCGGCAAACAGGGCGGACGCTCAAACGTCATGCAAGAAAGGAGCACCACAATGGTACTGACAACGACAAGACGACGACCGATGAATGTGCGAAACCCCTGGGATTGGTTTGGACGCGACTTTGGCGACCTGCTTGGGCCGTTCACAGGTGCGGATGAGGATGTCACCGCGGCGTATCCGGTTGACATTCGCGAGGACAACGACCACGTGACGCTCGAGGCCGAGTTGCCCGGCTTCACCACGGACCAGATCGACGTGACGCTCGAGAACGGCGTGCTTCGCATTGACGCGCAGCGCGATGCCGGGGAAACGCCCGAAGGTAAAAAACACCTGAACGAGCGGCGCTTCACGCGCGTGTCTCGGGCATTCACCGTGCCCAAGACCGTCGACGAAAACAAAGTTGACGCGAAACTGGACCACGGCGTGTTGCACCTGACACTGCACAAACGCGAGGAAGTTAAACCGCGCCGGATTGAAGTGAAGTAACCACCATCGCGCTCCACCCCGGGGGCGATGTAAAGAGCCCCATCCCCAGCAGCCGTGGCCTCTGGCCGCGGCTGTTTTTATCCGTAGTCGCAAGTCGGAAAGTCAAAAGTCGATACGATTGTGCTGCGCTGGTGAAATCGAGAATCGGAAATCGCACCATGACCATCGACCTGCCGTACCGCCAGATTCACCTGGACTTTCATACGAGCATCGGGATCGACGATGTCGGGCATGAATTCGACGCCGACGTGTTTGGCGACACGATGGCGCAGGCAAATGTCAACAACGTGACGCTGTTCGGCAAGTGCCACCACGGGCTGTTGTACTACGGCACGGACCACGAAGCGCGGCATCCGGGACTGCGCAAGGGACACGATTTGCTGGGCGAGCAGATCGAAGCGCTGCACAAGCGGGGCATCCGTGCGCCGATCTATATGAGTGCCCAGTGCGATGAGTACGTCGCGCAGCATTACCCGCAGTGGTTGACCGTTCACAAAGAGGAATCACAAGTCCAAACAGAAACAAAAAGTACTATAACCAAATTATATCCAATTTCAGCTCCACCG
>NZCH01000038.1 GCA_002688155.1 Phycisphaerae bacterium
CCAGATCATCATTGCGCGACGAGTCTTTTTCGATGTAGATGTCGCGCTGCGGGATGTACGCTTCGGGCTGGTAGTAGTCGTAGTACGAAACGAAATAGCACACGGCGTTGTTGGGGAACAACTCCCGAAACTCTTCGTAAAGCTGTGCGGCGAGCGTCTTGTTGTGGCTGATCACCAGTGTCGGCCTGTTGAGCTGCGCGATGACGTTGGCCATGGTGAACGTCTTGCCCGAGCCCGTCACACCCAGCAGCGCCTGGTACTTGTTGCCTTGCTGGGCCGCCTGCACGATCTCATCTATTGCGCCGGGCTGATCGCCCATGGGCGCGAATTCACTGACAAGTTGGAAATGGTCGTCTGACATCGTGTCGAGTGTCGGCATTTACGTTTCGAGTATGGAACGGGAGACTCAAGTCCTCGCCCCTGCGCGCATCGCGGCCGTGATTATCGTAGCCAAGTTGACCACCCGCCGTGTGTTAGACTGTGCGGTTACCAATGACGATTCGCGCGATACTTCTTGGGCTGCTTGGCGCCATGTTCGTCTGCGCGTTCACATATTTCAACGACCAGGTGATGAAGCAGACGTTCTTTGTGGGCAATCATATGCCCATATCGGTGTTCGGGGGGTTGATTCTCTTTCTCATCGTGGTGAACCCGCTGCTGTTTCGTCTGATGCGGCGATGGGCATTCAGCGGTGGCGAGTTGGCGGTGATTGTGGTTTTGACGCTGGCGGCGTGTGTGGTGCCCGGGTCCGGCCTGATGCGCTACCTGCCGGGGCTGTTGGTGATGCCGCATCATTACAACCGCGTTGAGTCGAGCTGGCAGTCGCAGGGCGTGCTTGACATGACACCTGACGCGATGCTCACCGACGTGACAGCCCAGAATCATTCGCACGTGGTTGGTGGATTCATTCGAGGCGGCGTGGACGTGCCCTGGCCGGCGTGGCAAGACACGCTGACGTTCTGGCTGCCACTGATCCTCGTGTTCTGGGTGGGCCTGATTGGGTTGTCGGTGGTCGTACACCGGCAGTGGTCGGACCATGAGCATCTGCCGTACCCGATCGCGGCGTTTGCAAACGCGCTGTTGCCGGATCAAGACAAGCCCAACGGGGCGGTGTTTCGCAACCGGCTGTTCTGGTTCGCGCTGTTGTTTGTGTTTACGATTCACATGACCAACTATGCGAGCACGGTTTGGCCGGACCAGATACCGCAGATCAACCTCAACTGGAACCTGCATGCGATCTTCGCCAAGTTTCCTACACTGAGTCAGGGGCTGCCCGTCAGCTCGCTGTCTCAAATCAGAATCTATTTCAGTGTTGTGGCAATTGCATACTTTCTGGCCACGGATGTATCTCTTTCGCTGGGGCTCGGCCCCTATATTTACGCGGTCATCGCGGGCATGTTCCTGACGTACGGAATTCACCTGAACGAGGGGACGTTCATAGGGCCGCAGATTCGCTCCGGCCAGGTGTTCGGCTCATTCCTGGGGATGTTTCTCGCGATCGTACTCATGGGGAGGCACTATTACCTGCACGTCCTGCGGCGTGCCGTTGGCATCAAGTCGAGTCAGACAATTGATCCCGCCAGTGTGTGGGGCGCGCGGACGTTCGGCGCCGCGATGTTCGTGTTTAACGTTTTGCTCATCACGTTCGGAGTGGACTGGCGGCTCGCGATCATCCTCTCAACGCTGCTGGTTATCCTGTTTCTGGTCATGAGCCGCATCCATGCCGAAACCGGGTTGTTCATGATTCAACCGTACTGGTTTCCCACGGCGATCATGGCGGCGGCGTTTGGTTATGTTGCCCTGGAGCCCAGGACGCTGCTTATTCTGATGATGCTGGGCATGATGTTCACGATCGATCCTCGCGAAGCGCTGATGCCGTTTATCGTCAACGGGTTGAAGATCGTCGACCTGCGCCAAGTGCGCACTGGTCGCACGGGATTGTGGTGCGCCGTAGCGCTGGCGCTGGGCCTGGCGGTGGCGGTGCCGGCGGCGCTGATGCTGGTTTACCATTACGGTTACAACAAAGGCGACGGTTGGGCGAACAACAGTGTCATCCACATGCCATATAATGAGACTGTGCGGGTGAATCACAAGCTCAGCGCCCAGGACAATATCGAACTGGCGGATGCGACGGTCGGCTGGTCGCGATTAACTGACATGAAGCCGCAATGGCCGGTGATCAGCGGTATCGGCGCCGGCTTGGTACTGGTGTTGGCATTCACCGCCGGCCGGTTGCGATTTGCCTACTGGCCGCTGCACCCGGTCATGTTCACGACCTGGTTCTCGTACTCCAACGCGGTGTTCGCGTCGGGGTTTCTAATTGGCTGGCTGGTGAAGCTGATGGTCACGCGATTGGGCGGCGCAGCAGCCTACCAGCGGTTCAAACCACTGATGATCGGGCTGATCGCCGGCGACATGCTTGGCGGACTCGGCCCCATGTGTATTGGATACGTCTCATACCTGATCACGAACGAGCCGCCGACGACATTCCACGTGCTCCCTGGTTAGCACGATCCCCGAGGGACTGATCTTGGCACCCACGCCCGGAACCCGAACAATAATGCGCGAGTGGATATGGCGACATTTTCGTTTTGAACTGCCCGATGACTGGGAGATGCTGCAATATTCGCGGCGGCTGGATGCCGGGCGATGTGCGATGGCTGACCGGTACCAGTACCGGCTCGAGTTCAACTGGAAAGAATTTGACACTGCACCTGATTTCGACCGCACGTTGTCCGATTATCGGCACGATCTCGAACGGGCGGGTGATGCCAAAGCGACGAGCGAACACGTCGCGGGATGGCGAGGCTTGCGGGTTGATGGGCCCGATGCGCTCACGACGCGGTTCGGGCGGTATTTCAAGGAGGTGAAATGTCTGCTGGAGGTCGTATTGATCTGGCCGGACAAAGTAGACGCCGATTTGACGCGGTCGATCCTCGAGCGAGCAGGCGTGGCGCCCGTGGCAAACGGCGTCTCGACATGGCGCGCGTTTGGCATGACGATGCAGCCCGCTTCTGATTTGAAACTTCAGCGATGCGAGGTGGAGCCGGCGCGCGCGATGCTTGATTTTCGACGCAACCGCGATTCGCCGTTGGGCGAAACGTTTGAACGGCTGGGGATGGTCGATCACTGGCTCAAGGGAGACGTTGGCCAATGGCTCACGGCGCGAACGCCACGGCAGGTGCGAGATGCACAACACGGCACACACCACCGGGACGGCCATCAGGTGCATGAGTTTGCGGGACGCTACATTGATGGACGTCTTAAACGTCTGCTTGCCCGCTCGCCGGACTATGGATCAGCGGCGTGGCGATGCCCGCATGACGGACGTCTTTATGCGATGACGCGCATCGGCAGGAAGCGGCCGTCATCCAATACGCAAGCGCACGACCACACACCACTGGCATGCTGCCTGGCCATGGAGCACCGAAAATGATGCGACGCGACGCGAGGAAATCCCGCGCAGGCGCGACCGGCCGAACATGGCGGCCGATGCTGCGCACGGTGCCGGCGCACAACCAGGCCGCGCATGCGTCGGACACGCAGCCGGGCCAGTCGCGGATCGTCGTGCCTCGCCGCCGACCGAATTGGCTCGTACCACCGGTCTCGTGGATCATTCGGCCACGCCCGACGCGCGACGTGCAACTCGACCGGCTGGGCACGCGGGTCTGGCGCCTTTGCAACGGTCACCGAACGGTTGAAAACATTATTGACGCGTTTGCAGGCGAACATCGCCTGACTTTTCACGAAGCACGCATCGCCGTCACCGGGCACATTAGCGATCTTGCCCGTTGCGGCGCGCTGGTGCTTGTAATGCACGAACAAGTCGACTCCGATGAGTCCAGCACAAGTCCAACATAAGACATGGCCCGCACGATCGATATCAAAGAGCAGCCCCGGCTGGGCATTGCCCGCACGCTGGCAATGACGTTCAACGGCATGCGTCACCGCGTCGTCAGGTCCATCATTACCGTGATGGTCATTACGGTGGCGATCGCGTTCATGATGAACACGGTGGGCGAAAGTCTTCTCAAGCATGGCGTCGCGCAAAGCATCAGTCAGCGCATACTCGACATGCGATTGACATCACGCTGGCATGCGATGTTGTCGCAGCCACCGACACTCGAGGCGCTCATCTCGCGGATCGCCGACGCGCCGACCGGCGGCCAGGTCATGATCCAGTCACAACGCTTCAGTGATTTAGACGACGATCGGATGTACGCTCTGCACGCGACAGTGACTCAGGCGGACCTGTACCTGACGTGGTTTGAGCGTTTGAACTACGGCCAGCGCCGCCGACTGGCGCACACAGCGTCGGGCTCGGCGATCTTTGATCGACTTGGCAGTGCGCAGACGTACGCGAGATTCGATCGTGGGCTGTCCGCAATGACCTCGCTACGCCTGCCGACGCAGCGCAAACCCTTCGATGACTTCCTGGTTGATTGGCCGATGACGAAAAAGGAACTGACGCAAATTCAGGCCGGCCATCAGCGGGCGGTCGAGCGAATCGCACGGTCACTGACAGACGACACGCTCATGGACGCGCTGTGCCAAGCGGATGGCGCGTTCGGCGATGTGATACGTGACGCCGGGTTTGAACTTGACGACGCAATCGCGGTGGCGCTGTCGCAGCAGGGAATGCAACAGGCCATGGCCACGACCGTTGAGGCCACGCTCGCACACCTGCCGGTACGTCAGGCGATGGCGACGAAACTGGATCTGCTTCCGGGCGAGGTCGAAGTGAAACAACTCTGGCCGGCCGTTCGACATCGTCGCGACGCGCGGTGGTTTCTGGACATACTGGCAACGCACAACATGGCGCCGAATTCGTTGACGGCGGACGAACTCGCCGCCATGGCACGCAGGAAGCAGATCGAATCAGCGCTGATCATGGCCTCGCGCGCCGGTGCCGACACGACCGATGATTCGAGTCATGGGCGGTTGATCTGGCTCGTCATCGTCTCGATGGTTGTGTGCGTCGTGGGTATCACCAACGCAATGCTCATGACGGTGACGCAGCGTTTTCGTGAAATCGCGACGCTCAAGTGCCTGGGCGCACTCGACGGTTACATCGCCACGGCCTTTATCCTCGAAGCGTGCATGCTCGGCGTGGTCGGCGGCACAATCGGTGCTCTGGCGGGCACGTTGATCGCGATGATGCGCATGTTTGGCGAGTTCGGGAGGCTGCTGGAGTCGGCGATTTCAGCACCGTCCTTGTTCGGGGTGATCGGTCTGGCGATCGCGGTCGGCGTGTTGCTCGCCGCGGTGGCGACGGTGCTGCCGGCCGTCAAGGCCGCGCGACTTGTGCCGATGCAGGCGATGCGTGTCGAATGAACTGACTTGATGATTCAGCCACAACGTGTGTACACGACCACGGGCACCTCCAAATGCCAACAATCCAGTCAACCGATCATCCGCACGTCACATCGCCCGGCGCACGCCGCGTGATCATCCGGACAGTCGCTTTGAAGAAGCACTATCGCAAAGGTGGCGTCACGACCGAAGCGCTGCGCGGTATTGACGTTTCGATCGACACTGGCGAGTTCATTTCCGTGATGGGCCCGTCCGGTTCAGGCAAGAGTACATTTTTCAATATGGTTGGCGGACTCGACAGCCCGACAAGCGGGCGTGTCCTGATCGATGAGGTTGACGTCGCACAGCTCACGGCCGTCGAACTCGCGTTCCTGCGCTGCCGCAAGATCGGGTACATCTTTCAAATGTACAACTTGATCCAATACATGACCGCGCTGGAGAACGTGACGACGCCGATGGCGTTTGCATCAGTGCCGGTGGACAAGGCGAGGCACCGCGGCATGGAGCTGTTGGACCTGGTCGGCCTGAAGGACCGATGGTCGCACCGTCCAATCGAAATGTCAGGCGGCCAACAGCAGCGTGTCGCCATCGCACGCGCGATGGCGAACCAGCCTCGCATCCTGCTGTGCGACGAGCCTACTGCCAACCTCGACCTGCACACGGGACGCGAAGTGCTCGACATTTTGCGCCAGCTCAACGAACATCGCGGCGTGACAGTCATCTGCGCGACGCATGATCATCGCATGCTCGATAAGA
>NZCH01000039.1 GCA_002688155.1 Phycisphaerae bacterium
GTCGGTGCCGCCAAGCTCGACGTCGGCTTCGATCATGACCGAGTCGTAACCCTGCATCAGCGGGTACATGAACTCGCTGACCACGATTTCGCGCTCATCCGCCATGCGCTGCTTGAAGTTCTCGCGATGCAGCATCTGCTGCACGGTGACCTGACCGGTCAGGTGCAGCACGTCGGAAAATGACAGTGTCGCCAGCCATTCGGAGTTGTGGCGCACTTCGAGTTTGTCCGGCGCGGTGTCAATAATAAGGCCGGCCTGGTCGAGGTATGTTTGCACATTGCGCGCAATTGTGTTGTCATCGAGCACAGGCCGGGTGATATCGCGGCCCGACGGGTCACCGATCTTTGCCGTGTAGTCGCCGACGATCAGTACCGCCTTGTGGCCAATGTCCTGAAAAAGGCGCATCTTGCGCAGCACGACGCTGTGTCCCAGGTGAATGTCCGGCGCAGTCGGGTCGAGTCCGAGCTTGATGCGCAGCGGCCGACCGGCGGACAGCTTTGACTTCAGTTCCGCCTCGGCGTACAGCCCCTCAACACCGCGTGTGAGTTGCGTTGTCAATTGCTCTGGATCCGTATCGGTCATCATCGCAACCATTCATATGCAACCGCAGTGCGCCCGCGATCCGCATCTTCTCAAAACCCATGCAACAACATCAGGTAATACTTCAGGTCGTTGTGTTCCGCGTCACCTTCCGTGCCGGACTCGTACTCGTTCTTGAGCCCAACCTTGAGGCTGATGTCGTCGGCCTGATCGATTTTGAGCTGCCAGTCAACGGCCAAGGTGATGCGCAGTTCGCCGAGCTCGGCGAGTTCGGGGTAAACCGTGCTGCTGATGGAAAGTTGCTGACGGTCGTTGATCTGCCAGACCAGTTCGCCGCCGAGGCTGGCTTCGGGTTTGATTTTGTCGTCAGCATCGCCCCCGAACTCCGCACGACCACCCAGACCGGCGCGCACGCGGGCTTCCAGGTCGCCTCTATTGACGAGTTCCAACCCGATGCCCCCGGTGCCCGACAGACGGAAATCCCAAGACTCAAACTCATCGATATCGATCCGCCCGGCTGCAAAATAAAACCAGAGCGAGCCCGGCAGCAGCCAGTCCTTCGTCAACCCGGCCATCGATTCGTTGCGTGTCGCGTCGCCGCCGCTGGTAGCAGTGTGATACGACGCGGCGATTTTCCATCGGTGCAGGTCGTCTTCCTTCGCCGCGTTGAATGCAACGCGCGCGTTGAGCGTTTCGGAGTTACCCTGACTGCCATTGATCCCAATCTCAAGCGACGCGTCCCATCCGGCAAAGAGCAGCCGCCTCTTGGGCGTCCGGGCCGCTTGCGGCTTGGCGCTCGACTCGGCCTTATCACCCACCTGCGCTGCCTCCACCTGGCCCGCGGGTGATTCAACAACGGGCGCCTGCCCCGTCGCGTCAACCGCCACTGACGCCACCTGCTCCGCTGGAATCGCAAGCGAACCCAGCACCGGGTGCTCAAGCCTCACGTGGTCATCGGACCTCTCGGTCACCTCGCCAATCAGCACGTCTCCAGTCTTGAGCGTGATCTGGTCGGCCACGGCGACCGCACAAGCCGAAACGACGATCACCGCAACCGCCAGCCCGAATGTCTTCATTCGTGGCCAGCCGTTCCCATATTGATCAGGATTGCGTGACATCATGAGGGGCTGGACCCGTCTCTGGAATCGGAATCCATCAACCTGGAAAACAAGTCTCTTGGTCCATGATAATCGCACTATCGATGTACATGGCTCCAATCAAGAGCGTGATCCGGAACGTCACGAATGTTAGCTTCCAGGCCAGCTGGCCTCAAGCCCGTGATCCCTATCCTTTGACTTTCCGGCTCGTGACTTTGCACCTACACTTTGGGTCGACAGGCCCGTGGTGTAATGGTAGCACACCAGTTTTTGGTACTGGCGGTCCTGGTTCGAATCCAGGCGGGCTTGTTCGATTGTCGTTTTTTTGATTTGGAGGACATATTCGAATTAATAACCACAAGAGGGCACAGAAATAAAAAGGAATAACACCTGTGCCGCAAGTGACGGAGCGAGCAGCGATGCGCACCGTCTGGCAGCATATTCTGATCCTCCTCTGGGTCCTCTGTGGTTCATTGAATGGTTTGCGCCAGCCACACTCCGTGACCACTGATGACAACACAAATCGCAAATCGCAAATCGGAGATCGCAAATTCCCTGGATGCGATCGTGCTCGCGGCCGGACAGGGCACGCGGATGGGCGGGGGCAAGGCGAAGGTACTGTACGAAGCAGCAGGCCGGCCTCTGGTGTGCTGGGTGGTCGATGCGTGCTTCGAGGCCGGCGTGAACCGATGCGTTGTCGTTGTCGGATATCAGGCCGACGCCGTCCGAGCGGCGATGGCGGGCCTGCCCCGGTGTACATTCGTCGAGCAGCACGAACGCCTGGGAACCGGGCACGCGGTGATGATGGCCAGGCCATCGTTTGACGACGCGCCAACAAACGATGTGCTGGTTCTGGCCGGTGACGCGCCACTGGTGCAGGCACGGACACTGACCTCGCTGATCGAGGAGCACCATGCGACCGGTGCCGCGGCGACCGTTGCCACGGCGGTGCTCGACGACCCGACCGGCTACGGCCGAGTGCTGCGCGATTCCGACGGCTCGTTCGTGCGCATCGTCGAGCATAAAGACGCCACGCCCGAGCAGTTGGCCGTCCGCGAGATCAATCCCAGTTACTACTGTTTTCAAAGCGACAAGTTGTTCACGGCGCTGACCCGGATCAGAAACGACAATGCGCAGAACGAGTATTATCTGACGGACGTCCCTGAGGTGCTCAAAGCATCGGGCGACCGCGTGAGTGTCGTGGGCGCCGTGCCCGCCGAGCAGGTGATGGGTGTGAATACGACCGAGCAACTCAAACAGGTTGAACACGTGTTGCGAACGCGAACCACGATGACGAACGTCAATGGCGAACGGCTGGAGGAGTCGGCATGAGCTCCAAGGACCGTGACGGTTTGAAGGTCTTCGCCGGTCGGGCGTCGCGCGACCTGGGGCGTCGCATCTGCGAGCACCTGGAACTGCCGCCGGGCCAGTCGCGCACGGAAATGTTCGCTGACGGCGAAATCATTATGAAGGTGGACGAGGATGTGCGCGGGCGTGATTGTTTCGTCGTGCAGTCAACCTATCACCCGGTCAACGCGCACCTGATGGAACTGCTCATTCACATCGATTGCCTCAAGCGCGCCAGTGCCCGGCGGGTGACGGCCGTGCTGCCGTACTTTGGTTATGCACGCCAGGACCGCAAGGACGAAGGCCGCACTCCGATCACCGCGAAACTGGTGGCGAACCTGATCACGACCGCCGGCGCTGACCGCGTGCTGGCGATGGACCTGCACGCGGCGCAGATTCAGGGCTTTTTCGACATCCCCGTTGATCACCTGCACGCTGCGCCCGTTATCGTGAAATACCTCAACGCCATGCGCGAGCAGATGGGCGACATCGTGCTCGTCAGCCCTGACGTGGGCAATGTCAAGGAGGCCACGACCTACGCCGACCTGCTCGGCGGCGATCTGGCGATCATCGACAAAACGCGCAAGAGCGACCGCGACGTCGAATCGACCAACATCATCGGCGACGTGAAGGGCAAGACCGTGCTGATGATTGATGACATGATCAGCACGGCCGGCACGATGTGCAAAGCCGCCACCCTGGTCAAACAAAACGGAGCCACGGACGTCATCGCCGCGGCGACCCACCCGGTGCTGGTCGGACTGGCGATCGAACGGATCGCCGAAGCGCCCATTACACACGTCGCCGTGACGGACACCATTCCCACCGAAGGCCGGTGCAAGCCCATCGAGGACAAACTCGCCGTCCTGACCGTCGCCGAGTTGCTGGGTGAGGCGATCCATCGCATTCACCACAACCTGTCCGTGTCCAGCCTGTTCCGCCACCACGGCAAGTGACAACCACGACAATTGCAGTTAGGATGTTTGGCTCGATTGTGTGCGGTTGATCGGAAGACACGTTGGAACGCACGTTTGTTCGTGAGGACTCGTCATGGCCACGCAAACCATCCCGCAAGTGGACGCCACCCCCCGAGCCGTACTGGGCAGCCACGATGCGACGCGACTGCGAAAGAACGGGCGCATCCCGCTGGTGATCTATGGTCACAAGCAGGAGCCTGCGCATCTGTCGGTGGACCGCAAGCAGATCACCGACGTGCTGCACCATCACGCGCACCTGCTCGAGGTTGTCGCCGACGGCAACACCGAGTCCTGCCTTGTCAAGGACGTGCAGTGGGATTATCTGGGCACACAGATCATTCACCTGGACCTGACCCGTGTGGACCTGAACGAAGCGGTCATCGTCGAGATTGATGTCGTCACCAGTGGCGAGGCGGACGGCCTCAAGGAAGCGCACACGTTCCTGCACCAGCCGCTGGCCCGGGTCGAAATCGAGTGCCTCGCGACAAACATCCCCGAGAATGTTCGTGCAGACGTGTCGGAGCTGAGCGTGGGGGCCTCGCTGACCGTCGGGGATTTGGAGTTTCCCGAAGGCGTCAAGGCGGTGACCGATGCTGAGACGGTCGTTGCGTCGGTCCAGATCGCCGCAGTGGGCGAAGAGGACGATGAACTGACCCCCGAAGTCGAAAGCAGCGAGGAGCCCCAGGTGATCGGCAAGAAGGAAGAGGAAGGCGAAGTCGAATCCACGGACTGATCCCATTCACCGGTTTCGCGACGGGCCAGGAGTGCCTGCCGCGTGGCGCCGTCCATGCATCTGATCGTCGGCCTCGGCAACCCCGGCACACAATACGACAAGACCCGTCACAATGCCGGGTTCATGGCCATCGAACGATTCGCCCGCCGCCATGGCCTGCTCGACGCCGGCCGGCTCAAATCCAAATTCCACGCCGCCGTCATCGACGGCGTCATCTGTGACGCCAAATGTCTGCTCATGCAGCCGATGACGTTCATGAACCGGTCGGGGCAGGCGGTGCGCGAAGCGCTTGACTTCTATAAACTCGATACCTCCGAACTGCTGATCATGGTCGACGATGTGGCGCTGCCCTGCGGACGGATTCGCCTGCGCGCCGCGGGCAGCGCCGGCGGGCATAACGGGCTTGCGGATGTGCAGCGCGCCGTTGGTAGCGGTGACTACCCCCGCCTGCGCATCGGCATCGACGCGACCGGCCGCGTGCCGCAGGTCGACTACGTCCTCCAACGGTTCACGCCCCAGCAACTCACGCAGCTCGACCCGGCGCTCGACAACGCCTGCGACGCGATCGAGTGCTGGCTGGCGCAGGGCATTGACAAGGCGATGAGTCAGTACAATGTCGGCACGGAGCAGGGGTGACCGGAGATGGCCCTGCACCCCGTAACCATGGACCACTACTCCGCCGCGTCCTCGTGCTCGACGAGCAGTTTGTGCAGTTGCTGCGCCGACGCGACTTCGGTGATCGATGCGCGCAGGTTTGAGTCGGTGAGGATGCGGCTGATGGTGGCCAGCGCCTGAATGTGCGGGCCGGTCTGATCGACGGCGCTTATGAGCAGGAAGATGACCCGCACGGGCTGGCCGTCGACGGCGTCGAAGTCGATCGGTTCGTCGGGCACACCGACCGCCAGGACCAGTTTTTCGCAACATGCGCTCTTGGCGTGCGGGATGGCGATACCGTGCCCGATGCCGGTCGTGCGGATCTGCTCGCGCTGCCAGACCGCTTCCTTGATGCCCTCGCGGTCCGACACATCCCCCCTGTCGGCGAGGACGTCGACCAGTTCATCAATCGCACCGCGCCGATCCGCGGCGACCAGCGGGATCTTCATGCGGTCAGGTTGAAGGATGTCAGCCAATCGCATCGTGTCGTGGGTCCACTCGCGTCCTGGTTGACGTCGCGGTGACCGCCGCAATCGCAACGTGGGGTCACCTCTGCGTAAGGCGAATTGCGAACGATACTGCTTTTATCGACTGCATTCAAGTGTCGCCCAATTTCCTTCCCCCCGCTTGCGGCTTAGCGCAGTGCAAATGCCGCCGCGAAACCGTTACCCTGTTATGACCATGGACGGTCCCACCGCACCAATCGACGGCAGCATCGCCAATGACACGAACGACGCTCCGTCTCACGCAGGTGACTCGCTGGACGCGATGCTCAAGGATCGCTTTGGCCACGAATCTTTTCGGCCGATGCAGCGCGACATCATCGCCGATGCAATCGCCGGGCGCGATGCGTTTGTGCTCATGCCCACCGGCGGCGGCAAGTCGCTTTGCTACCAGATGCCCCCGCTCGTCCGCACCGGCGCGGCCGTGGTCATCTCGCCGCTGATTTCACTGATGCAGGACCAGCACAGCGCACTGGAGGCCAACGGCATCCACTCGACGGTGCTCAACTCGGCAATCGACCCCGACGAAATCCGCAGTCGCGAGGCGGCGGCGCTCCGCGGCGCGTACGACCTGATTTACATGTCGCCCGAACGTCTGTTTGCCGGCGCGGGGCGGTGGCTCGTCGATCAACTGGATATCGCCATGTTCGCGATCGACGAAGCGCACTGCATCAGCGAATGGGGCCACGACTTTCGCCCCGATTACCGCATGCTCAGCCAACTGCGTGAGCACTTTGGCGGCAAGTTTCAGAGCGTGCCCATCATGGCACTGACCGCCACCGCCACGCTGCGCGTTGCCGACGACATTGTAGAGCAACTTCGGTTGCGCGATCCGACCGTTTATCGCGGTGATTTCGAGCGCAAGAACCTTTTCTATCAGGTGCGGCCCAAACAGGATACGTTCGGGCAGATCATGGATTACTTGCGCGAGCACCCCGGGGCCGAAGGCATCATCTATTGTTTAAGCCGCAAGCGCACGGAGCAGATCACAGCCAAACTTCAGGATCAGGGCGTCGCCGCTCTGCCCTACCACGCTGGCCTGACTTCTGATGTGCGCAAACGCAACCAGCACGATTTCGTCTACGGCGGCACGACGGTCATGGTCGCGACCATCGCATTCGGAATGGGCATCGACAAGCCGGATGTACGATTCGTGATGCACGCGGACCTGCCCCGACATCTGGAGGGCTACTACCAGGAGTCTGGCCGCGCGGGGCGCGACGGGCTGCATGCGGATTGCATTTTGTTTTTCTCCGCTGGTGATCGCGGGCGCATCGAATTTTTCATTCGTCAGAAAGAGACGGAAGCCGAACAACAGCGGGCGTTCAGGCAGCTCGACCAGGTGTTCGATTACGCGTATACGACCGGCTGCCGTTGTGTGCCGCTTCTAAAGTATTTCGGACAGGCGCATGCGGGCGACTGCGGGCATTGCGACAACTGCACGAAGCCGCCGGTCATGGTCGACGTGACCGACGAGGCGCGCAAGTTTCTGTCGGCCGTTGCACGCACGGAGCAGCGGTTTGGCATCGGGCATGTGATTGACGTGCTGCGCGGCAGTGACACGGAGAAAGTGTCGCGCTGGGGCCATCACGATTTGAGTGTATTCAACATCGGCGCGGACGTGCCCGCTGCGCAGTGGCGGCGTATCGCCCAGACGCTGATCGCCCTGGGTCAGTTGGCTCAGTCGGCGGACGAGTACCCGACCGTTCACCTCACCGCGTCGAGCCGGCCGGTGTTGCACGGCGAGGAAAAGGTCATCATGGCACAGCCGCGTGCGCAGCCCAGGCGCGGCGGTGCGTCGCGGCGAGCGTCAGCCGGTGCATCAAGCAACCAAACCGTGGGCGCCGGCAACCTCGAGTTGTCGGTCGATGACCAACTGTTCGAGAAACTGCGCGGGCTTCGCCGGCAACTCGCATCGGAAAAGGCCGTACCCCCTTACGTTGTGTTCTCGGACGCGTCACTGAAACACATGGCTCAGACCAAACCCGTCGACCTCGACCAGTTTATCGCCGTCAAGGGTGTGGGAACTCACAAACTGCGGCAGTACGGCCCGGTTTTCACGCAACTGATCGCAGAGCACGGCGCCGGGCTCGTAGGCGGTGCTTGAACCATCACTCCCAGGGTCCAGGCCCCCCGCTGCGAGCGCCGCGCGTTGTGGCCGGTGCGTTGTCCGAGAATACCCGTGGCAGTTTCGCAGCCAGGAGTTTGAGCCAGGCTGCAGAACCTTGACGAATCGTCATGCGTAAGTTAGGTTGTCCCCCCCAAAAGTCGCCGATTGGGCCATCCGCAGCCAGACTCCGGGCCCACCAGCGACGGCCAGACCCCACGGTGGTGGTGGGCTTTGAAGCAGCATCGACTCACGCACGGGCAAAGCGCGATTATCGCATGATCGACGTTTCCAATCTTACAAAATGGTACGGGCCTACGTGTGCCGTTGATGATCTGACCTTCCAGATTCCCAAGGGTCAGATCGTCGGCTTTCTCGGGCCCAACGGTGCAGGCAAGTCGACGACGCTGCGCATGCTCACCGGCTTTCTGCCGCCGACCAACGGCACGATCCGCATCAACGAGTGCGACGTACTCACCGACTCGCAGTCCGCCCGTGCCGCCATCGGTTATCAGCCCGAAAATACGCCGCTCTACCCCGAGATGCGCGTCGCGGAGTACCTGCACTACCGCGGCAAACTGTTCGGCATGGACCGGGAGCAACGCCGGCAACGCATCGATATCGTCTGCGACCGTTGTGGCCTTGAGCAGGTGCGCAATCGCGTGATCGGTAATTTATCCAAAGGCAACAGGCAGCGCGTCGGCCTGGCGCAGGCGATGCTGCACGACCCACCCGTTTTGATCCTTGACGAACCGACCGCAGGGCTGGACCCCAACCAGATTCGCAATGTGCGGCAACTTATCGCCGAACTCAAGGGCCAGCACACGATCATGCTGTCCACGCACATTCTGCAGGAAGTTGAGCAGAGCGCCGACCGCGTGATGATCATCGCCAACGGCAAGATCGTCGCGGAAGGCGCGCCTGACGAACTGCGACGATCGGTCGCCGAGGAGTCGCGCATCGTCGTTGAAGTCAAAGCCAGCAGCGAATCTGTCAACAAGGCGTTCGCGTCGATTCACGGGGTCGAGTCTCTGGAGACCACCTCGATCGACGGCTGGACGACCACGACGGTCAGCCAGGACCGCGGAACCGACGTACGTGAAGCGCTGGGCCAGGCCGTCGCCAGCAATAACTGGGTCGTTCGTGAAATGCGGTACGAAACCGCAAGCCTCGAACGGTTCTTCAGTGAGGTCACCGCGAAGCAGGACCAGGCGGGCGCGGAGGAGTCGTGAAGTACGGAAAACCAAGTGTTCGGACATCAAAACTTAAAGGTAGATTTTTGACTTTTGATTGTCTGGCACATCGATGTGAAGGTGATTTCACAGATGTGCGCTGGTCGCAAACCTGAAACCTAAATTACGCAACCGCGAACCCAAACCCCACCCATGCCCACACTCACCATTGCCAAACGCGAGTTGACGAGCCTGTTTTACTCGCCGATTGCCTACGTCGTGCTGGGCGTGTTTGCACTGGTGTCGACGCTCCTGTTCCTGATGTCATTTATTCCAGGCCAGGCGGCGACGCTGCGCGACGAGTTCGGGTGGATTGTCTGGCTCATGGCGTTTATCGTGCCCGCGATCAGCATGCGCCTGGTCAGCGAAGAGCTGCGCAGCGGTACGATCGAGCCGCTGATGACCTCGCCAATCAGTGATGCGCAGGTTATCACCGGCAAGTGGATCGGCGGCTTGGGGTTTTTCCTGGTCATGCTCAGCCCGCTGGTCGTACACCTGATCGTGCTGGAGATCAATGCCGATCCGGACTATGGGCCCATCGCATCGGGCGCGGTCGGACTGCTTTTCGTCGGTGGCCTGTACATGGCGATCGGCGTGTTCGTTTCATCAATAACACAGAACCAGATCATCGCCTTTCTGATCACCGTGCTCATCACCGGGTTTCTGACGATCGGCATGCACCTGCTCAAACGCGCCGAGTTTTTGAGCGACTGGATGCGGGAGGCTGTCTTTTTTCTCAATGTCGACGAGCAGTACGGATCGTTTAGCAAAGGGCTGATCGATTTGAGCAACTTTACGTTTTTCATCACCGGGATTGCGCTGTTTCTTTTCCTCGCAGTCGTGACATTGCAGAGTAAACGCTGGCGTTAGTTGAAGCGCGTAGCGGTTGTAACGAACGTATACGTGTTTGACACCCAAACGATCGTTTGACATGGCACAAAAAAAAACTCCTCAGGTGGCCGGCCAGACCAAACGCCGCGCAATGTACGGTACGAACGTGGCGATCGCGGTCATTGCCGCCATCGCCGTGGTCATCCTGCTCAACTGGATCGTCGCCGGGAATCTCAATGACGCGCGATTCGACTGGACCGCGACGCGTCAATACAGCTTGTCCGATCAGACGTACAAGGTCCTGGACAATCTGGACAGCGATTACGAGATCGTGCCGCTGCTGCCGCGCACCAGCGCGGTGGCGGACGCGAACGACGCCGCGTCGCTGCAGCAGGCGTTGGACGTGATCGACGAATACGACCGGCGCTCGGGAAAGATCTCTGCCCGACACCTGGACCCGCGTACGGACATCGACGGGATCGAATCGTTCTTCACTTCGCTGCGCGACCGGTACATGGATGAACTGAATCCAACGATCGAGTTGATCAACCAGACGCGCAACTCGCTCGAAGAGATGAAGGACCAGTTCATCGCTCTGACCGAACAGGCGATGAAGGTGGCAGACGATCCGACGATCCAGGAAAAGCAGGTGATTGGCTGGGCGCGTGAGCGGGCGCGTGAGTTCTCCGTCATCGCGCGCAATTTTGGATCACTTGAAGAGAGCGTCCCCAAGGAACTCGACGATGAGATGCCCGACTACGGGAGCATCCGGCGTTCCACGCTGTCCACCATCGAGACGGGCCACGCCATCGTCGAGCAGATTATCGCCGTCATTGAAAAGGTCGTCAGCAGCGACGACTTCCCCCCCGCGGCCAAGGACAGGCTTCTGAAATGGAACAAGCCGCTGGTCCCCACGCGCGACCAGCTCGCGAAACTCAAGGCCCGGCTTCAGACCGTCACCGACAGCGCAGACTACGATCAGTTGGTGCGCGACAAGAACCAGTACCACCCGATTTTCATCGTCGGTCCAAAGAAGGTTCTGGTGATTCCGTTAAAAGAAATGATCCGCGAACCGGACCAGACACAGCGACGCGATGGTGCACCTGTTCCCGAGCGTCGTTTCCAGGGCGAGGAAAAGATTACCGGCGCACTGCTGAGCATGAACATGAAAAACCCACCGATGGTGGTGTTCGTGACCGGTGGCGGCCCGCCGGCGACCGGCCAGGGTGGCGGTTACAGCTACGTGGCGAAGAAACTCGAAGCGCTCAATTTCGACGTGCAAAGCTGGAGCCCGGTGCCCGCGCCGTCGCGATTCGGCCAACCGATGCCGCCGCAACCCAAACCCCAGCCCAAGCCCGGCCAAAAGGCCGTCTGGATCGCCCTGCCTGGTCCGCCCACCAACTTCCAGAACCCCATGGCCGGGCAAGGCAAACAGCAGATTAACGAAGCGATCAAACAAGAGTTGGACAAGGGCCACGGCGTGCTGTTCATGGTCGGATTCGACAACGCGGCGATGTTCAACGCCAGTCAGGCTGAGGACCTGTTCAAACCCTGGGGCATCACGCATCAGGCCGAGCGGCTGATTCTTCGCGAAATGCTCGTCCAACGCGGGCAACGGGCTCCGAACCCGGTGTTTCAAGTTTCCAATTGGTCTGCCGGTCACACGATCAACGAGCCGCTCAAAGGCATGATCGGTTTGTTCATGTACGGCAGTCCTATCGTGCTGGGACAGCCCGACGGCAAGGGCGAGACCTGGCCGCTCGTCGAGGTGCAAGCGCCGCGCATGTGGGCCGAGACCGACATGCAGTCGCAGCAGACGCCTCCCGAGTACGA
Source organism: Phycisphaerae bacterium (assembly GCA_002688155.1). Lineage (GTDB taxonomy): Bacteria > Planctomycetota > Phycisphaerae > Phycisphaerales > Phycisphaeraceae > ARS1224. The sequence continues at coordinate 11,855 of NZCH01000039.1, forward strand.
CGAGGAACAAGCGCGTGATTCGTTCGTGATAGCCGCGGCGGCCGAGCGCAACGGTACGCGCGTCGTCGTCGCGTCGGCGAGCCACTTCCCCGGCGGCCAACTACAGGGATGGGCGACGGACGGCCTGACCAGCGCCGGTCCCGGCGGGTATCCCGGGTTGGCCGACGTGTACGGCGCGATGTTTCCCGCCAACACGGAACTATTCGTTAACAGCGTCTTCTGGCTGGCGAATATGGAGGAGCTCATCGCTGCCAGCCCGCGTTCGCAGGATCTTCGCCGCATTGCCGACATGGACCGCTCGGCGGTAAGCGCGCTGCGCTGGCTGCTTTCAACTACCCTGCCACTTGTCGCGCTCGCGGCCGGTGTCGTGGTGTATGTCGTGCGCCAACGCAATTAAGCAACTACAAGCGCTCTTTGCAAACCCCGCAAACAACGCACTACTGACCATTAACCATTAACCCCCTGACACCCCCATGAATTACAAGACAACCGTCGGCCTGCTGCTGCTGCTCGTCTTGGTAGGCGGGTATTTCCTGTTTTACGAGCGACACCGTGAACCAGCGCCGAAGCTCGGCCGGAGCGAGGGACCCGGTCGTCCGCTGTTTGTCGATACCGAGTTCTCGATCGAGGCCGTCAAGTCGTATACGATCGAGCGCGCCGATGGCGAATCGTTCGCCGCGACCGCGCAAGGCACTGACTGGTGGCAGACCCAGCCCGTGCGCGTGCAACTCAATTCATGGTCCGGGCGCGGCGTCGCGGAAGAGGCGGCCAAGCTGCGCTACTCGCAGAAGCTCAGCCCCGAAAAAGAAGACAAGACGCTCGATGACTACGGGCTGGCCGAACCACGTGCGACGGTGACCATCCACTTCGAATCCGATGACAACCTCCCCGAGTGGCACACGGTCAAACTCGGCAAACAACTCGGCGGCAGCGCGTACGTCATGCGCAATGACGAGCCGGACGTGTACATCGTCGGCGACGCATTGCATGACCGCGTGTTCGACAAGGACTACGCCGAGTGGCGCAAGAAATCGATCGACGTGCCGGACGAAGGCGCGCTGACGAGCGTGACGCTCGAGCACGACGATAAAACAATCTCGCTGGCGAAAACGGACAGCGCGTGGGTGCTCTCGGCGCCGAACGCTGGCCGCGCCGATCGGGAAAAGGTTAAGTCGCTCGTGTCCGACGTCGGCGGCGTGTACATCAATAAATTCGTCAAGGACCAGCCGGACAACCTCTTGCTGTACGGGCTCGACCGGCCGGACACGGTCGTGACCCTGGTGACCGCGACGACCGATCCCGGCGAATCCGCGACCAGTCAACCGGCGGACGGCAAAGCCGCAAGCGGTGACGATGCGCAGAAAGGTGCAACATATGTACTGCGCATCGGAGCACCGGCCGACGTCGACAAAGACAACTACTACGCCACGATGTCGAAGAACAGACAGGGCCAGGACATCGTGTTCACGATCAGTAAATCCGCGGTCAAGAAGTTTGAGAAAAAGGCCGACGAATTCCGTGACAAGCGCATCACGCCGATCAAGGCGGCCAACGTCAATGAGTTGACGATACAAACGTCGACACACGGTACCTTGAAGATCGCCAAGAGCGCCGACGGGTGGGCGTTCGACGCACAGCATGATCCGGGCTTCGCGGCCGACCACGGCCAGGCGGCCGATCTCGTGCGTGATATCGTCGATGTCGAGGCAGACGGTTTCATCGCCGACACGGCGCCCGAAGGTGATCCGGACGCGACGGTCACACTGTCCGCCATCGCGCGGGCGCAGCCGGATGTGGTCAGATTGTTCGGCCACGACGACAAGCACTACCTGGTGCTTCGGAACAATGAGACGGTGGGCTACCTGGCCAAACGTGACGATGTGTCGCGCGTATTCGAGCCGGCGCTGGCATGTCGTGACCGCGACGTGGTCACACTTGAGCAAGATACGTTGCAGATGCTGACGATCACGCAGCCAGGGGCGGGCACGTTCAAGTTCGAGCGCGCGTTCGAGGAGGTTACGGTCAAGGCGGATTCCGCCGGCGATGCGCCGAAGAGCCAGCCTGCGGCCCAGGGCGAATCCGAGAGCGACGAAGAGATGGCCCAACCGGAAACCAAACTTGTGCCCGGGCCGTGGAGGCTCCTCGGGCACGACGCGTTCGAAACCGATGCGCTCAACAGCCTCGTCCGTGCCATCACCCCGGTTCGCGCTGATGGCTGGATCGACGCCAAACGCCCGGATGACCAAACCGCGCACAAACTCGTCATCGCCATACGCAATGGCGAGTCGATCACGCTGCTCGTAGATTTCGAATCCAATGGCACGACCGTGACAGGCATCGACGTGCCGTTCAAGGCCACGTCCAGTCTGATTAGCGCGATCGACGCCGAGATGCGCGACCGCGCGGTCTTGTCGTTCGATGGCGATGACGTCAAGTCCATCACCATCACGCACGACGGGCAGGCGATCACGATCGTCAAAGATGACAGCGACTACACGACCGAGGCCGACGTTGAACTTGACGACGATGCGTGCGGCAAGATATTCGACACACTCGTGGGCCTGCGCGTCCAACGGTACCCCGGCATCGACAAGCCCGACGGCACTCAAGTCACCATCGCCGTTGACCTGGGTGACGACAAGTCACACACCGTCGTTATTCCCGCCACGGACGACCCCGACCACATCGTCATCGTCGATGATCGTGTTTGCGAACTGAATGAAGACGATTTAGACAAGTTGACGGCGTCGGTGGTCAAGAGCGACGATGATGATGATGATGGCGATGATGGGTAAGTGAGTGACGATCGCCCGGGACCCCCGCTGCCCCTCGCCGCCGGGGGCATCCACCAGTAGCATGTTGTGATGCTCTGACATACCCGGCGCCGGCGACAATCTTCAAGCCCGAAGAACAGGCCGGCGTTGCACTGCGGGGACAAGTCCATCGGTCCGCAGACTTTAGGCGCAGGCAACCGACGCAGGCGGCCGGTGGTTCCCACCGTGGCGGTCGCGACGTACAATTCAACTGGACGGTTTCGACGCTCTGGATTGCGCGGGGTGGAATTCGGGCTTCCAGGAGATGACCTCATGAGCGACACGATGCCAAAACGTCAGGCCGCGTTCCGGGACGATTTTCGTTTGAGGATCGCGAGGCTTTATAACGGGCCGTTGCACGTACTGATGATCTGCGCGATCGGAATCGGCACGATCTGGTACTGCGCGCTTCAGGTAATGAACCCGGCGTGGTACGAGTGGCTGATCATTCCGATCACGTTTGTGTTCGCCAACTTGTTCGAGTGGTGGATCCACCGCTTCGTCATGCACCGGCCGATCAAGGGTTTTGGCAACTTCTTCATGGCGATTTACACACGCCATACGCTCGCGCATCACCAGTTCTTTACCGACCATGAACCGACGATCGACAACCTGCGCGACTTTCGGATTGTCTTTTTCCCTCCGTACGCGCTGGTGACGTTTATCATGCTTTCCATTCCGCCAGCCATGATCCTGATATTTCTGGGACTGGGTGACATGGGTTGGCTTCTGATGTGTACGAACGTATTCATTTACCTCAATTACGAGTTCTTCCATTTCTGCTGTCACGTGAAGGACGACCGGATCGTCAAGCACATTCCATTCATCAGCACGATTCGCAGGCACCACATTGCGCATCATGACACGCACCAGATGATGGAGCGCAACTTTAACCTGACGTACCCGTTCGCCGACTGGCTGTTCGGCACGTCCGACCTGGCGCGCGGTGCCCTGGGGCATCTGTTCAATGGCTATTCGGCGCGGCACGTCAAGACCGTGAAGCGCAAGATCATCGCCACCTCGGACGACCCCGGCGCGGGCGTTGCCCGCTCGTCGGCGGCTGCGGAGTGATTCATCGTCATGGCTGAATCCGCGAGGAAGATCAAGCGTTCGGGGGCGTCGCTGACCGGCGGGTTTGTCGTCGGGATCGCTGTGGCCATTCTGGCGATGCTGATCACCGGCGAACTGGGATTGGCGCCGCCGGTCCAATGGGGCGTCAGCATCATCGTCGGCGGCGTCATGGGCGCGTGGGTCCGCATTGCCGACCTTTAACGAAAGTCTGCGACCATGAAGACCTACGAAGGCGGACGACACCTGGACGGCGCTACCGTGACCGTGGACGGGCGGCCGCTGGACCCGCGCTTTGACCTCAAGACATTTTCCCCTGCTGGTTTCGAATGGACGTACGAAGGCGATGGCCCGCGTCAACTCGCCATGGCGATCCTCGCCGATCACTTCGGCGACGATCAAAAGGCCATGGAGCACTGCGAGACGTTCATGGTCCTGGCCGTCGCCAACCTCGACAACTACTGGAAGTTGACATCCGAGGATATCCACAAGTGCGTCAGCGAAGGCACGTCGGCATGATGGCGCCGAACCCGCTGAAATGATCCGCGGCTCTGTGCCGGGTTCCGGTGCAAACGCAGCGGACGGGCCCTAAACGCGGACAAGTCGCCACAGAACCCTGCTTGCACGTGCGGGGTGCCCCACAGTGACACATGTGAATCCCATGCCTAACCGGTGCTGTGCATGCGTTTTTCAGCTCGAACCTGGAATTCAGGCGTCGCGATGAACGTCCAGCCCTGGAATGGTGGCGCGACCTGGAATCAGGGACCCCTCGTGCGGGCCGGCGTTGCGGGCGTGACACCGGGCGGATGCGATGTACTTCTGGTCCCCGGCCCGTTCACCGCAGGTTTAGAAACGTCCCCGTGTCTTCGGGCTGGCCCGTGCGGGCGCTAAGCAGCGAGGCCTGGCAACATGCGAGCACTTGTGCGGGGTCGGGCGTGGGGTCCATTGTCGTGGAGGCGGCCTGGCGGTCGATCGTGAGGCGCCAGTGTTCGGCCAGCAGTTGGGCGAAGTCGACCGGCTCGTCGATCGGCGTCATGCGATCGAGCAGCTGGCCTGATGCGTCGTGCAATTCGTAGTCACAGTCGCCCACGCGCAGTTGGCCCTGAGCGCCCAGCACGTGCAGTTGCCGAAAGGGCAGGCCCGCCTGGTCGGAGACATGGACCAGGGCGGCCTGGTCCCTGCCGATGCGCGCCATGGCCAGCAAGTCACCCGTCGCAGCGCGCAGGTCGTCGGGCAGTGGGCCTTGTGGCCCGACCAGTGTCGCATCGATCCGCTGGGGCAAGTCGGCGACCGAGAGCACCATCTGCCACGCTTCAAAGAGCCTGGCGTACAGCGAACGATCACCGCCGCTGCCCACGGACGTGAACGTGACGGAGCGCGCGCTTCCCACGGCCAGCAGCGGCTCAGCCGCGGATCGCCACCCGCTACAGCGAACAAACGCCGGCGCCTGCTCGACGCGAAGCCTCGTGCCGCCCGTCGGACGCAACACCGCCAGATCGTCGGCATTGGCAACGATCGGTTCGACCGCGAGCAGCGTCGCGCCCCGCTCGATCGCCAACCGCAGGTCGTCGCGCGTTACGTGGTCGTGTGTCAGCAGTACGACAAACGCCGTCGGCCGATCAACGAGCAGGTGACGCAGGTCATCATCCGCACGCAGGTCAAACTGGGCCGCGAACTCGTCCAGTGCACCGGCGCGCGGCCCGCCCAATCCGACCGGTGTGACCGACCCGTCCATCAACGTCAGCACCTGATGTGCCACGTCCACATGACGGCCATTCATCCAGAAAGTAACGTCGTGGGTGGTAGCGGAGACAGGCATACGGAGCGTTAGTATCGAGTGGTTGATCGCACATGGCAAGGGCGGAGCGATCGCCAAAATCGCCTACAATGAACTTGCGGCGTGGACAGGCGGTCGCTCGTGCCGGCTTGACCGGTCCGAGAGGAAAGTCCGAACACGTCAGGACACGGTGGTGGGTAACGCCCACCGGCCGCGAGGCCAGGGACAGTGCCACAGAAAACATACAGCCGATGGCCCCGCTTGTCGGGGCACAGGCAATGGTGAAAAGGTGCGGTAAGAGCGCACCGCCCGTCTGGTGACAGTCGGGGCATGGCAAACCCCACCGCGTGCAAGACCAAAACGCCCCGGCGCCCTTTGGGGCCGCGACTGGTCCGGTCGCAAGGGGCAGGTAGGTCGCTTGAGCGCGTTGGCAACGGCGCGCCTCAGAGAAATGGCCGCCACTCGTGCCGCGAAAGCAGTGCGAGTTACAAAATTCGGCTTATCGTCCACGCCGCATTTTTTGCAACTTGACATTCGATGTTCGCACGATGAACGTTCGAATGAACCGGACCCGGGGCACGGGTTCGAATCCCGCGTTCCGATCCAGGTCGGCGGCTCTCCGCGGCACCTCGCAGCCCACAACAAACACCCTCGACAATTCCCACACAACGCCCTGAATATGTATGAAGGATCAGACCACCGGTCGCAGTTTTAGAGCGTCGCGGCTGGGTCACTCGCTGATGAGCATTTCAACGACGTTCGACGTCGGCTCAGCCAGCGCGCCATGTGCGCGTGCGGCAGCGATGGCGAGTTTGCCCTTGCTCTTTTGGATCAGGTCCAGCAGTTTGGCGCGATGATGGTCCGTCACCTGTGGGCCGTGGTTGGTCGCGCAGGCGGCGAGGCTGTTGAGCAATACGCGCCGCAGCGCGGCGCCGCGTTTAAGATCCAGCGCCGCGTCGGCGACGGCGAGCTGGGCCTCGGGGACGGGCACCATCGCCAGCACGTTGGCCGCGCCATGGACGATCTTGCGACGGTCATCGGACAACGCCTGAACCAGTGCCGGCGTCGCGTCGTGGACGTTGTACACCGAACTCTGCCGCCCGGCGATGTCCTGCAACAACTCCACGGCGCGCTGAGCAAATGCGATCGCCTGCTTCGCGTCGATCGGCTCGCCGCGGTTGCGTGCCACCGCCTGTTCGACGGCCGGCTTAAGTTGCTCGGCGTCACTCGAGTCCAACGTCACGACCAGCCGGAGATCTTCCTGGCCGAACTCGGCGTTGAGCGTGTTGATCTCGCCCGGCGAGACCAGCGCCAGAATCGGCGCCAGCGACATTTTGTAGTTGACCGTTGTCTTGCGGTACAGGTCGATCACATCGCTTGCAGGGCGGTCGGTGACGACCAGGTCAACGCCGGGGATGATGTGGATTTGGTCGACCACGTCTTCCATGGTCAGGCCGCCGATGCCGACCATGCCGGTATCCTTGACCAGCGCCAGCAGGCGGTTGCGCGCGTCGTCATCGGTGGCGATGATCACGGCGAACTGCTGGTCCGTTTGCCGCAGCGCCTCGGCGAGCACGGGCACGACGCGCTGTGAGCCTTCGAACACATCGGTTGGCCGCGTCGCTGCGAGCACGAACCCCGCGGGGAAACGCACGCGCCGATCCGGATACGACAGTGCGCGAAGCAGCGGCTGAGCGGTCCCCTCGCGATTGATCAGTGCGTCCGTGCCGGCAGTCGCACCCAGCGCGGTGATTGCGTCAAGCGCCAGCAACGTATCGCCGTCGCGCAACGCACGATCGAGCACGTCGTGCAGCCGATGCGGGCCGGCCATCTCGAGGTAGAACTGCGGCTCTTTCCAGTTGGACGGGTAACTCAGGTCCGCCTCACCGTCGAGCAGACGGTTTTCGCGGCGGGCGTTGGACATCAGCAGCAAACTCAGCGCCTGATCGAGGTTGTCGTTGAGTTTCAGCGCCCGGTGTGCGGTGCGCATCGCCAGCACGTCGGCGTAAATCGGTGCCGGCACCGGAATGAACACCAATCCCGAATCATCGGTGAACACCCAGATAACTCCCTGGTTCTTTGCCGTGTCGAATCCTTCGATCGGTCTGCCGGTCGTGCCCGCTTCGTACAGATTCTGTCCAAGTGTCAGGAACAGTTCCGCGGAGCCGGCATCGGAAGGCACGCCCGCGGCGCTGGCGAGCATGTTGTCCGCTGCCTCGATCACCTGCCGCACGTCCGCATCGGTCGTCGGGCGCTCAACCAGTTCTCGCAGGTAAGGCAGCGCGCGGGGGTAGCCGATTTCAGCCAGCACCTGCGCCAACTGCTGCGCCGCTGTCGGCTCAAGTTGCGAAAGCGCCACGCTGAGCGGGTATACTACCTCACGCCCCATTTCGACCAGCACCGCCAGCACGTACGGGTGCAGACGCGACCGCTTCTCGTCGATCAGCACGTTCACGAGTTGCGGCACGGCGAACTGCCCGGCAGCGCGCAGACGCTCCGTCGCGTTGCGGCGGGCACGCAAGCTCTGGGCCAATGTTTCAATGTCCGCACTGATCCGGTCCGGGTCGCGGCTGCGCTTGATCCGCGCCGCCTGAAGCCGCTGCTGAAGCTGCATGGTGACCTGAGCGAGTGTTTCGATTTTTTCGGCCCGCTGGAAAGTGCGGTCGTAGTCGGGATACTCACCGGCTTCGACGATGTCCAGCAGTTGTTCATCGTTGACCGAGTCGAGCAACACCTGTGCCGACGCAAGCGCCAGGTCAGGCCTGGCGATGCGCACGTAATGGTTGTAGTCGACCCATGACGAGACCGGCGTCTGCTCGTCCTGGCACCACGCCGCAGGCGCGGCCACAAGCAACAGAATTGCCAGAAGTGCGTAACCGCACGGTCGAATATACGTTGGCATACCAATGCCTCCATTGGCGGGTTTGGCGGACCGAGTGAACCGACCGGTCCAAGCAGGCGGGGTTTCGACGCTGATCGTAGTTCAGGCAGGTGCTCAGAACAATCGGACAGAATCAACGGGTCGTCCACATCCAAATCTAACGGGAGAAAGCTGTTGCGTCAAGGCGCTGCCCGGTGGCGTCCTCTACGCAGCGGCGGTACTTGCGACACCAGCCCGCAGCAGGCAGCGGGGCTAAATAACGACCGTGACACGCGATAGCAATAACCATATTACGGTGCAATCACCGCCACGGTCACCA
>NZCH01000040.1 GCA_002688155.1 Phycisphaerae bacterium
ACCCAGCGCGGCGGCAACCTGGGCCCGCAACTCGGCGGTTTCACACACCATATTGCCGCACAGATCCAGCGCGAACCAAATCAGCAACCGGTCGTCCTGTTTCAGTGCAAGACACCGCCCCAACAGCGGCAAGTCGACTTCAGTCATGATCGGCGTCGTACCCCACGCGCCGTGCTCGGGATGAATCGCCGGGGTGAAGTCGAAGCCGACCATGCTGGCGTGCAGTTTGTCTGACATCTTGTGTTCCATAATGTGCCGTGGTCATTCGAATACCAGTGTCCCAAATCGCAACGGGCTGTGGAAACCGCCGAAGGTGGGGCTCCATGCCGCGATGTCAGGCACGAAGCGGTAGAAGTTCGCGTTCCACCGATCCCCCTTCGCGGGGCTTGGCGCGAGGTTGGCGAAGGGGATGCGGACCTCAAGAATATACCGGCCGTTCACGGCGTGTGCAGCCGTCTGAACATCGGCACTCCACACGGGTGTACCGTGCACGCCCAGGCCCGCGTCATGATCGACCAGCAGGTCACAGACGTCACCCAGAGCCGAGACCATGAATTGCGCGTAGCGCCTGGTTGACTGGCGGGGTGCGATAAAGATTTCGACGCCATCAAACTCCCAGATCAGGGCGTTGTCGCGCCCGCGTTGCGGGACACGCAACACCTTGCCCTGGGCCAGGTCGCACGTAGCGCTGACATAAAGCGCCTCGTTGTCCCAACAGATTTGAAACGTGGTTCGCACGGTAACCGGTTCATCATGCCGTGTTCGCGTGATATCCACAACGGCCGCATGTTTCCATGCGGCGTCGTCGAGTCGGCCGTCGATTGTGATCGTGCTCTTTCGGCGTGGAACGCGAACGGTGGGCGTTACCCGCGGATCATCACGTCTGGGCCAGAGGCCTTTGGGTGACGCCAGGAGCGTGTCGAGTTCTTTGTGTGTTTGCGTAAGCAGGTCGAGGTATTGTTTCGCGGTCGTTCCCGCCGCTCGGCCGTAGGGCGGCTTGAACGCCGTGGGATCATCCGTTCCGGGACAGGTCGTCAGCGCCCCGCCGAACCACGCCCACCAGCCGTCGGCGTACAGGGATGCAAACTTCGCATGTTTGGCGAAGGCTGCCGGTTCGTGATAGAGGATCATGTGGCCGCTGACATACAGCGCGGGCATGCCGGTCTCGCGGATGTGTTGCACGTTCGCCCACGTCTGTGGCCGCGGCCCGCTGGTGTATTCGCCCTCAGAAAACACAATGCAGGGAACGCGCGACGTGCCCAGGCCGCGCGTCATGCCCGGAATGTGTTCGAGCAGCGGCGCATATGCGAAGAAAAACGAAGGGTTGACCGCCTGGCATTGCGCGCGGATCGCGTCGTATTGCCGTTCGATGCGGCGTGCTGCGTGCTGCGAATAATGGGTAATGGCGCGATTGTCCGCGACCCAACTTCCGCGGCGCTCGCGCGGCACAGCCCGGTAGTGGGCCATCCAATCCGTGCTGTAATGACGCAGGTAGTTTGCGAAACAGTCGTCGCAGAAACAAGGACCCGGGTAGCCCGTGGCGTCGGACTCGTACATTTCCGTGTCGATGCTCATGCCGTGCGCCCCGCCCTTCGCCGCGCGCACCGCCCACCTGCCGATGTGGCGATCAATGTACGATGCGTCCAGCGGACAGCAACTACGATCATGCTCGTGGCCGACGCCGTCGCGGTACCGGCGGTACGGCTGCTCATGCGCCGAGCCGTAGAACCACTTGATCATCATCGGCAGGTCAAGTTGCCGGGCGACCTGGACGTTCTTCGGCAGGCGCGTTTCCATGTCGGACGACGTCGAGCGGTTCTTCCGGTCGACGCCCATATACACCACGACGAGATTGAAGTCCGCATCTTTGAGCACCTGGCCAACGGTGACGTCCAGGCCGGGGTACATCCTGTAAAGATCGCCTGGAATCCAGATACCGCGCACTTTTTGCGTCATCAGCCGCCGCATCGCGGGGTCGACCTCAGTGACCGGCTCGGGCGTAGTCGTGATGGGTGTCAGATCGAGCAACGGCTGATCACTCAGCGCGACTGAAGTGAGCAGACACAACACGGGTATGAACACGATCCACCGCATTTTCGCTCCATGGTGACGGGCAGACGCCACGGTTGTCCGGGCAGATCATGACTCACCGGGCATCTTGGATATCACGACGCGTCGGCCCTGCTTCCGGGCGATTCGCGCCGCCTCGAGTAAGGCGATGAGTTCGATGATGTGCTCATAAGTAAATGGGTGGTTTGCCGTTGTCGACCATGCCATGATATAGGGTGATAATCGCTGTGCCACCACTGAGGAATTCCCTGTTACCGATGCCGGGTCATGGTCTTGCCATGACATGAGCCAAATCACCTTGCACGGGTGGTGCAAGTGCAACACGATCCGGTAACGCATCGCCAGCCCCTGCCCCTGGTCTTAGGCCGCATCCTGCGCAACCGACGCTTGGCAGACGATCCCGGCCGGATCAACCTCCATGTCACCAAGACTCCTTTCACGCTGGACCCGTGGTACGACCAGCACCCGTACGGCGCGGCGTTTCGCTTCTTTCAAACACGACCGGCATGTGCTTGTGCAAGATGATTCAGCGAATTTCGCGATGCCACCGACTTGCATCTCGCCGCGACGGAGCACGTTTGACACGCGCATACCGCTCGGATAACTTGCCCGCCCGAGGGCGGGAGCCATCCGTGAAACAAACAACCAACAAGCCCGAAGGTTGGGCTGTCGCGGGGATGGGGTTTGAGATCGCGGGCATGGTGGGTGTCTGTTGTTTGGCCGGCTACGGCCTGGACCGCTGGCTGGAGACCAAACCATGGTTGCTGCTCACCGGCGCAATTGTGGGAATTATCATCGGACTTTACCAACTGATTCGCGCCGCGATCAAGATGAATAAACCCCGGTAAGAGTCCTCAACTGCAATGAGTCGTCAGAGCCACCCAGTTGTGTTTCCGTTGAAGGCCGCGGCACTGTCGGTGTCCGCTACGGCGATTGTGACGGCGCTGCTGCTGCTGTGGGCGACCATGGCGATGACCGACAACGATGCCAGCGCGGTGACCGGAGTCGCGCTGATCAGCGTTGCGGTCTGGCTGATGGGCGTTGCAGGTGTGCCCGTACTTGCGTCGTGCGCGCAGCGCGGGCCGATGGCCGCCGGGCAGGCGTTCCTGGCATTGTCGGGCGCGCGCATGCTGATGACTCTGGTCGTGGCGATGGTTTTAATCCTGGTCATGGGGATGCCCGCCACACCGACACTGCTCTCGGGCGCTGTGATCTTTCAACCGGTGCTGATTGTCGAGATTTTGTTTCTTCTTCGGCTCGGACGCCAATTCCCCGGGCCCGTGCCCAGTACAGGCGAGCCCGGCGCATGATTGAACCGCTGATACCAGTTCTGGGCGCGTCCAACCCCGTCGGACACGTGATTGACCGGCCGCTGATCACCAGCCCGGACGGGGCGATATGGTATGTCAGCAACGTCACCGTCATGCTCGCGCTGGCGACGGTGGTCACCATGCTGATCGTGATTCCCGCGGCGCGGAGGATCGCGACGGGCAAGGGTCGGACCGTTGACGACATGCGCGCCCAGGGCGCGCTCGCCAATTTCGTCGAAGCTGTCTGCCTGTACCTGCGCGACGAAATCTTTCGGCCGATCCTCGGTGACCAGACCGACAAGTTCATGCCCATGCTCTGGACCTTCTTCTGGTTCATCCTGGTGTGCAATGCGCTGGGGCTGGTGCCGCTTGTTGATGTGACCGGCGGCTTGTTGGGTCTGAATCACGGGCACGGCATCGGCGGCACCGCCACGCAGTCAATCTGGGTGACATCCGCGCTGGCCGTCACCGCTTTTTTGTACTGGAACATCAACGGCCTGATCAAAGACACGAAGGGCTACTTCGCCCACCTGACCCAAGGCGCGCCGTGGTACATCTGGCCGATCATTGTTCCCGTCGAAATACTGGGGACATTCATCAAGCCGTTCGCGCTGGCTCTGCGTCTTTTTGCAAATATGACGGGCGGGCACGTGTTGATGGCGGCGCTGTTCGGGTTCGTGCTGTCGCTGTTCAAGGCGTTCGGTGTGCTGGGACTGGGCATCGGGCTGATCCCGTTGCTCGGCGCGGTCGCCATCTTCATGCTTGAAATCCTGGTCGCTTTTCTCCAGGCGTTCATCTTTACGTTTCTGACGGGGCTGTTTCTCGGGCAGTTGGTCGTGCATCACCACGAAGAGCACGAGGAGCACAGCGCAGCGGTCGAACATTGAACGATGATAAAACGTCCCCATCGGTCGAGTAGGGCGGCCGTCGAGCCGGCGACGGCACCGGGGATATGACCCGCCGCGTCTCTACCGCGGCACAACGTACGACAGGAGTTCTGTCATGAGGAAGTCTTTCATTCTGTTTGGGTTGGTGGGCGTGATCATGTTGTTCACGGCGGCGCCCCTCGCGATGGCCGAGGATGCGGCTGAGCCCGAAGGCATGGCGCTGACCGTCGAAGGCGGCGGCATGTCCATCCCCGGCATCGCCAAAGCCGGCGCCGCGATCGGCGCGGGACTGGCGATCATCGGTGGCGGGCGCGGCATCGGCACCATCGGTTCGTCCGCCGTCGAGTCGATTGCACGACAGCCCGAAGCGGTCGGCAGTATCTTTCAGAACATGATTATTTCGGCGGCCCTGATCGAGGGGGCGACCCTGTTTGCGGTCGTCGTCGCCTTGTTGGCGGCACTCTAAGAGACACACTGTCCACCGCGCGGCTGACGCCGCACGGTGGCGTTGGAGACGACACGATGACCTGGATGTCCTTGACACGCATAGCGATCACCGGCGCGGCCGCACTGGCGTTGATGCCTGCGGTTGCGCTGGCGGCGGACGATGGGAACAACCTGTTCGCGGGCACGTTGCTGCAGTCGCTGGCCGCGATCATTGCCTTCGTTATTCTGCTGGTCGTGCTGCGCAAATTCGCGTGGGGGCCTATTCTGTCGGGTCTTCAGGACCGCGAGGCGAAGATCAAAGGTGACCTCGAAGAGGCGGAGAAAGCCGCCAACGAGGCCAATGCCACGCTGACCGAATACAAGGCCAAGCTGGCAGACGCGCAGGAACAGGCGCGCGCCATGATTGATCAGAGCCGCGCCGATGCGCAGCGGGTGGCCGCGGAGATCAAGGACGACACGCAGAACGAGATCAATCAGATGAAAGAGCGGGCGCAGCAGGACATTGGCGCGGCCAAAGAGCAGGCGCTGGGTGAGATTTACCAGCAGACAGCCGCGCTGGCGACGGATGTCGCCGGGCGGATCCTGCAGCGACAGATCGATGAGACTGACCAGCAGCGGCTGGTGGACGAATCGCTGGGGCAATTGAAGCGCGGGGATTGACTCAAGCAATGTGCATTGCGAGTCGGCATTGCGAAGCCACGAGCGGCGAGTGACATGGCGAACGCTACGGAACAACTTGGGGCAGTTCAGCAGGTGTACGCCCGTGCGCTCATTGAACTTGCGCAGGAAAGCGGCACTATCGACGAGGTCGCCGACGAGGTACAGCAGGTTCGCACGCTGCTGTCGCAGGAGCCGGCCCTGGATGCACTGTTGTCCAGCCGGGTGCTTTCCATTTCCGAACGTGCGCAGAGCATCGACACCATTTTCAAGGGATGCGTGAGCGACCTGGTGTTGCGGTTCCTTCAAGTCGTCAACGCGAAGAACCGCATCGACGTGCTTGGCGGGATTTTGCGCAGCTTCGAGCAGCATCTCGACGAACTGCGCGGGATCGTTGAAGTCGATGCGTTTGTCGCGCATAGATTGCCCGATGATCCGGCGGCGCAAGTGTCCAAGCACATCGGTGACGCACTGGGCAAGACGGTCGTGCTGCACCAATGCGTCGATCCGAACCTGATCGGCGGGCTGAAAATACGGGTCGGCGATCAGTTGATCGACGGCTCGGTGGCGACCCAACTGGGAATTATCAAGGAGCAATTGATTGCGGCCGGGCGCCAGAGCGCACGGGAGGCGGCGCGGGCGCTGTGATGGTGAATGAATGCGCCAAGCCGCACGCGGCAGTGACAACAACACGAGAATTAAACCATGAAAATCAATACGGACGAAATCACCAACGTTATCAAGCAGGAAGTCCAGCGTTATTCGACGGAACTGGAGATTTCG
This sequence comes from Phycisphaerae bacterium, assembly GCA_002688155.1. Classification (GTDB taxonomy): domain Bacteria; phylum Planctomycetota; class Phycisphaerae; order Phycisphaerales; family Phycisphaeraceae; genus ARS1224. Next base: position 6,155 of record NZCH01000040.1, read on the forward strand.
CAGGTCGGTCAGGTCATCGAGGTCGGTGACGGGATCGCGCGGATTTACGGCCTGTCGCAGGCGATGGCGTCCGAGATGCTCGAGTTCGACACCGGCGACGGTCAGACCGTCAGCGGCCAGGTGTTCAACCTCGAACAGGACACCGTCGGCGCGGTCATCTTCGGCGATTATCTTTCGATCAAAGAGGGCATGACCGTCCGCGCAACGGGCAATTTGCTGTCCGTCCCGGTGGGCGAAGGCATTCTCGGCCGGGTGGTCAACGCGCTTGGTGAACCGATTGACGGCAAGGGTCCGGTTCAATCGGCCGAGCGCCGCAAGGTCGACATCATCGCGCCCGGCATCGCCGACCGCCAGCCGGTGAAACAGCCGCTGCAGACCGGTATCAAAGCGATCGACTCGATGGTCCCTATCGGCCGCGGACAGCGTGAACTGATCATCGGCGACCGCAAGACCGGCAAGACCGCCGTCGCGATCGACACGATCATCAACCAGAAGTACACCCACCAGGGCCACCATGACGGGCCTGTTTACTGCATTTATGTTGCTGTTGGTCAGAAGGATTCTACGGTCGCCGCGGTGGTCGAATCACTGCGTGAACACGGTGCGATGGACTACACGTGTGTGGTCAGCGCGTCGGCGGCGGATCCTGCGCCGATGCAGTACATCGCACCGTACTCGGGTTGCGCGATGGGCGAATACTTCATGTGGCAGGGCAAGCACGTACTGTGCGTTTATGATGACTTGTCGAAGCAGGCGGTATCGTACCGGCAATTGTCGCTTTTGCTTCGCCGCCCGCCCGGCCGCGAAGCGTACCCCGGGGATGTGTTCTACCTGCACTCACGCCTGCTCGAACGCGCGACGAAACTGTCCGACGACAACGGTGGTGGGTCGCTGACCGCGTTGCCCATCATCGAAACGCAGGAAGGCGACGTATCGGCGTACATCCCGACGAACGTGATCTCGATTACCGACGGGCAGATTTACCTGGTCCCGGACCTCTTCTTCGCGGGCGTTCGGCCGGCGGTCAACGTCGGGATCAGCGTATCGCGCGTCGGCGGTAATGCGCAGATCAAAGGGATGAAACAGGTCGCCGGCTCGCTGCGACTGGACCTGGCGTCCTTCCGCGAACTCGAGGCGTTCGCGCAGCTGGGCACCGAACTTGACGCGGCGACACAACTCCAACTCGACCGCGGGCAGCGCATGGTCGAACTGCTCAAACA
>NZCH01000041.1 GCA_002688155.1 Phycisphaerae bacterium
CGCGAAAGCCTGCGCGCTTCGACACAATCCTCGAAACCGTCTGCGACAAACTGGGCGTGCCCAAAACAAACGTCATCGGCGCCGCCCGGCAGCGACACGTCGTACTTGCGCGATCGTTGGTCATTCACCTGGCGCGGCTATTGACGACCATGAGCTACCCTGAGATCGCCTCGGCACTGCAAAAATCAAACCATTCTTCCATCATCACAGCCGCGCAGCGCGTCACAAAACAACTGGCGAATGACGAATTGGTCACCATTCCAGCCACGATGCAGCAGGTGCCGGTCACGCAACTCGTGCAACAGTTGACACACGCCGTCGGTAAGGCGTAAGTCGCGGCGCATTGCAGTCGCACCGCAGGTGCACCTGTGGATTACCCGCGGCGCGCACAACGCATCCATGTCCACCAAACCCAAGATTTTGATCCAGCTTGATCCGGATCGGCAGGCCAGCGTGTTTGACCGTGTGGTGGGCGTGGACGCGGGCGCGGACCATGTGTTCTCGTGCCGGCACGTGACGCTCGACCAGGTCCAGTCGCTGGTTCACGGTGCGATCTTCACGCGTGGGCCCGATGAACTGCACCGCACGGCAATATTCATCGGCGGCGAGGATGTTGAGTTGGGCGATCAGATCCTCGCACAGGTCCAAAGCGCGTTTCTGGGGCCGCTGCGCGTGTCGGTGATGGTTGATGCGAACGGGTCGAACACAACGGCGGCGGCGGCGGTGCTCACGGCGCGCAAGCACGTGGATTTGATGGGCGCCGTCGCGCTGGTGCTGGCAGGCACCGGACCCGTCGGCCAGCGCACCACACTGCTGCTGGCGCGCGAAGGCGCCCGTGTACGCCTCGCAAGCCGGTCGCTGCACCGCGCCACGGACAAGGCCGACGAAGTCAACCAGAACCTCGACAACAAGATCACACCAGTTGAGACCAGCAACGACGAAACGACAGCCGCGGCGCTGGCCGGTGCACAGGTGGTCATTGCCGCGGGCGCCGCGGGGGTGCGTGTCCTGTCAGAATCAGCTCGCACCGGCAACGCAGACGGGGACCTGAAGGTTGCCATCGACCTCAACGCCGTTCCTCCGCTGGGCATCGAGGGCGTTGAAGTCACCGACAAAGCGCAGATGCGTGGTGGCGCCGCGTGTTACGGCGCGATCGGAGTCGGGGGCACAAAAATGAAGATTCACAAGGCGGCCATCACCTCGATGTTCGAAGCCAACGACCGCGTGCTCGACGCCCAAACGATCTATGAGTTGGGTAAGGCGTTGTAATTGTCGCCGTGTGCGGGTCGCGTGCGGTGCGTGCGCCGCCGTGGGTACAACGCGCGGGTCTGACCGGCGTCAGAATCGGGCCTTGCCAATCATAAATCAGCCGCCGCCTGCGCGCCCGGACTGTCAATATCAGTACACGCGACCTTCACGCCATGCCGGGCGAGCATATACGCAATGCTCAGGCCGATGCCGTCCTCGCTGGCGCCGCCCGTCACGTTCGCGACTTTACCCGGAAAATCTTTGTACGCAGTGCGTGTATGATAATGGCGTGGCGCCCGCTGTGAGTGGGGGCAAGTTGCGGTACCAGAGGAGTATGCGGCATGTCGTTGACCCGGCAACAGATCGACCAGTATCACGAACACGGCTACGTCGCCGGCCCGCGCGTTTTGTCCGACGAGATGGTCAATACGCTCAAGTCGCGCATCGACGACATCCTCGCGGGGCGCGTCGACTTTCCCGATGAGCTGTTGGGCGAAACGGTCGATCGGTCGAGCGCCAAGGGGCAGTTGCCGTCCGTCAAAATCGTCAACATCTTTCGTCACGACCCGGTGTTCGCCCAAGTGCCCAAGACGCCGGAGATCGGCGAGGCGTGCGCTTGCTTGTTTGAGCCGCCAGTGCGCGTGTGGGAGGACCAGATCATCTTCAAGCCGGCGTTTGACTCAAAGGCGATGCTCAACTGGCATCAGGACTACACGTACTGGTCGCAGGCCGGCCCGTCGGACATGGGCACGTGCTGGATCGCGCTCGACGACGCGAAAATCGACAACGGTTGCATGTATGTCGTGCCCGGATCGCATCGCTGGGATCTCGATTACACGCGCGATGATGTCGATGCCGCCGACCCGGACTGGTTGTTCAAGTTGCCCGGCGTGCCCAAAGAGTCCGGCGTGATGCCCGTGCCATGCGAAGTCAAGGCCGGGCATTGCCACTTTCACCACTGCAAGACGTTTCACGGTTCCTATGGGAACAAGACCAGCAACCCCAGGCGCAGTTACATCCTCCACGTCATGCCCGGTTACACGCGTCGTATCGGTGACAACTGGAACGATCGCCAGGCGGACATTGAATGCGTCGAAGTCGGGCAGGTGATCGAGGGGGCAACCTATCCGGAGTTGGTCCTGCCCCAGACCGCGTAGCATCATGTATCAGACAACGCGTCAACCATTGGAGAACACGTCATGTGGACGCAGCAGCAGTTGGACCAGTATCAACGCGATGGCTACCTGATCCAGCGCGGGATCATAACGCCCGACGAGGTGGCGGCGATGCTTGAGGCGAGTCATGAGTTGATGTCCGGCCGGCCCACGCCCAGTGATGTGCACACCGTTCATGAGACCAGCGGCGCCATTCGCACCGTGTTCTGTGTGCACCGGCAGGTTGACGTGTTCCGCGCCGCGTGCCGATCGGAGAAGATCGCCGGGCCGGTCAAGCAAGTTTTTGGGCAGGACGGGTACATCTTTCACTCAAAGATCAACGTCAAGGAAAGCTTCGAAGGCACCGTCTGGCTATGGCATCAGGACTACGGGTATTGGGGGTACGACGGCGTGGACGAACGCATGATGTCCGCCATGGTTATGCTCGACAAAACGACGCTGCACAACGGCTGCATCATGATGCTCTCCGGATCACACAAGTGGGGCGCACTCGATCACCTGGACGACGAGAAGTCGACCAGCTACAAACAGTGGTGCATCACGCCCGAAGCGCTGCGTGCGCACCTGACCGACGAAAGTATGATTGTGCCAATCACCGGCGAGCCGGGTGACGTGTGTTTTTTCGATTGCAACCTCGTGCACGGATCGGGCCACAACATGTCGCCGCAGCCGCGCAAGACGATGATTTATGCGTATGCCACGGTCGACAACATACCGCGCGGCGTCGAGGCCCCGCGCCCGGACTGGGTCGTGTCACGTGAGTACGAGCCGGTGACCGCCGACATCCAACTCGGCCCCGCCGCCGCATGACCCATTGCCGCGCAGCGGTCGCTCGTCCGGCGGAGCCGGCCACTTGCGGATTCGCACGCATTCACCGCGTCTCGATGGTTTCCACCGAGATGAACTGTCCCGGCAAAATGCGCCCCGTGACTGACACAGGCATGGAGTGGTATTTCATCGTCGCCGCTGCGTCGGCGCCATCCGCGAATTGCACGTAGTGATAGATTTTGCCGTCCGCAGCCACCAGATGATGCAGGTGGCCCAACTCACACGACGGGTGCATCCGTGCGATCTTGATACCGCACATGCATTTGTTCACGCCCGTCATGGTCGTCACTTGCCCGTCGTACGCGTAATACTTCGTCATGTCGAACGGGACTTTTCCCTCGACGGGCTGCGTGGATTCGATGTGCACCAGCCGGCCACGCGCAAGTAACTTGCCTTTGATCAGCAGCGACTGTTCACCTTTGACCTGCGCCAGGTGCGCGAAGTTGCCGGGCGTTTCGAGGAACGCGTAGACTCCGTCCGCCGTGACGAACGCGCGATCCGACGTCACGGTGCGCACCATGTCGAGCGACTCACGATCACCGTCCAGACCGAACAGCGCGGCAGCGGAGGTCAATACGCCCTTTTGCTTGAAATCAACCACGCCGTCGCCGGGCACAACCTGCGGCCTGGCCGTGTCACTGTTCGCATCGGCATGTGACGCCGCGCCCTCGGTGCTATCTGCGCCACCATCCGACTGCCCGCAGCCAGCCAGAGACACGAGCAGAATCAGCATCGCAGGAATGTGCCTGCCTGGAAGGGTCATTGTGCAGCCCTGGATCCGCGGCGTAACAGTCATTCGTTACCCGAGCCTGGGCGAAAATTGTAATCCTTGCCCGCGACGGGGATGCCGGTCGCCGCCGATACGGCGATGCTGATTGCGCGCAGGTCTTCGGGTTCCATGTTGCGCACGTCGCTTTTACCGCACGCGCGCGCGAGCATGGCGACCTCCATGTTCACGCTCTTGGCGAAATTGACTGCCTGCCCGATCGTCTGCGGAGGATCCATCGGCGCCGCGAGCGTGTCGAGTAGGACCTGTTCGCCCTTGATCTGGTTGATCCGCGTCGCCATGGCGAGTGCAGCGGACAGGCCAAGCGACACAGCGGCCGCGCCCAGGCAGATCACCTTCGCCGCGTCCGCACCGCCGCGAATCCCGCCGCGCTAAACCAACTGCACCGCCGCTTCGCGACAGTGGTGACGAAGCCTGTCCATGACGTCGGCGATGACCGCGATGTGCGGCGCCGCCGACAGCTCAGGGAAGACTTCGCTCGGTCGCACGTCGGCAGTCCACTGCGCGTCGGCGACGTAGAAGTCGACGTCAAGGTTGATCGTCTGATCGACGACAGTCGCCGCGCCAAACGCAGGCGCGGCGATTCCGATCGGGATCCGGTCACCCGTCGCGCGGCGCAACTGATCGAGCACTGGTGCGATGGTGTCGCGATCGAGCATCGAGGCGCTCGGCGCGGTGATTTCGATCGCCGCGGCGTGGCTCACGTCCAGCCGCGGCGCGTCCACATCCACCATCAACACCGATGCTGGATTGTCTTGAGGATCACTATCTTGATCGACCGTCGCGAACACAGCCAGCCTGGCCTGAACGGCTGCCTGTCGCACACACGCAAACAGTTCACCGGGCAACCGTCGAAAGTCGGCGCCGCCAAAGACGATCGGCCAGTCCAGAGTCAATGGCGCGGCGCGCTGCGTGCCTACCTGTACCTGTGTGTTGCATTTCTCGCGGTACGGGTCGATGACCAGTCGCGTCAGGTTCGCCGACAGGAACAGCAACTGGTCGAACGTCGGCGGCAACTCTTTGGTCGGTATTTCCCGCTCGGCCTGCAGCTTTGCCGCAACGAACTCGCGCGCATCAGCATCGCTGAGCGCGCCGCTTCGCGACATGTGGTAAATCATGTCAACGACCGGCGGCGCGTACGTGCTGCTCTTGCCGGCCGCATGTTTGTAATGCCGCGCGACCTTCTTGCCGTCGACCTTGACCTCCTGCTTCCCAAGTGGCAGACCGACATCGACGCCGGATTTGGGCTCGATCCTGCGCGACAATGTCGCGCCGTCGAAACTTGGTGGTGGTTTGGTTTTGGACATGATCAGTACGTGAATGCTGAAAGTTGCGGTGCTGCCGCTACGCGCTTACGACTTCTCCCGTGTCCCACATCGGCACACCGGTGATCGCTGACGCTTCGGGCGTGAGCGCTCGCAGGTCGTCGCGACACAGGTCGTGACAATCGTCCTTGCCGCACGCGAGGGTGATCGCCGTGACTTCCTTGGCCATGTTGCGCAGGAAAGTGGCGATCCACCGGGCGTTTCGTTCGATGTCGTACCGGCCTTCGAGTTCGGGCTTGTGGGTCGTAATGCCGGTGGGGCATTTGTTCGAATGGCACTGCACGCAAGCAATGCACGTGCCCGCGAGGATCGCTGCCGTGCCGATCGCGACGGCGTCCGCCCCCAGCGCAAGCGCCTTGGCCGAGTCCACACCGTCCTTGATGCCGCCCATGAGCATCAGGGTGATGTCGTCGCGCCGGCCCATTTCCTCGACGCCGTCGATCGCCTGCACGATCGCCGCCAGCGACGGGATGCCGATGTTTTCCAGCACGACTTCCGGCGCCGCGCCGGTGCCGCCCTGCAGTCCGTCGATGGCCACGATGTCCACCTTGTCCTTCACGGCGATCTTGATGTCGTGGCGCATGTGCCCGGCTCCGATCTTCGAGCTGATCGGAATGCGCCCGTCGGTCGCCTCGCGCAGCTCCTCGATCTTGATGACCAGATCGTCGGCCCCGAGGATGTCCGGATGGCGCGACGGCGAGCGCAGGTCGATGCCTTTAGGGATGCCTCGAATGTGCGCCAGCTCGTCCGTGACCTTGGCCGCCATGAGCTGACCGCCCAGGCCGGGCTTGGCGCCCTGCGAGATGTAGAACTCGACTGCATCGGCGCGGCGCAGGTCGTGGATGTTGAACCCAAATCGGCCCGGCGTGATCTGATAGATCATGTGCTTGGCTGCGGCCCGCTCCTCGGGCAGCATGCCACCTTCCCCGGTGTTGGTGGAGGTGCCCACCATCGCCGAGGCTTTGCCCATCGATGTCTTGGTCGCCTTGGACAGAGC
>NZCH01000042.1 GCA_002688155.1 Phycisphaerae bacterium
GACGGGCCGCCCATTCGGGCACGCACAACGTGCCGGGCAGGGGAGTGGGGCTGGCGACGGTCCAGAGCATTGTTGAGACGTACGGCGGCCGGCTGTGGATCGAAAGCGAAGACGGTCCGGGTACGACCGTCCACATTACGTTTGACGCGCATTTGGTAGGGCAGGAGCAGCCCGCCAGTGAGCCCGCCGAGGCTTTATCGGACGACGCCAGGTGACTTAATTCTCGGCCGTATCACGCCGATGCATGCTAGTGGTTCGGCGATTGCCGCACCTTCATGCTCCGGCTGTGCACTTGTATTGACGTGGACGCATCCATGACGGCCACCGCCCCACCACGCCTGTTACTCATCGAAGATGATCCGGACACGGCGGCGCTGATCTGCGAAACGCTCAGCGACCATTTCCGTGCTGATTGTGTGAGTCATTTCAGCACCATTGAGCAAACGCTGTGCATCGACATCCACCAGTACGACCTGGTGCTGTCAGATATGAACCTGCCCGACGGGTCGGGTCTCGAACTGATGGCCCAGTTGCTGACCATCCGTAACGACATTCCGATCGTGTTCGTGACCGGCGAAGGCGTGCTCGAGAATGCGATGACGGCGATCCGACAGGGCGCGTATGACTACATCGTTAAGGCGGGCGACTACCTGTTTGCGATCCCGATTGTGGTGGAAAAAAATATCGCGATCTGGCTGACCAAGCAGGAAAACAAGCGTTTGCAGTATGAGATCGAGCGGACGCTAGAGCAGGTGCGGATCAAGAACTGCCAACTCGAGGACGCCGTGCGCAAGCTTGAGACGGTTGCGGCAACGGATCCGCTGACCGAGTTGGCGAACCGTCGCGCATTTAATGAGGCGATGGAGCGATCGTTTGCCGAATGCTCACGTTACGGGCATGACCTGGCATGCGTGATGATTGACCTGGACAACTTCAAGACGATCAACGACACGCTGGGCCACCAGCACGGCGACCAATTGCTGCAGTTGGTCGGCCGTATCCTTGGCGCGAACTGTCGGCGCAGCGACGTGGCGGGGCGGTACGGCGGCGATGAGTTCGTGGTGCTGTTGCCGGAGACGGATCGCCTTACAGCGTTGGCTGTGGCACGGCGAGTTCACGGCGAGTATATTAGCTCAGTCAAGCAGCTGGTCGCGGGCACCGCGGTTGCGCACCTGGCGACGATGAGCATAGGACTGGCGTGTATGCGCGATACGCAGGCGAGCAGCCCGGACCGACTGATCACGAAGGCGGACCAGGCGATGTATCGCGCCAAGAACACGCGTGCCGACGATGTGCTCATCTTCGAGCCGGATGAGCCGCAGCACGTCTCATCGACCGCATCGTGACGTTTATTACCATACGGCGATGCCCGTGTCATCTGGACCTTTCGTTTCCCGGGGCGGCCTGAAACTCGCTGCGGCGATCGATGCGTTTGGATTGGATGTTACAGACAAGGTGTGCGCTGATTTGGGATGCAGCACCGGCGGGTTTACGGATTGTCTGCTGCAACGCGGAGTTACGCGGGTATATGCCCTGGATACGGGATACGGCGTGCTCGACTGGACACTGCGCAACGACCCGCGCGTGATCATTCTTGAGCGCACCAACGCGATACATTTCGATCCGGCGACGATTGACGCTAAGCAGTCCTGCGAAGTAGTAACGATCGATCTGGGCTGGACACGCCAGCAATACGCCGTGCCGGCAGCGCTGCGCTGGTTGTCGCGCGCGAACGATGCGCGGATTGTGACGCTGATCAAGCCGCAATATGAGGCGTCCGAGCATGAGCGACGGTCGGGATCACGGCACGGCGTGCTGGACGCGGAGGACGCCCGTCGCGTCGCGGACGACGTGTGTGCTGCGCTGCCATCGTATGGCGTGACGGTCTTGGAATTGACCGCATCGCCGATACGCGGGGGAGCGTCACGCGGGCGTGAAGGGAACATCGAGTTTCTCGCGCTCCTGGCGCGATCAGCGGCGCTCTCGCCAGATCAATGAACAGGCGGCGCACCTTTACCGGGATAACGCAGCACGGCTTCAACAAACGCGGCGCCGCGCGATTCGTAGTTATCGAACTGATCCCACGAGGCGCAGCCGGGTGACAGCAGAACCACCTCGCCTGCGTGAACGCGCGTCGTGGTTTCGCGAACCGCGCGATCAACGGTCGTACAGCGCACCACCTGGGTCCCGTCGCTTGCGGCGTCGCATTCATCGGCGATTGCACCACCTGTCATACCGACGGTATATACCGCGCAACAACGCTCAGTCACGCACGCCACCAGTTTGGACAGGTCGCTCTTCTTGTCGTAGCCGCCCACGATGACATGCACTTTGCCGCGGTCAAAACTTTCAATGGCGCGGATTGCCGCGTCAGGCGTCGTGCTTTTGGAATCGTTGAAGTAGCGCACGCCCGCGTGCTCGGCGACTAACTGCAGACGATGTGGCAGGCCGGTGAAATCTGAAAGACCTTGGCGCGCCTCCCCACAGGATGCGATTTGCGCTTCTGATACCGCCAGTTCCGCGAGGTATGCGTTGTGTTGGTTGTGTCGTCCGGGCAGGGGAATCGTCAGGTCATCGGGCACGATCGCATCGTTAAAGCCTACGAGGTGTCGCGTGTGGCGCTGCGTGACGAACCCCTGCTTTTGGACGTCGGGCCCTAGGCAGGCGACATCGTGCTCCATGTCCTGGTAGTCCAAAATCACTCGCTTGGCCTGCATGTACGCAGAGTATGTGCCGTGGCGGTCCAGGTGATTTGGCGTCAGGTTTGTGACCACAGCGAGGTGCGGCGACCAGCGTTCGCTATTGAGCGATTCGAGCATAAAGCTGGAAAGTTCCAACACGACCCAGTCGTTTTCGTGGATGTTGTCGAGCGATTCGAGCAGCGATCCGCCGATGTTACCGCCCACGTGCACGCGGTCTTCTCCCAGCGTTTTGCGCAGGATATGGCCGATCATCGCGGTGGTCGTCGACTTGCCCGCCGTGCCTGTCACGCCGATGGTGCGCATGCGATTGGGCAGACGCTGCACGAGCAGGCCGATCTCCGTTGTCGTCGGTACGCCCGCATGGTGCGCTGCCTGCAGGTACTTGTTGTCGCGCGGATCGACCGCAGGATTAACGACGATCAGATCCGCGCCGATGAAGTCGTCGGCGCAATGCTCGCCCAGTCGGGCTTTAAATTCAAGGCCGTCGAGTGCGACAAGACTGTCGCGCAGTTGCGCGACCGGTGCCAGGTCGGTGACCAGAACATTTGCGCGGTGTCGTATGAGAAACCGCGTGACGCCGATCCCGCCACCGAACCGTCCCAGTCCCATCACCACGACGCGCTTGCCGTGAAGTTGCGCATAAGATTTGGCCACGGCGGGTCACTCGGGCGTGGTGAAGTCCGCCAGTGTTTGTTGGTAGGTTGTGCCGACGCGGAATTCTGCCAGTCGCGTGCCGCGTTTGACCTGATAATAAAGGTACAGTTTGTCCCTTCGGTCCTTCATCTCTTTGATCGGCAGGTCCTCCGCGGCCCGAATTCTATTTAGCGGATCGAATGAGATTTCCTGTGCCCCGTTCGCGTGGTGCAGAATGTATCCGATCGGCTCCCATTCCCCCCCATGTTCGTCAACGACGATGACCCGCTGCAGCAGATGTGCCCTTGTGACCGTGAACAGGTTGCCGAACACCAACTCCCGCTGCGGTTCTTGAATTATCACGCGCACCGCGGCCAAGTGCGCCGGTGTGTAGATCTGTGACACGAGCACCTTGTTTTCAAACGGTGAGATACGATGCGGCGCAATTCTCTCCTGGCCGGACACAATCTGGTTGCGTTTGTGGACTTTTTCGAACTTGAGTGCGGGCGCGTAATTGCTGCTGAATGATTTGGGCACATTGTTCGTCAGCGCGACCTCCAGTGTCTTAGGTACCGAAGCACTGTCGTCTGTCGGATCGCGGCCTGCAAATGCAGTCACGTATGCCCCCGCCTCATAGCGCACCATCTCGGGCGTATGGCGCTGCGGATCGACATCGGGTATCGCCAGGCGCAGGTGGCGTACCAACAGAAACTTGGGTGACTGTTCCAACGGGACGACAAACACGCACCCGATTTCCTCGGTCGGTACGACGCTGTTGACGACCGTGGCGGGGTTGAGGATCGGCCGGAACAACTTTTCTCCCGTGACGTCGCTCGTGCGCACGAAGGCGCGCAGCGCGTGGAGCTGCGTGTCAATGCGGCCGGCACGCTCGTTCCAGCTGATCAATTGGACCTGCGACGGCCGAAGGCGCAGCGTTGAGTCTCCGTCGTATGTGCCCCGGCCTCGGCCCTGCTCGGACGTTGCGGTGACGTTGACAACCACGAACCGGTAGCCGGCCTCTGCGGCGTTTTTACCGACCGCGCCGGCGAGGTTCGGGTCGAGTTCGGGTACCGGCGTGGGGTGCGTTGCAAGGTTCGTTACCTCCACCGATTGCGGTGCGGCGACGAGGGACGCGTTCTGGTCCTGATCCATACCAAGCCGAAACGTCCCGGCGGCGGTCGTCATGTCCGGCCGATACTGCGCCATCGGATCGCCCGCGTAAAACACCGTGCCTGACAGCATCGAATAAAAGCGCGCTGCGACGTGATCAACCTTCAGCAACAGGATCGAACCGGAATTGGGCGTGACCTTGCCCTCTTCGTCCAGCACGTAAGGCTCGTAGCCTCCAATGACGGAGGACACGGGCATCAACTGCAGGCCGATGATCGTGACGCCCGTGGTCAGGATGCCCGACAACAACCCGAGACATCCGCCTCCGACCATGTTGGTGATCGAACCGAAGTCCATGTTCTTGGGAACGAGTTTGTTTGCCGTGCCGCGAATCACGATCAGAAAAATTAAAAAAAGCGACAGCAGCGACAAGCCCCAGGCGCCGGGTGTAGCGAACGTTCCCGAGTTCAGGAAGTAATGAGCCGTCGGCTCCCAGAGAGAAAACGCCAGCGCGCCGGCAACGATGACCGCCACCAGGTGCACGAACGAACTGAATAGCCCCTGCACGAACCCCCACCAGTACACCATCAGGCCCAGGAAAAATAAGAGGAGGATGTTGGCAATCATTGTAAAGTCAGAAAGTTGGAACGTCGAAAGCCAGTTCGAAATTCTTTGGGTGTTTGGGTCCCGGGGGATTTTCCCGTCATCCCGCGACGGCAGTGGGGCGTTGCGATTCGGTCTTGCCCAAAGCGCGCATGGTTTCCTGGATACTGGTGGTCCCATCGATGACGCGCATCAGTGCGGCTTCCTGGAGCCACAACATCTTTTTCTTGCGCAGTAGCGCACGGAACTGCTCGACCTGTCCCGCTGCCCAGAGCTTACGTGTTTCGTCGTCGAGTTCCATGACCTCGAAGATGCCCGTTCGGCCTCGAAACCCCAGGCCGTGACAGTCCGGGCAGGTGGTCGGCTTGTTGCGCACGAGGATCTGGCCCGACTGCTTGTACATCTGGGTTACTTTGTCCGGCGGCAGGTTCAGTTTGCGAAGTACGTCTTGGTCGGGTGTGTAGCAGACACGACAGGTCGGGCACAGTTTGCGCACCAGCCGCTGCACCAGGACCGCGGCAACGCTCTGTGCCGCGAGCTTCGAATCGTCGACCGCTTTGGTCCACGCGCGCATGACCTGAACGGTGTCGCCCAGGTGCAGGCCGATGTACAGGCGAGTTTCATTCGCGTTCCTGGACAGCAGGCGTGCGACCTGCGAATCAGTCAGCTTGCCGAGCATCAGGACGCTTGGATCCTGCCGCAGCAGGGCAGCGAGGCGGTCGGTGATCTGTGTGGAGTTCCAACTGGGCTCGATCAGATGGTGATTAACGCCCTCGACGTCGAACGCCACCTCCTCTTCGAGCGTGACGATGCTCTGTGTGTAAGGGTCATGCTGCTGCAGGCAGTTGTACAGTGCGGTGGTCAGCCCGTGATGTGGCGGGCACGCGATCAACACTGCGAGGTTGTCGCTGGCGACTACCCGTCGCAGAATCGCCGCCTGTTCAGGCAGTAGCCCCATGTCGTCGAACCCGATAGTGATGCGTGTCATCGGATCGATGTAGATCGCCATGGTGATGCCGCGCGTTGAACCGGATGTGACGACGCGCAACGTGTGTCGACCCAGATCTGCAGCGTCAATGAACATTTCGCCGATCTGTTTGTGCCGGCGGTCTTGGATGTCGAGTTGAGCGTGTTTCTTGGCGTAGTCGATCAGCGTCATCGCGGCCTGGCTATCAATTTCAGGCCGCGTGTGTTTCACGCCATCGACGTTGACACCGATGCTCGCGGCTTGCGCCATGACGGCGACGTCGATGCGATCGGCTCCGCGAGGCAGTGCAAACTCAAGGGTCTGCTCGAGTACGCTGTGTGCGTGTGCCTGTGGGTCCGCGCCGGTGGGGACGTCGACCAGCGCGCGGTCAGGTGTGAGCAGCCGCAGCGTAGCGCGCTTCTGCGCCTGTTCGTGCTGGATCCGGTTAAACCGCGAGGTCAACAACTCTGTGTTCAGGTGCCAGCGATGTTGTTCGGGCAGGCGGGTGTTGCGATAAAAAACATACCCCGCCGCGGCGCTGCCCGCCACGACGAGGATGATCAGCAATCCCAGCCAGAAGTTGACCAACAGCGCCAGGCCGAATCCGATGATCCCCGCGATGATCTGCAGAGCATTCCAATGCCGGCGAGGCAGGAAGTAGAACTTGAGATCCTTATCGAAGAAACTGACCACTGCCGCCCAGCCGAAGAAGCACAGCAGGTAGACGATCGGCTTGTAAATGCTCATCAACGCGGCGGATTCGACATTAGCCGCAATGTACCACATGGAATGACGCTCATGGCACCGCAGGAATCGGTGCGGGCGGTGTTGGTCTGCTTCGCCGAGTTGCCCGTGTGGGGGCGATCAACAATAGTGTAGCATTCTGGCGGTGTTCATTCAGCCTTGATGCCGCGCAGCCGCATACGCACTTCTTCCGGGCTTGTTGCCGACGCCTGTGCCACTTTCGGGTGGATGTACTGGGCCTCCACCAGTTGGACCAGGTGGTCGGTAAAGGTCTGCATGCCCGTGTCGCGATTGGCACGGATGACCTCTTCGAGTTCGTGCTCGCGGCCTTCGAGGATGTATTTGCGCGTGTTAGCAGACTGCAGGAGGATTTCGACCGCAGGCACACGCTGTATGTCTTTGCGAATCGTTGGCAGCAGTTTCTGGTACACGAACGCCCGCATCTGATACGCCAGCATGTTCCGGATACCCTCGCGCTCTTCCGGACTGAACAGGTCGTAGATGCGTCCAAAGGCCTGTGACGCACTTGAGGCGTGAATGGTTCCAAACACGAGGTGCCCGGTCTCTGACGCTTGCAGCGCGGTCTCAAACGTTTCTTTGTCGCGCATCTCGCCAATGAGCACGACATCGGGATCCTCGCGTACCAGTGAACGCAACCCCGCGCTGAAGTCCGGCACGTCGATACCGATCTCGCGCTGGCTGACCAGAGCCTGATCGTCCTGGAATATATATTCAATTGGATCTTCGAGCGTCACAATGTGGCAGGGGCGGCGATTGTTGATGTGCTGAATCATCGCGGCCAGCGACGTGCTCTTGCCGCTGCCGGTGATCCCCACGACCAGAACCAGCCCCTGTTGATGTTCAGCCACACGTGCAAGAATCGGCGGCAAATGAAGCTCGTCAAAGTTAAGGATCTCGCTGCCGACGCGCCGTGCCGCCAGGCCGCTTCGTCCCCGGGTGCGATACACGTTTACGCGGAATCGGTGCATCGAGCCATCGCTTAACTCGATGTCGACGCCCACGTCCAGGGCACCCAGTCGCGAGTACATGTTCCATTGCGCGTCGCTGATGCCTTCCTCGATCCATGCCTCGAACTCATCGTCGTCCAGCGCTTCGACATCCAGGGATTTGAGGTCACCGCGCAGGCGAAGTTTGGGCACCTGTCCGCCTCGTATCAAGAGGTCAGACGCTTCGTACTTCACCGCCGTTTCGAACAAGCGTCGAAGCGGCGTGTTGCTCAACGATCGTCGATCCCGAACGCGCTGGATGGAAACGGAATTTGTGGTCAGTTCGGCCATGAACGGTCACTCATGCGGCCAGACGCACGGGCACGCCGTGGTCCGACAGGTATTGCTTGGTCTGCTGAATCGTGTACTGTCCATAATGAAAGATACTCGCCGCCAGCACCGCGTCGGCGCCTGTTTGGGTGAGCACCTGCCGCATGTGCTCTGGGCCGCCGCACCCACCAGACGCGACGACCGGCACATCCACGGCCTGTGACACCAGGGCTGTGATCTGAAGATCATAACCATCCCTGGTCCCATCGGCGTCCATGCTTGTCAGGACGATCTCACCGGCGCCCAACTCAACCACACGCTTGGCCCATGCGACCGCTTCGAGCCCGGTCGGTTTGCGCCCACCGTGCGTGTGGATCTCAAACACGGTCTCGGGTGTCGATTCCATTGAACACGGGTCCTTCGCCCGCTTCTCAAACTCCGTGCGCGGTACGCGCTTGGGGTCAATATTCACCACCGTCGCACACCGTCCGAACCGTCTGGCCGTCTGCGTGACGATCTGCGGGTCCAGCACCGCCGCCGTGTTGATGCTGACCTTCTCCGCACCGGCTTGAACCAGTTGCGTCACGTCGTCGATCGTACGAATCCCGCCGCCGACGGTAAATGGCATAAAACACTGTTCCGCGACCTGGCGGACCACGTCCAGCATGATCTGCCGATCCTCATGACTCGCGGTGATGTCCAGGAAGACCAGTTCGTCAGCGCCTGCCTGATCGTATGCTCGCGCGATCTGCACCGGGTCGCCCGCGTCGCGCAGGTTGACGAAGTTCACGCCCTTGACGACGCGGCCGGCGTTTACATCCAGGCAGGGGATGATGCGATGGGTGAGCACGACTAATCCTCTTCGGATGCCAGTGAAAGCACATTACGACAGATTACTCGGACGATATTTGCCACTTCACAGGCTCGATCGGCGGCTTGGGCAAGTCGGCAAGAAGCGTCCAGTCATGTGTCTTTGGAAACAGGGTGCTGCGTTCGACAAGTACTGCGTTGTCACATTTTTCGGCAGACTGCTGGGCATGAAAGCAAACGAGGTCATGTAGCGGCTCTGTCCCGTTACGCATCGTCGTTGCGCCTTGGAGTTCAGCCTCAGCTTTGCTGGCCCATTTCGATGTGCTCAGCTTCATAGAGCGCTACTCCGTTCCTCGCCGCCGCTTAAAGAAAAAGTCATCATGCTCGATGCGCCAAACCGGATCGATGGGGTCGCGCACAATCAAATCCAGCGCGAAGCCGTTGTGGAGCATCTCTTTTGTGATCTCAATGGATTGGCCCAGTGGATCACCGCCGTCCGGCATCACGGCCGGCAGGTCGACGTCCGAGTCCCCATCGGATCGGCCATAGCTGTGAGAACCAAACAGAATGATGCGATGAGGCCGAAATCGCTGCACCACGCGGCTCACGAACTCCTGAAAGTCGCCCATGCGGTCCATGGCGTAATCATAGCATCGTTGACGTCTTCAGTACGTCGATGCGGCCGGCGCCTGTGCGGTGTTATGGGTCGTATGTCGGCGACCGTGTGCCAAGCCAGGGGGCGACGGGCTACACTGTCGCCATGGCACGCCAAGTGGTCATCACAGGTCTGGGGCCGGTCTACGGATTAGGCTTTGGCATCGAATCGACGTGGGACGCGATGCTGCAGGGACGGTGCGCGATCGGTCCGGTTCAGGCGTTCGACGCGACCGGTTTCGATTGCACGATCGCCGCCGAAATTGGTGAATTTAAGATCAACCAGTACGTGCCCAAGTCGTACCGCAAGGCGACGAAGGTCATGTCGCGCGACATTGGCCTGGCCGTTGCGGCCGCGGACCTGGCGGCGCGCGACGCCGGGCTGCTCACGCCTGGCACCGATCCGGACGCCGGCAAGAACGACGGGTTCGAGCCGACGTATGCACCATCGCGGCTGGGCGCGCACATCGGTGCTGGATTGATCGCCGCCGACCTGGATGAGTTGACCGCGGCGCTGGTCAAAGCACGCGTACCCGATGGGTCCAATGCCGGCGAATTCGATATCTACCGGTGGGGCAACGAGGGCATCAACCACCTTACCCCGCTGTGGTTGCTCAAGTATCTGCCGAATATGCTGGCGTGCCACGTGACGATCATTCACGATGCGCAGGGCCCAAGCAACACCATCACGTGTGGCGAAGCCTCGGCGGGGCTGTCGATCGGTGAGTCATTGCGTGTAATTCAGCGGGGCGCCGCCGATGCCTGCTTCTGCGGCGGCGCTGAAAGCAAAGCCAATCCGATGGCCTTTCTGCGACAGATCATGACAGGTCGGGTTAATACGAATGACAACGACAAGCCCGAAACCGCCGCGCGTCCCCTGACCAAAACTGCCGACGGCATGGTCGTTGGGGAAGGCGGCGGCATCGTCGTGCTCGAAGCGATGGAAACATTTGAGCAGCGTGCCGCCGACACTGGCGCCCGGGCGTACGCCCAAATCGTCGGCTTCGGCGCCTCGCAAAGTATCAACCCGCCGACACGTAACGTTCACCCCGACGAATCAGGGCGCGGCATTGCGATTGCCATCCGATCCGCACTGCGCGAAGCGGAGATTGACCCGAACGACATCGACCTGATTGTTCCTACAGGGCTTGCCGCTCCTGTTACGGATCGTGCCGAGGCTGCGGCGCTGCGTAATGTGTTCGGCGCTGCGTTGCCTTCGATACCCCTGGCGCCGGTCAAGTCATTGGTCGGTAACTGCGGCGCCGGCGCCGGCGGTATGGACTTCATCGTCGCCGCCAAGGCAGTCCCCGAACAGACCATCCCCGCCGTCATCAACGCCGATCAGCCATTGGACGACCTGAACCTGACCACCGCACCCGCACGTGAAGCCGACCTGCAATTCGTCCTGACTTACAGCGGCGGCCTTGGCGGCCAGTTCGCGGCGCTGGTGCTTCGCAAGTTCTAAGTAGTGGGTTACCGGATATCAGTAACGATGAGCCAAAGACTGGAATCGCGACACAAGCTTGATACCGCGGTCTCACGTGACCGCGATGCTATCATCGACAAACTCGACGAGTTCATTGCCGCGACGGTCCTGGAATAAAGCGGATCAACATGACCCAACCCATCGTCATTACCGGCATCGGCTGTGTCACGCCCCTGGGTTGTGATGTACAGACCGTCTGGTCGAACCTGCTTGCAGGGGTCAGTGCGATTCAACCGACGTTTCATTTTGACGCTTCGACTTTTCCAACCTCGTTCACCGCGCAGGTCAGTGAAGATTACGACTATCGCAAATATGTACATCGGCCTGAGTGGCACGAGGGGATTAGCCGCAACTCGGCGTACGCACTTGGTGCCGCAGCGCAGGCGTGGCGTCTGGCGGGGCTGGACGAGTTTGACGGGCTGGACCGTGAACGGTTGGGCCTCTACCTGGGCTCAGGCGAAGGGGTGCTGGATTTCGATAACTATGCGGCGTCAAACCTGGCTGCGTGGGACGACGAGCGAGGGCGCATCGATTCGGTCAAGTGGGCAGCAGCAGCGAATGAGCGCATGGACGCCGTGCGCGAGATCGAGCAGGAACCGAACATGCCTCTGTCGCACTTGGCAATGGAATTTGAGGCATACGGCCCGGCGTATAACTGCCTGACCGCATGTGCGGCGTCGACGCAAGCAATAGGTGAGGCGACACAGATCCTGCGCCGCGGCGACGCGGACGTCATGATCGCAGGTGGAGCGCATTCGATGGTCCACGAACTGGGCGTGACCGGGTTCAACCGGCTGACGGCGCTGTCGACGCGCAATGACAGTTACGCGACGGCCGCCCGGCCGTTTAACCGCACCCGAGACGGCTTCGTGCTCGGCGAAGGGGCCGGCATGCTCATCCTCGAAACGCAACAGCACGCCGACCAACGCGGCGCGACGGTATTGGGGCGCATCACCGGGTACGGCTCATCCGCAGACGCGTTTCGCATCACGGATATGCACCCGTCCGGCCGCGGCGCCGCGTCCGCCATGACGCAGGCGATCAACGATGCGGGCGTCCAACGCGACCAAGTCGACTACATCTCAGCGCACGGCACGGGTACGAAGGAAAATGACTCGATCGAGACCAAGGCGATCAAAGGCGTGTTCGGCGAACGTGCGTCAAGCGTGCCGATCAGTTCGATCAAGAGCATGATGGGCCACCTGATCGCCGCTGCCGGCGCGGTTGAAGCGATCGCCTGCGTGCTGGCGTTGCGCGATCACAAACTACCGCCGACGATCAACCTGCACGATCCGGACCCCGAATGCGACCTGGATTACGTGCCCAACGAAGCGCGCGACGCGTCGGTCAAGGTCTGCCTGTCCAACAGCTTCGGCTTCGGCGGACAGAACGATACCCTGATTCTCGAAAAATAGCCGATCACAGCTTAGCGCTAAGCCGCAAGCGACCACAAAAAACGCCGCGCAACCCCTTGGGTGCGCGACGTCTTGAGTCGGATCGAATCAAGGTTAGGTGTGGATGGTCAGAAGCGCGGGAGTCCCGAATCGTCCGCTCTCGTATGGAACCAAGTGGATCTGAATGCACATCAATCGTATGAATCAGCGTTGTTGGCGGGGTCGTCGCTTAACGGCATTAAGATGATCGTGCCGAGGTCGTTCATACCCAGCGCCGCCGGCGTGCCAATCGTGTTGCCGGTCAGCACGTCGATCGGCACGAGCTTGTCACTATCTGTTTCGAAGCCCATCAGTGTGTAGCCGGCGAACTCCAACCCGAACGTGTTGTCGTAATCAATCGCGCCGATCAGCGTTTCCGTCTGGCTGTGGGTGTCGATTTTGTACAGTAGGTTGCCCTTGTTTGCCACAAACGTCTCGCCGTCCCCGGTCGCCAGGCCATCATAGATGTTGTCCAGCGTCATCAACTGAACGTATCCGCCGGTGTGGTGATTGACCTGCAGCAACCTGCTCGCGTCGCCTTCATCGGCATCATCGTCGTCCGAGTCGGCGAAATCGGTGGGGTCTTGTGCCAGCGTGACCAGCACGACCAAGTCCTGATAATCGGCAGCCGGACTGCTCATGTACGTCGTGCCCAGCTCGAACAGAAAGATCGCCTGGTTTTCGTCGAGCACGATCTTGTTTGTCGTGGGATCGACGTAATCCTCAACGAATACCACGATGTTGGCCTGATTGAGAAACCCTGGAATTTGAGGCACGTCATCGCCGTCGCGCAGTACGACCAGTTGCTGCGTGGGAGTGGATCCGCTGACGGTCAGGTGTTTTTTCCAATGCCCGTTCTTGCTGCCGCTGTACGACCAACGCTTCTTTTTCCA
>NZCH01000043.1 GCA_002688155.1 Phycisphaerae bacterium
AAAGATCGTGGCTCATCACCCGTGAGATGGCGGAGCAGACACAGGCGCCAATCCCCGAACAGAACCAGGAAAGTTGTTTCCAGGAATCAGACCACCGGCCGCGGAGACATCACTGTGACGCAATGGGCTCTGGCCCGATCTCAAGCGACCGGGCTAAATCGTGCGCGTTGGAATCACAGTCATGCTCGCAATTCCGCCAGTTGCGTTACCGCATCCTCATACCCGTCACTGAGCATCCGCATATCGCTGCCGAGCGTGAACAACCTGAACCCCTGCTCGGCACGTCGTCGAACCGCGTCGACATCGTGCGCGACGATCGCTGCGATTTTGCCCGCGTCAAGCGTGGCATGAAGCACCTGATCGATCGAACGTTCAAATTCAGCGGATTCTGGCGTCGCGCCCATGGTCGATGCGAGGTCGCCTGCTCCAATGAACACACAATCGACGCCGTCGACGGCGGCAATGTCGCCAGCCTGCGCGACAGCGGCTGGGGTTTCAAGCATCGCGACGATCAGTGCCGCATCGTTGCAAGTCGCACGATAGTCCGGGCCGCCGTGAATCGCCGCACGACACCTCGCCTGCGACCGCATGCCACGCGGCGGGTACAGTGCCGCGCTCACTGCTGCACGCGCCTGGTCCGCCGTGTCAATCATCGGCAAGAGCAGCGACCGGTAGCCCATGTCCATCAGCCATTCGATGAGGTGCGTTTGGGCCGCCGGTGGCCGCGCCATCGCACTACAGCCCGCCGCGTCCAATGCCCGCGCCGCATTGCGCATCGATGCCTGATCAAAGCTTCCGTGCTGCCAGTCGACCACCACAAAATCGAACCCCGCGAGCGCCGCCAACTCGAGGGATTCCAGGCTGCCCAGCACCGCAAGCGCGCCGACCGCGCACTTGCCCGACATCAATCTCTCGCGTAACGAGTTGGTAATAGGCATGGTTTCTCACTGCCGGACTTGCATTGTAACGCGGCGGGCAGGCTGTGCCGGCTCGCGTCGATGTGACTACAATACGCTGATGAGCAATATTAAAACAACCGCGAAGGCACTTGAAACCGTCGAACCGTTGGGCAAGCGTGTGCTCATCCGCAAGGATGAGGACAAGAAGACGACCAAGACCGGCATCCACCTGCCGGACAAAATCGAAATCCCCACGCTGACTGGCCGGGTGGTTTCCGTCTCCACCGAGGTGGCGTCCGACTTGAATTACCCGATCGAGCAGTACGACCGCGTCCTGTTCAACCCCAAAGAGGCCGTGCCCGTCGACTTTGAAGGCGACAACCGCCTGTTCGTCGTGCCGGTCGAAAACATCGTCGCCGTATTTCGCAAGGCGTGACCGATTCCATACCCATTACACCGACCCGCGCCTTTCGGACGACCCTTCGCCCGCCGGGGTCGAAGAGTCTGACCAACCGCGCGCTGCTGCTGGCGGCGCTGGCGGACGGTGAGTCGGCACTGGACCATCCGCTGAACGCCGACGATACGCGGTGCATGATCGCCGCGCTGGACGCGCTGGGATTTCAACCTCGCGCACACGACGGGGGCGCCAACATCACCATCACCGGCGCTGGCGGCACGATCCCCGTACGCAGCGCCCAACTGAACCTGGGCAACGCCGGCACCGCGATGCGGCCGCTTGCGGCGGCGTGCGGCCTCGGTCACGGCGTGTACGAACTCGACGGTGTCGCGCGCATGAGACAACGCCCGATTGGCGAACTGGTCGACCCGCTGCGCGAACTGGGTGCGAACGTTCAGTACATCAGCAAGCCGGGTTACCCGCCGATTCGCGTCTGCGGCGGTCAGTTCACCGGATCGGCGCTGCGCATGCAGCCGACACAGTCGAGCCAGTTCATCAGCGCGCTCTTGATGATCGGCCCGTGCCTGCTCGACGGGTTGACGATCGAGTTCGACGGCCCCGTGACCAGCCGGCCGTACGTTGAAATGACCTGCGCCCTGATGCAACAGTTCGGTGCGGAGGTGTCGGTCGACGACGCGTTTACACGCATCGTCGTCGCACCCGGCGGCTATCGCGCGATCGAATACGACGTCGAGCCGGACGCCTCGAGTGCCAGTTACTTTCTCGCCGCCGCGGCCGTCGTTTCCAACGGCGGAGCAAGCAAGTGCACGATCGACGGGCTTGGATTTCGCTCGCTGCAGGGCGACGTGTGGTTCGCCGATCGTGTGCTGCAGCCGATGGGTGCATCGGTGCTGTACGAGCCGGACTCGGTCACCGTCATGTCACCGCCCGTTGGCGAGCGCCTCAGCGGTATTGACATCGACATGAATGAAATGCCCGATATGGCGCTGACGCTTGCCGCCGTCGCCGTGCTCGCGGACGGGCCGACGGTCATCCGCAACGTCGGCAATCTTCGCGTCAAGGAAACCGACCGGCTCGCCGCCCTGCAAACCGAATTGACCAAACTCGGCGCCGACGTGCGCATCGACCACGACAACCTGCACATCACCCCACCCCCGGGCGGCAATATCACGCCCGCCGCGATCGACACCTACGACGACCACCGCATCGCAATGAGTTTCACCATCGTCGGCCTGGCCACGTACGGCGTCACCATCAACAACCCGCGCTGCGTGGACAAGACGTACCCCACGTTCTTCGACGATATAGCACAACTCGTCGGTACGGCCGCTCAAGACGATTGACCGGTATCATGATTCGTTGCGATACCACCTCACGCGCCGTGGGTGTGGCCGACGTGCAATCACCCCATGACCAGCGCATTCTGGAAAACCACACCCGTCCTGTTTCGCTTCAAGAAGCTGCTCGCCATCGCCGCCGTGGGCGCGATCATTTCGGCAGTATCGTTCGGCGTCGGTATGGGAACCATGTCGCTGGCCGTCCAGCAGATGCTGCAGCAGCAGCGCACCGTTTACACCATCGTCCGCGACTTCGCCGCCAACGAAGACCGCTCACAGTGGGAGCGCAACGCCGCATCGTGGGCGTTGCAATACATCCCGCACGAGTCGTTCAAGGGATTTCTTCTGGTGATGAGCGTGATCGCCGCGATGACCATCATCGGCGCCGCCGGACAGTACGTCTACAAATTGACCAGCATCACCGTCGCGACGCGGGCGACGATGATCTGGCGCGCCAAACTGTTCGATCACATGGTGCACGCGCAGCTGTCGCGGATTCTCGAGAAGGGTTACACCGACAATATTTCACGCCTGATGGTCGATACGCGTCTGCTGCTCACCGGCTACCGCGCGATCCTTTCACGCAGTGTTGAGTCTGTGCTCAAAGCCATGGCGGCCGTCGCCATCGCGTTCTATGCCAACTGGAAGGTGACGCTGGTGCTGCTGCTGGTCGGCCCAGTGATCGGCCTGCTGATGCGCAAGTTCGGCAAGCGCGTGCGCCGCGCGACGCGGCGCGAATTATCGATGCTCGGTCAACTCAACGCCGTGATGTACGAAACCATGGGCGGTATCAGCGTGGTCAAAGTACACGGCGGGGAAAGCTACGAACGCCTGCGCTTCGCGCGCGCCAACCGGCGGATGTTTATCGAACAACTCAAAGCCCGGCAGGCACGCGCGCTGGCGAACCCCGTCATCGAACTGCTTGCGTTTCTGGCCGTCATGGCCGCAGCGATCGGCTGCGCATGGATGATCTTCTCCGGCAAGGCGCAGGTTGAAGACTTTCTGGTCGTACTGATCATGCTCGCCGCCGCTGGCGCATGCATGAGGCCGCTGACGAACCTGAGCAACCAGTTGCACGAATCAGACGCGGCCGCCGAACGCATCCTCTCGGTCGTCGACGCCGATACCGAACCAATTCGCATCCTCCCCGCATGTGATGGCCCCGTCCTGCCAAGACATCATCTCGATATTGTCTTCGAAAACGTGACGTTTACCTACGCCGACAAGGACCGTCACGCCGTCGATGACTTGACGTTGCGCATCAACCATGGGCAGACCATCGCCATCGTCGGCGGTAACGGCGCCGGCAAGACGACGCTCGTAAGCCTGCTGCCCAGACTCTTCGCACCGGACGCCGGTCGCATCCTCGTCGACGGCGTCGATATCGCCCAAGTGTCGCTTCGTTCGCTGCGCAAGCAGATGTCTGTCGTCACCCAGCAGAACGTGCTGTTCGAAGGAACGATCGCGCAGAACATCGAGTACGGAAAGCGGCGGGTCCCGGTCGAACGGGTCATCGCCGCGTCCAAGGCCGCATTCTGCCATGAGTTCGTGCAGACACTGCCCCAAGCGTACGACACAAAACTGGGCGAAGGCGGCACGGGCCTGTCGGGCGGGCAGCGTCAGCGTTTGTGCATCGCCCGCGCGATCCTGCGCGACCCGGCGATCCTGATCCTCGACGAGGCGACCAGCCAGATCGACGCTGATTCGGAAAGCAAGATCAACGCCGCGCTGCGAAAGTTTCGCAAAGGTCGGACCACATTCATCGTCGCGCACCGCTTAAGCACCGTGATCGACGCCGACCAGATCGTCGTCATGGACGCCGGCCGAATCGTCGGGGCCGGCACGCACCACGAACTGCTCGACAGCAGCGACCTTTACCGCACGCTCACACGCACCCAGCTGCAGGCGGTGGCGGTGTAAAGGTCGAGAATCCGGGGATGCAATCCGCGGGACACGGCACCAATCAAAATAATGTCAACTATGCGCAAACCCGACAAACTGAACTGGGGCATACTCAGCACCGGCAAAATCACGCACCAGCTCGCCGAGGCGATCAACGAATCGGACACTGCTGAACTGTTCGCTGTCGCCAGCCGCGATATCGACACCGCCAACAAGTGGAACGGGCATTACAACGTACCGCACGTGCACGGTTCGTACGAATCCATGCTCGCCGACCCGGACGTGGATGTGATCTACAACGCCACGCCCAACCATCTGCACGCGAAGTGGACGATTCTTGCAGCCGAGGCGGGTAAGCACGTGCTGTGCGAGAAGCCGCTGGCGTCGCACGTGGGCGAAGTGATGGCCATGCTCGACGCCTGCCGGCGCAACAAGGTGTGCATGATCGAGGCGTTCATGTGGCGTTGCCACCCCATGGCCAAGCAACTGCACGAACGGGTCAAAGACGGGACCATCGGTGACGTGGGCCTGATCGAAGCGTCGTACGCGTTCAATTGGGGCCCATGGCAGGCGGACAACTGTCGCGCCAAAGCCGAGCAGTCCGGCGGCGGCATCATGGACGTGGGAACCTACGCCGTATGCGGCGCCCGCCTGGTTGCCGGCGCGGCACTGGGCAAAGACTTCGCCGATCCCATCGACGTCGATGGGGCCGGACACATCAACGCACAAGGTCGTGTCGACGAATGGGCGGCCGCGACGATGCGATTTGACAACGACATCGTCGCCAACGTTTCGTGCGCGTTATCCGTGAACACGAATGCGATGATCCGCATCTGGGGTTCGGCCGGTTCGATCGAGGTACTCAACCCGTGGACTGCGGCTGGCCCGTTTACCGTGCGACTGGGTGACGACGCACCACGTGAGGAGACGATCGATGCGAAACACTGCACCCTGTACGCGTACGAAGTCGACATGATGGCGCGCTGTGTCGCGGACGGCCGGCTTGAGGCATACTCACCCGCGATGACCTGGGCCGACAGCATCGGCCAGCAGCACGCGATCGACCGATGGCGACGCGGCGTCGGCGTTATCTTTGACGTCGAATCCGAACAGGGCATGCAACAGACGATCACCGGCCGGCCAGTGGCGCACCGAAGCGACCACCGCATGACGTACGGCCGAATCGAGGGTGTCGATAAGAACGTATCGCGCGTCGTGCTCGGTTCAACCGCTATTCGCCAAACGCCTCCGGCCGAGGCGTTCGCCACATACGATCATTTCTTTGAATCCGGCGGCAGCGCGTTCGACACAGCGTGGTGGTACGGCACAGAAATGGAACGCGTGCTGGGCCAGTGGGTCAACGCGCGCGGCGTGCGCAAGCAGATCGTACTCGCAGGCAAGATCGCGCATGTCAAGTCAACGGACCATCCGTACGACGAGCCGGGCTGTGAGCCCGAGTCCGCCACGCGCGAGTTGCACGAATCGCTCGAACACCTGGGTACGGACTACCTCGACATCGTCCTGCTGCACCGCGACAACCCCAGGGTCCCGGCAGGTGAATGGGTTGACGTGTTCAACGAGCACCTTGGCGCCGGCCTTATCCACGCATGGGGCGGATCGAACTGGACCATCGATCGCATTGACGAGGTCAACGCGTACGCGCGCAAACACAACAAGCGCGGCATCGCAGCGATCAGCAACCAGTTCTCGCTGATGAAATGGAACGAGCCGACATGGGCGTTGTGTGAGTCTTGCCGCGATGAGAACTGGCGGCAGTGGCTCACGTCGTCACGCATCCCGAACCTGGCGTGGTCGAGCCAGTCGGCCGGTCTGCTCGCCGGGCGGCGCGACGACCAAATGACACGCGTCTGGGACAACCCCGCCAACACCGGCCGCATCCAGCGTGCCGACGCACTGGCGAAAAAACGCGGCTGCACCGTGAACAACATCGCCCTGGCGTTCGTGCTCCGCCAGCCGTTCGAGTCGTATGCCGTCATCGGACCGGAAAATATTGAACAAGTGCGCACGTCCCTCGATGCGCTTGACGTGACGCTGACGCCCGACGAACTGCAGCAGTTGGATGTCGGCGACAGCGCATCGTGAAATGAAAAGCAGCGCCCCGGCTCAAAGAGTCACGTTGATTCGCGCTGACGCACGAGCACAGCGCGATCAGAAGAAAAAAGAAAACAGCACCGGCGTTTGCCGGCGCCGTTTTCTTGCAACGACCCCAACGGGATTCGAACCCGTGTTTTCAGGATGAAAACCTGATGTCCTAGACCTGACTAGACGATGGGGTCAGTTGCGACGGGCCGGGCCCGGTTCCAGGACATCGGGGTCAATTGTAGGCCTTTGGGCGCAGCTGGGCCAGCGGGCACGCGCACGACGATCGTCATAATCCGCACAACCGGCGCAACCTGTACGTTTGGCACAATCCGACACCATCGGATAAAGGGCCGGCGCATTAAGGCCGACATGCACCTATATAAGCCTACCCGGCGATCGGTATACGCCGCTGGTGCGCTGCCCGCTTACCGGACCGCGCAAGCCCAACACCCGGAACCCGTACCCGACACCCGGCCTATGTACAACGAGTTCTACGGCTTCACGTGCTCGCCGTTTAACATCACGCCCAATCCGCGCTTCCTGTATATGAGCCCGGCCCATCGTGAAGCGCTGTGCCACGCCGTGTTCGGCATCATTGAACGTAAGGGCTTTATCGTCATCACCGGCGAGGTCGGCGCCGGCAAGACCACGCTGTGCCGAGCGCTGCTCAAACAGCTGGGGCCGCAGTACAAGACCGCGCTGGTGCTCAACCCCTGCCTCACGGAAACGCAGCTTCTGCGCACCGTGCTCAACGAGCTGGATATCAAAACGCCGCGCAACGACCGCGTGGCAATGATTGACGCGCTCAACGAATACCTGGTCGAACAGGTTACACAGGGCAACGACGTCGTACTGATCATCGACGAAGCGCAGGACATGACATTCGAGTTGCTCGAACAGGTGAGGCTGCTTTCGAACTTCGAGACAGACGAGCAGAAGCTATTGCAGATCGTGCTGATCGGCCAGCCGGAGCTTCGCAACAAGATCGACCATCCGCGGATGCGGCAACTGCGCCAGCGCATCACGGTACGTTACCACGTGCCGGCGCTTGCAAAACATGACATTGGCGAATACATCCGCCATCGACTTCACGTGTCGGGCGGCAACGGCAGGCCTAAGTTTGAGTGGTCGGCAGTTCGGCGCATTTGCCGCTACTCAAAGGGCGTACCGCGCCTGATTAATGCGGTGTGCGATAAGACACTGCTGTGCGGTTACGTCGACGGGGTGGACCGTTTCACAGGCCGGCACGTGGCGCGGGCGATCCGCGAATTGGAGGGCAAGGCTGCGTGAGTCTGATCAACGACGCATTAAAGAAAGCGCACTCGTATCCAGACGCCCATGATGACGCGGCGCCGCGTGATCCGTCGAAGCTGTCGCACTTCGACGCGATGCAGACGTACACGCCGGCGCGGCACATGAGCGCGGGCGGCAGGGGGTGGACGATCCTGATAATCATCGTCGTGGTACTGCTGGGCGCTTCGGCATCGGTGGGTATCATGTATTATCTGCCGCGTCGCTCCGGCGCGCAACCGCGCGACGAAGCGCCGCCGGTCAATACAGTTGCAACGTCAACCGCCGATGTGGCCGGCGCGTCAACGTCGTTCATCGAATCACACGCATCGGACGCGGGGACGAAGAGGATCGAACCCGCCGCGGCGCCCGAACCGGAACCACAACCGGCTGCAAACGCGGCCGATACCGGCCCGGGCGCAACCGTGCGCGTGCCTGCAGGCGACCACCATGAAACGCCTGCGGTTCCAACGATCAATCCGCCCGCCAATGCCGGGCCACCCGCATTGACCGCAGCCCAACCGCCCGCCGCGAACACAACACCAACGTTACCGGACATCAATGGAAAAACGTTTCTCAGAAAGATCGACCTTCCCGGTTTTCCAAAAGTAGACTTAGGTCTCATTGTGTATTCGCCAGGCAATGCCCGAGCGCTGATCAACGGGCAAATCATCGTGGTGGGTGATACGTTTGACGGTTACCACGTTCATGCCATTGAGACCAAGCATGTGCAGTTGCGAATCGACGACCAATATTGTTTTGTACGGTTGCCGTAGCCCGATTTAGCCGATGACGGAATCGTGTGAAATGCGCGATTTGAGCGAACCGGCGCCGCCTGAAATACGTCGTAACAAAGGATTATCGGAGGCGGACACGCACGGCAAGTCAATCCACCCGAAGCGGCCATCGCGGATTTCAATGCAGCCAGCGCACCGTGTGTGTGCGATCACTGGGTGCGAGAACTGGCACCAGCGAATCATTTGAAGCACCTGAAGCAAAAAGGAGACGTCATGTCGAGGCAAACAATCGTCGTAACAAGTGCATTCACATTCTCTCTGCTCGCGCTGCTGGGATCACCCGCGGCAGCACAGGATGATCCCGTCGCGCAGCTTCGCACCGAGTTGGAGCAGCAGCAAGCCGAGATGGCGCGACTCAAGCAGATGGTGGCGAACATGGCAGGTAGCGGCTCGGCCGTCGGCGCCGGCACCATCGCGGTTATTGACCTGAACACGGTCATGAAGGCGCTTGGCCGCGATCGCGAAGTGCAGTTTCAACTGCAGACCGAGCAAAAACTGATCTCAGAGGAGCTCAAGGACCGCCAGAGTAAAATCCGCACCCATTTGGAGACGGAGAGTCAGAAGGTCGCCGCAAGCGAAGCGTCCGACCAGGAGAAGAAGCAGAAGATGGAGCTGCTTCAACGCAAGCTGCAACAGATCTGGCAGCAGGAGATGCAAAAAGCGCGCAAGGATATCAACGACTACCGCGGCAGTCTGAACAAGGCGTTCCTCGCACAGTTGCTGCCGTTTGCCAAATCGTCGGCGCAGGAACTTGGCGCATCGGTCGTCGCGGCGCGCACGGACCTGTTCCTGCATTACGAAAGCGCGATCGATATCACGCAGTCGGTGTCGCAGGCGATGAAAGATGCCGGCCTGGAGTCAGCGCCGATCCCGGACTCGGCCTTCGGTAATGGCGGAGGCAACGCCAGTACAAACGGCGGAGCCAACAATTCGATGTCGGACAGTTCGAACACCAACGCAAGTGACGACGCCGGCGCGACGTCCCAGCCGGCCTCGCAGCCGACGTGGTAATACGCAGCCAACATCGACGATCACCGTACCAACACACGCTGTGATGTAGAGAAGATCGGGAAACTCATTCGCCGGCAGGAATGCCGGCGAACATTGGCAGCGGACATCAGCGCACATTCAGCATGATCGAACTGGTGATCATTGGCATCATGGTGCTGATGCTGGTGCTCATGATCTGCGCCGCGTGGGCGCCGCACGAGACACCTCACGCTGCGACGCGTTCGAACTGCGTCATGTGATCTATCAGGTATTTGCGCAGGTTTGCGGCATCGATGTCGCTGGCGAAGCTGGTGAAGGCCAGCCCCATTCGTGTCGGGCCGCAGTCACCTTCCTCATCATGCAGGCGAACGATTCGGCCGCACGCCGTGACGGTGATCGAGTTAACGCCGGGCAGCATGGCGCGGACCACCACGTCGGTGCCGGGTTCAACCGGTGCGTCCAACTCGAATCGCATGCCTGTTTCGCTGATGTCGTAGATGTGTCCGGTCCAGCGGAAACGCTCGTGGTCCCCCGGGCGAACGCGGACAAGCGTGTACATGGCGGGCAGAGCCAAGCGTGGCAGTGTGCGTTCATCCGAACCGCCTGGTGACCCGTTTGGCATATTCCCGCTCCTGACTGGACATTGGGGTATCGACCTTTTTATCGTCCGTTGCGGGCAGGCGGTTTATCACTGGGGGACAAGAGAAGTACCTGAATACCCGGGCACCCCAATACTCAATGGTCTGAGGAACCCGACACCCGACACCCGGTTCCCGCATTGCCCGATAACGGCATCGTCAACATGTACAACCGACCACGTTAGAATCACCGCCATGGCACTAAGACGAAACAACCAAATGCGGCCGACGACGATCAAGCGGTATCGCACACGCGCCGCGGGCAGCGTGGTGATCGCCCAGGGCGATACGCGTGTGCTTTGCACCGCCAGCGTGGCCGACGATGTACCGCACTTTTTGATCGACAAAACGACCGGCGAGCCGAAGCACGGCTGGGTGACGGCCGAGTACAGCATGCTGCCCGGCTCGACGCCCGACCGCAAGCGCCGCGGACCCGACGGAAGATCAACAGAGATTCAGCGTCTGATCGGTCGGTCGCTGCGCGCCGCGGTCGACCTTGACAAAATGCCCGGCATCGCGATCACCTGCGACTGTGACGTGCTGATGGCCGACGGCGGAACGCGCACCGCCGCGATCACCGGAGCGTTCGTCGCACTGGCGCAGGCAATCGGTCGACTGCGCAGGCAAGGCGTGCTCAAACGCAACCCGATCCTCGGCCCGGTCGCCGCAATCAGTGTCGGCATCGTTGACGGTGTGCCCCGCCTCGATCTGGACTACCCGCTCGACAGCAGCGCGGACGTCGACATGAATGTCGTGATGAACCACAAGGGCGAGTTCATCGAAGTGCAGGGCACTGGCGAAAAAACCACGTTCTCGCGCGAACAACTTGACGTTCTATTAAAGCTCGCAGCGACAGGCATTCGCAAACTGATTCGTGTGCAGCGCGCGGCGATTGGATGAGCGGTTCTGTGTGAGGTCTTCCCTCACACCATCACCGACTGCTTCTGAGGCAGCTTGAGAACCGAATCAACATCGATCGGCTGACCCGTGCGGATCGACTCATTTGCGCAAACGCCCATGAGAATTGACGCCGCGCCGTCAATGTGCGTCGCGGCGGTTTTAAGTGGGTCATCAGTTGGATCGGGCAGCAGCAGGTCATCGAGCAGCCGGGCATCGCCGCCGGCGTGTCCGCCTTCGCCCTTGGCTGGCTCGACCCCGTACGGTACTGCGAACATCGGGTACACCATCAGCTCCTGGCGATGATTGGCGGCCTGTGCTTCGGCGATCTCTTCGTCACTTTGGCCCTTGATGATGTGTGACCCGTGCCCATCGAACAGTTCGATCCGGCCCTTCGTGCCCGTAACCGAGACACGATATCCCTCCCACGGGCTGTACGCGATCAAGCTGTAATTCAGGATCACCCCGTTGCGATACCGCGCGGTCACAGCCATCGTATCCTCGATCGTAATGTCGTCGCGAAATACGTTCTGGTCGCGAACATATCCGCTGTCCTTCTCGGCATTCAAGTACAACGCAGTCAACCTCTCATCTTCGCTCAGCGAAAGGTAGAACGGGTCATCTTTGGCTTCATCGACATCCGTGTAACGGTCGTAGTTGTACACTTCACCGCGCTTCGCGGCGTTTTCAGCGCCGTAGAACATACGGTCGCCGATGCAGTACACCGTCTTCGGGTACGAGTCGATCCACCAATTGATCAGGTCAAAGTGGTGCGTGGCCTTGTGCACAAGCAGGCCACCGGACTTGTCCTTGTATGAGTGCCAGCGTCGGAAGTAGTCCGCACCGTGTCTCGTATCGAGCACCCACGAAAAATCAACCGACAATGGCGTCCCCACAACGCCGTCACGCAGCATCCTGCACACCTGCGTCACGTGCGGCGCATATCGATAATTGAACGTCACGCGCAGGTCCCTGCCGGTGCGTTCAATCGCCTCGAAGATTGCGTTGGCTTTCTCCCCGTCGATCGTCATCGGCTTTTCCGTGATCGCATTGCAGCCCAATTCCATCGAGCGGATGATGTAGTGATGGTGCATGAAGTCGGCGGTCGTCACGATGACCGTGTCCGGCTTGCATTCGGCGACCATTTTGTCAAAGTCGTCCGCGTGATACGTCGGAACCGGCTCGGCGCCCCACCGGTCCTTTATCTGGCCGTTGTACCAGTCCATGCGTACCTGGCTCACGTCGCACAGGCCAACCAGTTCGTTGTTGTCGCTGTACTTGTCGACCAGTGCGTCGATGTACATCAGCGCGCGGCCGCCGGTGCCGACGAGAGCGTATTGGGTCTTCTTTGACATATGGGAAGTGCTCCGTGTTTGGTGATCAGGTGAGTCTTTGGGCAGGTTTTCGAATTTGGATTGTCGCAAATCACAAATTGATATGCTCGTCCAATGACACCCGACGTTCCTCCACCGTGCTCTTGATCGCGCCAAAGACCATTGTCAGGCTCTTGAGATTGTCCGCGGCGCAGCATTCGGGATCACGATTTTCGTCGATGGCGCAGAAGAATTCATCAACGATCGCGACGGACTGGTCGGGTACGTCGTCTGGCAGTATCTCGCGGTTCACCGGCTCGTCCGTGCGATGCAGGTGGCTGTGCCACATCCGGTCCAGCTCCCACGTGATGCTGCCTCTGGACCCATTGATTGACCAGTCGCCCCAGTACGTCGTGCGCTTGCCGACGGCCGCGCCAAGCGACACGTGCGTGGCGCGCATGCCGTCCGGGTATTCGAACACAATCACGTGTGCCGAATCTCCCTTGAGCCAGCTCCACGGATGGTTCCACGTGATCGCATGCACGGTGACCGGGTCGGCGTTCAGCACGTAACGCATCATGTCAAAGTGATGCACCATCATGTCGTTGATGAGCATGTACGGCGCGGTCACGTAAAAGGACCCGGGGATGTCTGCCCAGTTCATGTACCAGCGCAAATCAACCTGTCCGACTTGACCGATCAACCCTTCGTCGAGCACGCGCCGCGTCGTGCGCGGGCACGGGTGAAAACGATAGTTCTGCGTGATCATGTGCCGCATCCCGGCTGCGCGACCCGCAGCGACCGTCTGCTGCGCAACCGAAAAGTCGTTACTCAGCGGCTTCTCCTGCAGCAGGTGCAAACCGTTGTCAAATGCCTTCTGAGCGATCACGTGGTGCACGCCCGGCGGCGTGACGTCGCACACGAAATCCGCCGACACGCTCGAAACCGCGTCATCGAGCGAATCAAATACGCCGCTTCGATCTAGATTGAACTGCTCGATCGCCTGCTCGGCAATCTGCGCTGCCGGTTCGACGTACGCAACGATCTCAACGTCATCGCGCTTGAGCAACTGGTCAACCCAATGACTGCCGCGCGAGCCCAATCCGGTCATGATGCATTTTTTCACAGCGTTAACTCACTTCGTCTTCCGCAACTCATCGCGCTCGTTTTGCCTTGGCGATGCATGCGCGCATGTATCGCAGACTCTTCGCCAGGTTTCGCGTGCGCTGTTTGCGGCTGCTGCCGGAAATCGCGCACTCGTAGGCCATGTATCCCGTGTACCGTACCTTCGCCAGTGCGCGAAAGGCGGCGACGAAGTCGATATCGCCGGTGCCCGGCTCCATGCGGGTGTTGTCCGCCAGGTGCATGCTGCCGGTGTACTTGCCCGCAACCGCACGTAGTGTCGCGGGCGTATCGGTCTCTTCAATGTGCATGTGAAACAAGTCGCTCAGCAGCGCCACGCCCTTGACCTTCGCACGGCGCATGATCCGCGCGCCGTGCTCCTGCGTACGCATGTAACTCTGCTCGTACCGGTTCAGCGGCTCGAGCAACACTTTTGTGTTGTGTTTGGCGGCGAACGGGCCGAGAACTCTGCAGTGCGCGACCATCAGTTCGTCCTGAATCTTGGCCGGGTCGGCCATGGGCGACAGATCCGGCACACGTGGCGGGCCGAACATCGGCGGGACGACCTGACCCGCAGCGCCGACCTGGCCGGCCAGTCGCAGATTCGCTTTGAGCAGCTCGACGGCCTGACGGCGCTTCTCGACCTCCGGGGCAAGCAGGTCAAACACCAATTGCCCCTGCTCGTCGAACATGCCGCAGATAGATGACACGGGCAGCACGTTGAGCACCGCTTCCGCCGTGCGCTTGAGATCTTCGTGCGGCTCGGCGGTCAGTTCGATACCTTCCACGCCGTGGTCCTTGGCCCACTTGACGTTGTCTTTGATCGTCCGGCCCGCCTCGATGAGGCGTACTTGTACGGATAGTTTCATGTTGCGCTCCTGTGTTGCGCGTTGAAGCACGCGTGAAGCCGCGGACACCACTTCAATCAAAACCAGATCAATGCATCTCCGTCTCACAAACCCCGATCCCGTGACGATAGTAACTAAACCGCACGTTCGGATGATCTGCAAGCAGCGACATGGGCACGCTTGAGTCAGGAACCTTCTTGCCGATCATCAGCGCGGTGAGCCGCTGGCCAAACGGATTGTCGTGCATGCCCGCCTGCCAGATGGAGACGGTCTGCGCCTTCCACGTTTCTACGGGCCCGACGGTGGCGGCCTGCGTTGGCACGAGCGCGACCTGCCCGCCGCCGGACGTGCGCGCGTTTTGGATCACCGTCATCGGATGCAAATCCGTCACACGCGTCGCCAGTTTGCGGTATTCCTCCGGCGGCGGTGGCGCGTCCTGATACGCCCCCTCACGCTTGGGTGGATCGTTAAACGCCCAGTGCTTCACCTCGCCCTGACCACCCTGCATGACCACGCAGCGTACGGCATCGAACGATTTCGAATACGCACCCAGATCGCCCGTCGGAAAGTGAAGGTTCCCGTCGGGCATGCGAAGGTCCGGATGCATCCGGCCAAAGCAAAGTTCCATGTCCGCCTTGGCGAATGACAGCGGATGGTCCATTGGCACGGGGGTGCCGTTTTCGGTCCATTCGTCCATGCCCCAAAAGTGTGCGTGTTCGAGTTTCAGTTCCAATGCGTTGACGAGCGTTGCGACGAGCGGCAGTTGCTCCGTCGGCCCAATTGGTCCGCAAATGCCCGCCGGGTTGTCCGCCGTCGCCTGTTGCCAGGCGTCGATGTACTCAAGCGCCTCGGCGAGGTAAAACTCCTCGAGCGTGTCAAACATCCGCACCTCGAAGCCCGGCCGCGATAACTGCTCCAGATCGTCGGCCGTCAACTTCGCCGCATCGGCGAGAAGTTCGTTGTCCAGCGTTGTGTAATCCCACCATGCGGGGGCGACTTTGCTGATTGGCCTTGCCATGGTCCTGGCTCCTTCAATGTTCGATCACATGCAGCGACGGGTGCACCTGCGGTGTGACCGCTATGCGCTGACGCCCTGTGCCACCGGGTATTTGAGCATTTGGGTATTTGGGCCTCATCCAAACAGTTCCTTTAACAGGTCATTCTCCGGATACGGATGTCCAAGGTGTTGCACAAACGCCTCGGCCGCGCCGACGCCGATTTCTTTGCCGCGCACGGCGCCGTGGCGTTTCATCGCGTCGATGTACTCGTCCATCCCGTGATGGGCGCGCAGCCATTCGCGCTGACTCTCGTGCGCGGCAAGCATGTCGCCCTTGCGCGACAGTTGATCGGTGATGTCCACGTACGTCGTGGGCGTCGGCGTGTTGCCGTACGGATCCTTCATGTCGACAGGATCGCAGTAGTAAAGATGCGGCACCATCGTGCCCTCCGCCAGCGGGATCAGCGACACATTGGGCGTACCGTGCACGAAGCTCGCGCCGCGGGCCAGCAGATGACACATCTCGTGGTCCATCATGTAGTCTTTTTCGGCGTGCGTGAATACCACCGCCGGCGCGACACGACGGAACAGATCGACCGTTTTACGGATCGCGGGCTTGTCGTAGGCAACGAAGCCGTCCGGCTCGTTCAGGCAGTGATATGTCCCGCCGATCTGCGCGACCGAGGCGTCCGCTTCCTTCGTACGGATTGAACTGATCGACCAGCGCGTTTCCGTCATCGTGCCGGCATCGCCGGGTGTGCACGTCGCGATGTGCACGTCCCAGCCGGCGTCCGCGAGGCGAATCAGCGTTCCGGCGCAGAGGATCTCCGCGTCGTCGGGGTGGGCCAAGAATGCCAAAACCGTTTTGTTTGCCACGGCGTGCGTTCCTCTTGGTAACCAGTAAATCACCGCCGACCCACATCCCTCACCATCGACGGCGGGGCACACGATAGTGTGTGTTCACAAACGTGTAAAGTGAACGCGCCAGGCAACCTGCCCTCCAACGCGATATCATTCCCTCCCATGATCGCGCGCATCCACGGCCTGCTCGAACAAATCGAAAACAGCGCCGCCCTGCTGCGCTGCGAAGGCGGCCTGACCTACGAAGTGCTCCTGCCCGCCTACACCGCCGCGCGACTGGTCGACCGCATCGACCAGCCGGTCATGCTGCACACATTTCACTTCATCGAAGCGACCGCTCAGGGCGCGAACATGACGCCGCGCCTCGCGGGGTTCGCGTCGCTGACCGATCGACAGTTCTTTGAACTATTCACCACGTGCAAAGGCATCGGCTCGCGCAAGGCGCTGCGCGCAATGGCCCTGTCCACCGACCAGATCGCCACCGCGATCACCGACCGCGACATCGCAATGCTGACGAGTTTGCCCGAGATCGGCCGGCGCACCGCTGAA
>NZCH01000044.1 GCA_002688155.1 Phycisphaerae bacterium
ATCAGCATGATCGCCAGCGGCAGCATGGCGACCGCCGCCCAGCGCGCGTGTGTCATGGGTTCGTCCCAGAGCAGCCATGTCCCCAGGATCGCCAGTACGCCGCCGCACTGAGTCACCGCAATGGTGATGCCAACGCCTGCGCGGCGATACGATGCCAGAATGATGTACAAATGCGTGGCGAAGAGCACGCCGTTGACCGCGCCCAGCGCGACCGCAACCCATGAGATTGATTCGGCGTCCGCGCGATCAAATGCGTACAACACCGCGCTGCCCACCGCAGCGATCATGTAGTTCACCGCACCGACGGTCAGTACGTTGGTCCGGCGCACCTGCGCGGTGCGCAGCAGCTGCTGGAATCCCAAGGAGCATAAGGTGAGAAGGGCAACGTAGGTCACGCAGGCAGATCATATCGGTTGTGTCGTCGAAGGTTTAGATGTCAGCCGGTAGGTTCCCAGACGATATGCAGCGCATACCCGGTGCGTTTTCTGCACCAGCCGGCAAATGCGCGCGCCTCTGCCTGATCGCGAAAAAACATACCGTCCAGGAGCACCAGCGTCCGCCCGTCGCGGTGAATGAGTTTCAAACCGCAGGCGTCACCATCATCGTGCCATACGCCGCGATCAATGTCGGCACAGTCGATACGTACGACATCGGCTGGCGAGGTGACGATGATCTGGCTCGTTTTGGCGGCAATCTGCCGGCCGCGCGCCCGGCGTCGGTCCGACAGCATCGATGACAGCGTTACGCAGGCGGTGACGAACGACAAGGCGATGGCTACGATGCGAATGAACAGGTTTGACCACTGAATCCAAAGCCAGCCGGAAAAAATCGCGATTGCCAGTAAGGCGGCGATCACCTTCGCGATTTGATAGTGCGACAACCGCCGCGGCGGCAGCCAAAGGTCGGCCTCGCCGTCCGCCACGCCGCCGATCGATTCGTGCTGCTGTGGCGCCATGGTCACGATTGATGCCTCGTCGTGGCAGCGTCCGGTCACGTGGCTACTTCGATGCCGCCGCCCGGCGCGCCGGTGGCGGGGCCACCGGCTTCGGCCTGATTCGGCGCCGTCGCCGCGGCATTACTCATCTGAATGTAACGTTTGCGCAACTCGTAGACTGACGTGGCGACGAGTTCCTCTTCCTTTTCGGTCAGGTTCCCCTTGGTTTTTTCCTCGATCACCCCGAGCATGTCGATGTGGTGGCGTGCCATCTCCAGCGAGAGGATCCGCTGGCCGGAGCGCGGGTCGGGCACGGCGCCCAGGAACAGCAACGCCTGTGAGACATTGGTCGAGACAAGTGTTTCAAAGTCTGCCGGAGGCATCTGGCCCGGCCCGCCGGCCGTGTTGCCCTCTTTGTTCTGGGCCTCCGTGTCCAGGCGCTGCTTCTCGGCCTGGGCTTCGGCTTTCCAGTCCGAATCAATCTGAATATCTAGCGCGTCGTCATCGGGCATGGTCATCACTCCAGTAGGTTGGTCGTGGGAGAATCGCGCGTGAGTATAGGCGCAAATCATCTGGTTGTCGCGTGGGTGGTCTTCGTTGTGCTGTTGCGCGCTGTCGAACGTGACACGTAATGCTCCAGTGCCCATCATGCGATTTTCAAAGAACCGGCCACTCGAACCGCAACGGGGTATCCGTTCGCAACTGCTGCAATCACACGGCAAGCCGCAATACGCGTTGTGTCCGATATCTTCAAAGGCGAGCATCAATGGTCGCCGCGAAAGGTCACGCCGTTTTTGAAGAAGTGGTTGTAGATTTTTCAATGGAAGACCACGGATGCAATCCGCGGGGCTTGCATCAAAACACCACGCGCTCGCGAATCAACTGTTGCAGTCGGTGGCCCCATTGCAGGAGCAGGGGGCGTTTTCCGGGGAGGGTAAAGCGGACGAAGGCGCGTTGGCCGGGGTAGGCGATGGGGCGAGTCGCGCCGTCGTCGGGCAGTTCGAGCCAGATTTCAAAGTGGGGGGTCAATGCGGTTTGCCCCGCAGCGTCGGATGATTCGATGGCGATTTGGCCGCCGCCTGCGTGGCCCAGCGCCGGGTGCGGCAGTTCCGATCGGCCTGACTCGAGTACCTGCTCGATGCGGCTGTCGATATCGTGCCTCGCATTGCCGGCGGTGCGTATCTGCACGGTAAGATCGTCCTGAGATCCGCGAAAGAGCGCCGAAGCGTCGGAGAGTTGGTCGACCAGCGCGGTCACGCGCAGCGATCCCATGTCGACGATCCGGCCGATGACCGATCCGCGCGCCACATACTGACCCTGGAATTCTTCGATTGCACCCGACGCCAGCGTGCCGGTCATCGGGCTGCGAAGGATAAGGGCGTCAAGTTGTTTTTGTACGTGCGCCAACTGTTTGTGGATTTGCTGTGTGCGCTCCCTGTGCTGCGGGTATTCGGTGGGGCTCTCACTGAGAGACTGCCGCTCGACCGAACGCAGGAAACGAAGTTCGCCTTTCAACTGCTGCTTTTTCGCTATGAGCGCGCGATTGTGGGCGATCAGAATGATCTGGCCCTTTTCCAGGTGATCGCCGGCACGGACGCGCACCTCCGTGACAAACCCGTCGGCCTGTATGGCCACGTCCGCGCGATTCGCCGCTTCGACCACGCCGCTGGCGCGCAGGTGCTCGGATACAGGCAACATGCCGATCAGCACACTTATAACGCCGATCACCATCGTCGTGACCGCGATCGCCCGGGCGCGGTGTTCATGGAGCGTCGAAGAAGTGAACAACCAGTGCAGGAACTTGCCCAACGGCACGGCTGCCCAGCCGATCATCGACCACGCGCCCAGCAGCACGCCCAGCACCAGTAGTTTCGTCGAAACGAACATGACAATGCCCGCCAGCAGCAACACGCGGTAAATGCCGCTGGTAATGCCGTACAGGACCAGCGTTGTGTGCTCGGCCGGCATGGTCGTGGGCGGTTGTACGTTCTTCAACCCAAATCCGAATCGCTGGACCAGCCACTTGAGCTCATTGGTCGCGCGTTCGTACAGGTTTGGCACGTCGAGCCAGTCCGAGAGCATGTAATACCCGTCGAACCGGATCAGCGGATTGGCGTTGAAAAGAATGGTCGTGATCGACGCGAGGAACACGGTGTTGTACGCCATTTGCTGCATGAGGGATTCAGGTCTGTTATCGCGACACCACAGCCACAGCAGCGCCGCGCCGGCGGCAACGGCCAATTCAAACAACATGCCCGCCGCCGCAACCAGAAGCCGATGCCACTTACTTTCAAAGTTCCAACTGCTCGTCGCGTCGACGAACGGCGCAGGGAACAGGACGAGCAACATCAGTCCGATTTCCGGGACTACGCCGCCGAAGCGTTTGCAGACAATGCCGTGACCGAACTCGTGAATCGCTTTGGTCACGATAAACAAGACGATCATCCAGCCCCAGTTGGCGGGTGCAAGCACGCTGTGCGTGTCGCGCAGAAAATCACCGACGTGCGGCACGAAGCGGTAGGCCGCGTAAAGCATCAGCAGGAACCACGCGACCAGCCCCACCCGGGTCAGCAGTGGCCGCGCCACCGGCAGACACCAGGTCAACAACCGGTCCGGGTTCACCAGCGGGATGCGCATGAACAAAATGTTCATCGCCTGCCCACCCCACTGTTTGAACCGCCGATTGCGCTGTCGCTCGAGCAGTTGCGCCGCCTCGGGCGGCAAGTCAACACGAATCAGGTTGGACTGGTTGAACTGGCCGAGCAGGCCGATGATCTCGTCCTGTGTCGGCGACTCGTCGGCGAATCGGTCCAGTGTCATCCGCCATGCATCGTCAACGGTGCGCTCGCCGTCGAGCAATCCGAAAAAGTGGTAGTCCACCGGGTTGAGCCGAAAGTACATGTTGCTTACGGGGTCCGCTACCACAAACCATGGCTCACCACGAAAAAGTTGCCGCTTGATCACGACGTGGGGGCGCAGCGTAGGCGTCAAACGTGCAACGCGGGACCAGGAGTTGCTCAGAGTGGGGCGTTCCATGGGAAATAAGAGCCACAAGTCTAAAGTCAAAGGCGGCGCGACTCAGCCGTGGTGTTTGCACCGCGATCCCGCTGCAAGCGGCGGGGCTGAATTTCATTGCCACGAAGTATCACCACCAAAGCCATAACCGCAGTTTGTCAATCAACCGGTGTGTGATGATCCAGTGGACGGGCCGATCGCCTACGTCGATTTTCGCTAGGCCGGTCATACCCGGGCGCAGCCAGGTGACTTCTTTCGGGATGGTCAGCACGGCGCGGACCTGGAAAACGTTTTCCGCGTCGACCGGGCCGGCGAGTGGGATGATGCGCTCCACGATCAGGTCCAGCGATTCGCCTGGCTGGCTGCGCGTCGCCAACTGGCCGGTCATGCTTTTGTCGATGAGGTCGATGTCCGATTCGCTGACGTGAATCAGAACATGCAGTTTGTGCAGCGGGGCGATCTCGAACATCTGTTCGCCCATTTCGATCACGCCGCCAACCTTATCATGCCAGTCGCCGCGCAAAAGTTTTCCGCTGATGGGGCTGTTGATGCGCGCCTGATCGATCTGGTATTGCAACAGGTTGATCGAGGCCTGTATCTGGTCGCGGTTGGCGCTCGCCTGCTCGACTTGGGCCTGCTTGCCGCGCGAAATGCCTGCCGCCAATGCCTCGGCGTGTTCACGCTGCGCATTTCGCAGTTTGGCCTTGTCGCCCTCGAGTTGAAGTTTCTCCTCGCTCACATCCATCAGGGCGAGCAACTGCCCTTGATGAACGGCGTCACCGGGTTTGACGCGCACTTCTTCGAGCCGGCCTTTGAACGGGACGGGGGTGATGCGCTTGGCGCTGGCTTGAAGTTCAAACTCACTCGTGACGCGGTACGGCAGCGTACCAAGAAGCACCCATAACAAAATCGCCGCCACGAGCACGCCCGCCATCTTCCACGCGATGTGACGCGGCCCGACCAGGTACGACGCCAATCGTTTGACCGATTCCCACGCGTGGACGATTACCCATCGGTCGCTGTGCTTGCGGTCTTCAAGTTGTGGCGCGACGACGTCGACAATCAGTTGCATTTGCTGAACGGTGTCGCCGTCGAATTGACCGCCGACGGTGTCGGCGCGTTCCAGCGTTAAAACGCCCAGCCATTCGTCACCGCTGCGCAGCGGAACCGACAGCATCTGGAGTTTATTTTGCTGACCGATCACGCGACGATGCGCGTGTACGACCGCCTGCTTCAGCATCGGTTCGGCGTCCTTCGGGAGCGGGTAGACAATCGGTTGCTGCTGGTCGAGACACTCGGACATCGCCATTTCGATGCGCGCGACCTGCTCGCTGTGGCGCTTGAGGTTTTCCGTGTCGCTCATGGCGATCAGGTGCACGTCCTGACCCTTGACCCATCCCAGCGTGACGCGCGAGCAGTCGAACTGGCGGACCAACTCGTTCACCATGTTCAGGCATGCGCCGCGGAAGCCTTGGGCGTCCTGTGACCGGGAGACGATCGCCATGGCGCGGCGGACGCGCTGCGCGTCTTCGCGGTGCGCCCTGGCGTCTGCGCGCGACGCGAATCCGCCGTAAAGGGCTGCCGCCAGTTCGCGCAGCGGGGCGGTCGCCTGCAGCACCTGCGCGTCGCGGCATTCAGCTACGACTGTTGAGACGGCGGCGATCTGGCCGGCGTTTTCGATCGTCGTGACGAACACGTGAGCACCTTGCCCGGGCGGCGCCGTGCCCGCCGTGTTGTCTGCGCTATTTGTGCCCGTAGCGGCATTGCCACCGGGATTTTCCGGAGCCGTGTCGATCTGCAGCACGTGGCTGAGCTTTCGCGAATACCCGCTCTGCGCCGCGCGGGCGAGAATGCCCATCAC
Organism: Phycisphaerae bacterium; assembly: GCA_002688155.1. GTDB lineage: Bacteria > Planctomycetota > Phycisphaerae > Phycisphaerales > Phycisphaeraceae > ARS1224. The sequence goes on from NZCH01000044.1 coordinate 5,811, forward strand.
CGGATGATCGTCCGGCACCGGATCGAGTTTGGCCGGGTAGGTCGCCACTCGCGTAATGGGCAGTTGCTGGCTCTGGCCGCCATCAGCGTCCGGCGGCGACGCCGCTTGTTCGTCAACCTCCCAGATCGCGCCATACTCGCCGGTGACCACCTTGCACTGAAGATCGAGCATCGCCCGCCACATCGCGCTGGGCTCATCGGCCTGGTTGATCTGGTCAACCGTCGCTGCCCAGGAACGTGGCGCCCGCGGACTTCTAGGTGTTGTACGCAGTTGGGTCATGGCGTTCCAAAATGCGTTGTTCGGTTGGCGACGCAGTTCACTACCCCACCTGCCTCGCTGCGCGCGGTTTTCTCTCCCTGCAGGGGCAGGAGAGGGTCAATCCGTTTTACTCAAACGTTCGTGGATGTTTTCCAAATCACGTGTTTGACCCACGTGGCTGTTGTCATTGTCCGTGGGCTCAGCGAACGTAACCACGACGTGGTCGCCCGGCGGCAGGCCGACACGGTTGGGTATGTGGATTTCGACCAGGCGGGTTGCGCTGGCGGCGTCTGCCTTGACGGCGATACGTTCGACCTTTCCTCTAAGCGGATTGCCGAAGCCGCGCAGCTTCGAGTGAATCCACGCCGGGTCACCAGGCTTGGGGCCAAGCGTGGCCTCGGTTGGAACCGCCGCGTCGACTTTCAGCGGATCGGTCACCACCAAGTTGACCACCGGCTCGAGTTCGTTCACCGTTTCGCCTTCGTGCACGATCATCGCGTCAAGGACGCCATCGACCGGCGCGTAAAGGAAGAACCGGTCAAGCGTAGCCTTTTCCTGTTTCAGCAGCAGGGCCGCCTGTTCACTGCGCTGTTTCTCGGCTTCCAGGTTCAGTTCGGCGACGTTGACCTGCGCTTGCGCGGTCTGGAATTCAAACTCTGAGGCGCCACCCTTCTTGCGCAGATCAGCGATATTCTCGAATCGGATCTTTTCAAGTTCGAATTGCAATTCCGCCTGTTTGATGGCCAGGTCACTATCCGCCTGCATCTCGCGTATTTCGACGCGCGCGCTCTGCTCGCGGTGGTCCAACTCCATGATGACATCCTGGGCCTTGACCAGGTCACCCTTCTTGACGTGGACCGTCAGAACCTTGCCGGGAATGGTGAACGCCAGCCTCAGGTCGACGAGCGCTGTGGTGACCGCGTCGATATCATGTCGCGATGAATCGGATTGAGCGACAGCAGGCGGCGTTTGCAAGCCTGCCCCCACGTACAGGAACGCCATCGCCGCAACGAATAAGCCATGCAACAAGCGTGAATGAATCGGGGGCGTCATGATGATCTCCATTAAGGTCAGGTCGCGTTCGCAGCGCGTGGCGGGAGCCGCATTCTACACCATTCACCCACGGCAAGGCCAGCGGGCTATAATCGCCGGCCACTGCGCCCGCGAAGCACGCGGTGCGCGATGGAGTCGATGCAATGTCTGATAAAGATCGTGAAACGGGCCTGGCGCTGGACGTGAAATTCAACGAGCGGGGCCTGGTCCCGGCAATCGTGCAGGACGCCGACAGCGGGGCGGTGCTGATGATGGCGTGGATGAACGATGCGGCGCTTCGGCACACACTCGAAACGAAAAAAGCAACGTTTTACTCGCG
>NZCH01000045.1 GCA_002688155.1 Phycisphaerae bacterium
AAACAGGTTCCGCAACGAGTTTTTCGCATTAGATGATGGGGTGTCACTATGTCCGATCAAACAGCGAGCGTACTGCTGGTCGATGACGAAACACACATTTGCTACGTAATCGGCCGCAAACTGGAACAGGCCGGCTACCAGGTGCACCAGGCCAACGACGGCGAGGAAGGCCTGCAACAGGCGCTCGAGCACCAGCCGGACCTGATCATCTCTGACAGCGAGATGCCGATCATGACGGGCATCGCATTGGCGCACGCTTTGACCCGGCATCCTGAAACGAAGGACATCCCCGTACTCATGCTCACCGCGCGCAACTTCACAATCGCCAACTGCAAGATCGCAGGCACCAACGTAGTGGCGGTGCTCAGCAAGCCGTTTAGCCCGCGCGACATCCTTCGCCAGGTTGATGAGTTGATGGCAACTCACGTCAGTGCGGACTGATCGCGTCCGACCTCGCACATCCGAATAACAACGAAGTCGCAGCGGATACGCGCATTGCCGCGTCGTTATCGGGCCCGCCCGTCGTCAAGTGGGCCAGTCTTTACGACGATGACGGTGTGCGGATCAGGCAACCCTTGCCGGCTGCCGACGTAATCCGTGCGATGCCACCTACCGCACTTTTCCAGGCTGCGTGAACCAATCTCATGGCCTTGACCGCCGCGATACGCCCCGACGATTACACGAACCCCTTCACACCGCAGCGGTGCGACGTATCGTCATGGGCCAACACGGTCTCCGGATGGGATGTAAACCTGATCGCAAAAACGGTGTAATCGCGCCGCCTTTGGGCCCGGGCGCTTGCGACCGGACCGGCTTTACACGTGTCCGACGTACACGACGGCGATGCCGAACGTCAGTGCAGTTTGTGTGATGTTCTCAAAACCCGCATCTCCCATCAGGGCCATCAGCGCGTCTCGATCGAGAAACGTGTTGACACTTTGCGGCAGGTACCGGTATGCGCCCGAGCGGTCGCGCGCCACCAGGGATGCGGTCACGGGCATGATCCGTTTGAAATAGAAGTTGTACATTGCGCGCAGGATCGTGTTTCGAGGCAGGGAGAATTCGAGAATGACCAGCCGGCCGCCGGGGCGAAGCACGCGCGCGAACTCCTGAATCGCCGCGGCGGGGGTCGCGATGTTGCGAATGCCAAACGCGATGCTCACCACGTCAACGGACCGGTCGGCGATCGGCAGGCGTGTGCCGTCACCGGCGTGATAAGTCACGGACCGACGCGTGCCGCCGCGGTGCGCCACCGCCTTGTCGTGCGCGATGGTGAGCATTCCCGGTGTAAAATCAACACCGATCACGCGCGATGCGCCGGCGTTTTCAAACGCCATCGACAGGTCGCCCGTACCGCATGCAACGTCGAGTACATGATCGGTCGGTTGAAGCTGGCTCAACCTTACCGCCCAGCGTCGCCATGCCTGGTCACGCCACAGCGAATGCAGCCGGTTGTTCAGGTCGTAACTGGGCGCGATCGCGGCGAACATTTCGCGCACCCGACGTGACTTGTCCGCAACGGCGTGCGGGTCGTCGAGTTGACGATCAGACCAGATGGGTTCGGGTTGGTTCGCCACAGTCGGCAAGGTATGAATTGATTGCGGGGATGACCCGGACGGCCGTGTCTAAGGTCCATTGTTTAGCGGCGATGGTTGCCGCGACCAATCCGTGCCGGAGGCTGGGGACGGCCCGGCTCGCTCGGCTCGCGACATGAACACGTTTATCGCAACGACTTGCCCTTACCCTTTTTCCTGTTGAATTGTCTCGGGTGTTTGGGCTTGGGCAGTTTTGCAAGTTCATCGAGCACCTTGACGCGGAATCGGTCGGAGAAAAAGCCGTCACCCGTCGGCGAGGACTCGGGATAGAGCGTTGCGACCATGTCCGCGACGCGTTTGACGCGTGATTCGGGCAACGGGTGAGTACGCATCCACTCGACCCCGCCGCCACCATGTTCGTCCGCCACCGCCTTGAGCAGCTGCAGGATCTGCACCTGACCCCAGGGATTGTAGCCCAGCCGCGTCATGTAACGCACACCCAGTTCGTCCGACTGGTTTTCGTGATCACGGCTGAACTTGAGCAGGTAGAGCACGCTGCCGGTCTCGGATGCCTTGCCGATCGCGTCCGCCCACACACTGTCGCTGTGACGCGTCCCCATCGCGACGGCGGTGCCGCCGGCCCGCAACAGAATCTGAGTGGTCATCTGCTGCGCGATATGCCGGGCAGTCACGTGCCCGATCTCATGCCCGAGCACGCCGGCGACCTGCGCTTCATTGGTCAGCTTCACAAGAAGTCCGCGCGACAGGAACACCTTGCCACCAGGCAGCGCGAATGCGTTTACCAGCTCCGAGTCGATCACATGAAATTCCCAGGGCAAGTTGGGCAACTCGCTTTGCGCCGCCATCTTTTGACCGATATCGCGCACGTAGCCGACCAGCTTCTGCGAAGGTACCGTCCCCCCGTTGCCTTGCAGAAACTTGGGCGAGGCCTCCTGCCCGATGCGAATCTCCTGCGCCTGATCGACGAGGATCAGTTGCTTCTCACCGGTCGCAGGGTTTGTGGAGCAACCACCGGCGGCGACCAGGCATCCGGTAACGAACAATGCAGACAGGAACCGTGTGATCCAACGCATGAGTGTGTCCCTTTCCAAGAGCGCGCGGGTTCTGCCCGTGATCTGATTCGAGTGCATATCGACGCCGAACCCTGAGTCTGTCAATGGGCGGATCTGCGGGAGCGCCCACAAGCTTATCCGACCCTTGGCGGACTTAGATACCGGCGGTAAAGCACCAACTCACCCTCACAATCCACCTTGCTTTGGCCCAATTTGTATTGGATGATTTGCAACGCCTGATAACCAAGCCGCCGGGCGCGTCGAACCTTTCATATGGGCATTTAAGCCGCGTTATCGGCAAACATGGAAATCATCGCAAACCATTTTATTACAACACTTTAACGAAAAAGCACGCCAAATCCTTATGAACAATGTTCCGATTACCGCAATTGTAGCGAATCGACTGAGAAACGCGAGGCGATCGGTCCGATGAATCAAGCATCAGCGCCGGCGGGCGAATCGTTACCGCCGTCGGAAAGTTACCCGCAGGAAATCACATAATCGCCCCGAACCTGCTACCCCATGATCGTCCTGCGCCGCGGCGCGGACCGTCACCAGCGCGGAGACTCCCATGAATCACGATGCCATGATGGAACGATTCTTCACAAGCCTGATCAGCGGTGACCGCCCCGAGGCGCGACAGGTCATCGACGAGATGATCGACCACGATTGCGACACCGGGGGCATTATCAGCGAATTGTACTGGCCCGTGCTTGACCATATCCAAACGCAGTACCGTGAAGATAATCTCAGCGAGCTTTCGTACCACTACGCGACGCGGCTGATGCGGTTGCTGGCCGACCAGATGCAGCTTCGGCTTGAACAAAAAGCGCGGCGCAACCGGCGGGTGTTGATGGTGTGCGGCGATGAGGCGGCGGAGGAAATTGCGGCGCAACTGGCGGCGGACCTGCTCGAGGCCGATGGATACGAGGTGTTCTTCGTCGGCGGCGGCGTGGCGCACGACGAAATCGTCGCCGAAGTCGGCAAGCTCAACTGCGACGTCCTGACACTGTTCGGTGCCGTGCCGGCCTCAGCGCCCATGGCGAGGCGGTTGATCGATCACCTGCACGAAGTGGGCGTGTGTCCGAAACTTCAGATCGTCGTCGGCGGCGGCGTGTTCAACCGCGCTGATGGGCTGGCGGAAGAAATCGGCGCGGACCTGTGGGCCGGCGATCCGCTCGAGCTGGTGCAGGTCATGAACGAATGCCCGCAGCGCCGCATGACAGGCTCGCAGCGCACGGTCGGCCGAAAACGACGGCCCGCGTCACGCGTCGCGGCAGCGTGAGACTGCTACTTACACCAAGCCTGAAAAATGAAAACAATGCGATGCACGAACCACGCCCGGGCGCCAAACGGCCCCGGGCTTTTTTATGATCGGATACAACGCCGGGCGCACCTGTGGTGCCACCGCTACGCGCCCTACCCGCCCTCAAACTTCCACAAGCGTTTGAGCTCCTCCTGCGTCGTGGGCACCAGCGCGCGCCCGCTGGGCAGATAGGTGCCCACATAGCTGCCTTGCCCGTCGAAGGGTACGATGTGTGCCAGGTAGTCTGGTGCCCGCTGGGCGTAGATCAGCCAGTGCCCCTGCTTCGTCGGTTCCACACGAAACGTGTGATACGACAGCGACTGCGTGCCCTGGTACCATGCGTAGAAGCCGAACTGGTGATCGCCGGTACGGGGCAGCGAGGCGGGAACCGTGAACAGTTCGGCCTGGGACAGGTACGTGTCCAGCGCAGGCAGCCTGGCGACGAGGCTGTGGTCGCCGCTGGGGTCAACCCGTGACACTTTCAGGTTCAGCCCGTCACGGACACCCGTTTCAACCCAATTGAATAACCCCGTACCCTTGGCGGCGCCTTCCCGCGGGCGCGCGGTGGTTTTGATCGTCCAGGTCTCGCGGTGACTGTCGTTCGATACGTAACAGTACTGCTCCGTATCGAGCACCTGCTCACCGGCGAGCAGCCGGGACCGCATGATGACGCGCAGTCCCTGTTCATCCGCGCCGCCGACCGGGTCATGGCCGAGGGTCATCCGCACGCGCATATACCCAACGTCGCCTTGACTGGTCACGATGCGAAGCCATCGCTCATCAAACGTCGGTATGTGCAGCTTGTCAACGCCCAATAATTTGCGCCAGTTTTTCGCATTGTCGACTTGCTCGGATCGCTTGGAGTCAATTACCTCCGGCTTGTCGAACACCAGGCTCGACGCGACGGCCTCGAACAACGGGCGGTCCAGTTCCATGCGGTGACGCAGCGTTGTGAGCTTGAGCATGGCGACGGTCAGCGGGTCGATCTTCACAAACGCCATGCCGACTACCCACGGCCGATTGTCTGCCTGCGGGACGTGCACGTATACAACGCGGCAGTCCCGATCCGCGACCTTGAGCTGCGATTCCGCGATGACGGCGGCCTGCGGGTGCGAGGTCGCCATCTCGAGCGTCTTATTGGACGGGAACTTGGAGGCGTCGTGCTCGCTGGGCAGGCTGTGACATGAAAAGTCGATGAACCATCCGTCCGTTCCCGCCATTCGGACGATGGCGAGCCTGGCAGGACGTTTCAACAGCCGCGCCACATCGTCCGGGCCAAGCCAGTCGATACCCGCTAAACGCCTTGCGATGTCATCGTCGTCGTCATGGGCGTCGCGTTGAAGCAGCTCGCGTCGCAGCGTCGCCACGTGAAGACGGTTGCCCAGTTCCTTCACGGCGTCAGCGCCACCAAACGGGCTGTCGACGCCGTCGGGCAGAATCAGATCGTCCGCCGTCCGCTGAAACATCCTGGCGCCAATCGGCGGGCGCAGCGCCACGCCCCAACCCTGACTGTACCAGCGCTGAGGCGCGAGCACGCGGTCGAGTGAAATCGGCTCGTCATCCGCAAAGACGGTTGCACACACACAAAGTGACACAATATGCCAGATAATCAGCAGGCGGTTGCAGAGCACCCGTGTCACTGGTGTGTGTACGCGGGGGTCAGGTTTCGAGGGTCGGGCATCGGACATGCGTTTTGACGACAATCGCGCGTTCGGCGGGTATTTGACGCATTCGAGGTTCAGCCCGGTCGCTCGCGACCGGCAATCAGCGCGCTGCCGGCAACGCGCAGCAGCAGGCGTTCTTCGAGGATCGAGCGTTTTGACATCGTATCTTCGTCCGCCGGGCCGACGACGTAGACCAACCAGTACCGCTGGCCATTGTCACGTTGCGTGAAGACCGCCACGCCATGGATGGTGGCCGCGTCGGCGCTGACAGCCGAAACGAAAGCACCTGCGAATTGCTCGTTGGCCCAATTGCCCGGAGGACGCCGCGGGATCACCTGCCCGTGCCGACTTGCGTCGACCATCGTCGTCAGCGCGTGCAGCGCCACCGCCTTGGGTCGTTCCGGCTGATCAAACGACAGGGAAGCGATGGCCAGCGATCGATTCGCGGGTGAAGGATCGACAAACTCTGCGAGTATTCGCGCATCGGCGCCAGGGGGTTGATCGACGCGTGACCACTGCCTGGGCACGTCCATGATCAGATCGCCGATCCGCATCGACGTGAGCACAACGCCGCGACGCTCGATGAATTTGTAGGTCAGCCCCAGCGAGGCAACCAGCACGACCAGCATCACCACCGCGGTCGCCGCGCTGGCTGCACGCTGCGTCTTAAACAGACTTTGACGTGGCACGCAAGCATATTACGGGCATTCGCACGGCCCATCAAAACCGCTACGCGGCGTGCTTCGTCATTGTGCTGTGAAACCGCGTTGGCACGGAATCGATCACCGGCGCCGAATCGACCGCCGCACCCGCGCTCGCAACCTTCATTCGTGTCCTGCATGTACACTTCGCCTGCGCAGCCTGTGGCGCAGGTCGCAACAGACGTATCTGTGGAATGGGCCGGCCACTTTACCGATGTGCCCCGTATGTGACGGTCAGAAAAGGGAACCAGGCGAACCGCCCAGACGCTGAGATCCGAGAATCAATGCCAATGCGCACGACCGTTGCATTCACAACAATAACGCCCGTTGACCGCAGGCGTTCGCGTCGGGCAATCATCACTGAACATTCACAGGCGCGTCGGGCAAAAACTCCGGCCGTATGTCGTCAAGTACGGGAAACGTCGCACGCCAGTCGGCAACGACCTGCGGGTCGATGTCGGCCGTGATGACGCACGCGTGAGCACCGGCATCGGCGAGTAGGTCGCCGTGCGGGTCGACCACGATACTGCCGCCAACATAGTTCAGGTTCGGGTCCGATCCGCAACGGTTTGCGGCAACGACGTACGCCTGGTTCTCGATTGCCCGTGCCTTGAGCAGCGCGGTCCAGTGCGCTTGCCGCCCTTCGGGCCAGTTCGCCATCACGACCAGTAACTGTGCGCCCTGCCGCGTGACGGCGCGGAAGATCTCGGGGAACCGCAGGTCATAACAGATAAACGGCGCCGCCTTGAATCCGCCGCAGGCAAACGTCACCAGTTCATCGCCGGGCTCGATGTGCTTGTCTTCGTCACCGTGACTAAACGGATGCGTCTTGCTGTACCGGGTGATCTCCTGACCTTCGGAGTTGAATACGATCGCTTCGTTGCGGCCTCGATCGTGCGACCCAGTCGTCGTGATGCAGCCGATCACATGCGCCCCGCAACGCCGGGCGGTGTGCGACATGTACGTCCAGCTCGCGCGGTTCGGATCGTCGTTGGTCACCGGGACGTTCAGCGAAAAGCCGGTTGAAAAATACTCGGGCAACACGATCAGTCCCCCCGGCTCGATGGCCGCATCCTTTAATAGCGCATCGACGTGTGCGTGCGACGCGGGCTTGTCTTCCCAGACGATGTCAGTCTGGACGACGACGACCTGCATGAGGGTGCTCCTTTGATCGGGCGGGTAGTGCGCGCGTTCCAACACGCCTCCTACCGCCCTAAAATCTTATGCAATCCCCCCGTCAAACGCTCGATACCCTCCAACGCCGTGTCCTCGTCCAGCGCCCCGTACGCCACGCGCAGATAACAGCCCCGCTCCATGCCGAACGTGGTACCGGGGATAACCGCCACGCGATGGTCCTTGACAAGTTGTTCCACGAGTGCCATCGGATCGTGATCGGTGTGCAACCGCAACAGGAAATAGAACGCCCCGTCCGCGCGCGGGATGTCGCACAGACCGCCCAACCCGGAAAGCGCATCGAGCACAATCCGCCGAACTTTCACGATCCCGGCCAGCATTTCCCGCGGATACGTCAATCCGACTCGCATTGCACCGACCGCCGCCGCCTGCGTCACCACAGGCGGGCAAATCAAAATTGTGTCCTGAATCTTCTTGACGCTGAAGAACAGCCGCTGCGGGATCACCATATAACCCACCCGCCAGCTCGCGAAGCCAAACGCCTTGGACAGCGAAAAAAGCGAAATCGTGTGGTTGGCGTCCGCATCGAGCGTCGAGGGCGAAAAGTGCACCGCACCGTCGTATGTGAAATACTCGTACGCCTCGTCACTGATGTGGTAGAGACCGCGCTTCGCGCAAAGTTCGTTCACCGCGCACAGCGCGTCGCGGCTGTACACCGCTCCCGTCGGATTGTTCGGCGAGACCGTGACGATCGCCCGCGTGCGCGACGTGATCGCCGACTCGATCGCGGCCAGGTCCAGTTGATACGCATCATCCGTATCGACCGGGACCGGCGTGCAGTCCGCGATCGTGATCGCCATCTCGTGGTTGAAGTAATAGGGTTTCTGAATAATCACCTCGTCGCCCGGATCGGTGATCGCGAGCATGGCGTTCATGAACGCCATATTGCCTCCCGCCGTGACGACGAGGCGCGCATCGTCGCCCGGCGAAACGCCGTTGAATTCCGCCAACTTGTTCGTAATCACGTCGTGCAACTGCGGCAGGCCTTCGACCGCCTGGTACTTGTGCATCGCCGGGTCTGCCATGATCTGAGCAATCGCCTGCTCAATTTCCGGCGGTGGCCCGTAATGCACCACGCCCTGGCCCAGTGAGATCGTCCCGGGATGGTTACGAATCAGCTCACCAACCACAGGAATGATCGGCGACTGAACAGCCTGCATACGGCGGGTGTCTTGGTGCATGGGAATTGAAGTGGGTGACCGGTACCCGCCAAATACACGCGGAGGGACTCGAACCCCCAACCCTCGGTTCCGAAGACCGATGCTCTATCCAATTGAGCTACGCGTGCGTCGTTGCCTGCAAACGTCCGGAAGGGCCGGGGCATTGTACAGCCGTT
>NZCH01000046.1 GCA_002688155.1 Phycisphaerae bacterium
CAGCGTCGTCGGATACGGCAGTGGTGCATCGCCGAAGTCGGACGCAAGCAGCAGGCGCGCCTCAAGAAGTTCGAGCCGGGGCGTGGTCTTAAACGCGGCAGCGCAACGCCGCGCCCGGCGACACCGCAGTTTGCGCCGTGTGCGCCGATACCGGCGTGACAGCAGCGACTGTGATCCGCGGGAATGTTTCATCGTTGTGTTTCTTCTTACAGTCCCAAACGAATAGCTCTTCGTCAGTCCGGAGGTATTTCCGATTCACGGTTGATTCGATCGCGGCGGGGCAGGATGGCCCTGATCTGGGCGGGGTTGTTTGCCCGGTTGCCCAATGGCGGTCCAATGGTGTGTGTCCTTTCCCTCCGCGAACCACACGTTGTGTTGAATCTCGTCCGTCACAAATCCTAACGCCGCTGGCCGGCTCACACCGCGCAGGGTGACGACCTCGTACAGTTCGTGCACCTTGTTTTCGATGCGAACCCAGTGCGCGATATCGCCGGATTTCAGATTGATCACCTGCAGACCGCAGCGAGCAACGGCGCCTCGCTGCTTCAATTCTGCGTCCAGCGCCAATCCCTGAAAGGTTTGCTCATGCCGCGACAGACTCACCCCCACGACAGCCCAGTCACCAAACATGGCCAGGCCGCGCGGATAGCCGCAGCAGAACGCCACACGCTCAAATCGCCCGTTGTCCGAGTCGATATACCCGAACCAGCCCGAACCGGCTTCCAGCAGCCATAACCGGTCCTGGTGCCAGCGCGGTGAATGCGGCATCGACAGTCCCTCGGCCAGCACTTCATTAGAATTCACATCGATTACGCACCCGCCATCGGCGCGGTGGTCCCGCCAGCCGTCGACAACGTCGCTTCGAGCACACAGCGTGACGTAGCGAGGCTGACCATCGCGCATCGCCAGGCCGTTCAAGTGGCAGCGGTCCTCCGCCGCCAGACGCGAGATGAACTGCGGTCTCCAGAGACACTCAAAGTTGAACCGCGGACTGATCGTCGCCAGGCAACTGAACAGTGTGTTCACAAAGACCGGCCGGCCGGCGTCATCGAGCGCCAGATCATGCATGTCAATGTCCCCGGTGACATGAGCCGTGCGTGGAACATACGTCCGGTCGTGCGGACCGTCGGCGGGCATGGCTTCGAATCGCCACAACTGCGAACGGGAACTCATCCAAAGTGTTTCACCGTTCGCCGAAGCACACAAGCCCATGCACCGCTCAAACGAGCGCTCAAAGACCGCCAATTCATGGCTTTCCTTGCGCCCCAACAGCAGCAGTTTGCCAAGCTGGTACGTCGTACATGCCAGGCTGACCCGTTCGGAAGCGAGCCAATCAACCAGATGCCGTGAGCCGATGACTTTGAGCCACGGTTGAGTTGATCCGCTCTGCGACATCACAGGACCGGCTGCGTTCGTGCTGCGATCGGATGGGCTGGGCATAACGTCGTCTCTACAGTCCGTTCGCATGAGGAATCGCTTGCATATGACGAACTTGGATTTGTTCGTTCGTACGACTGGCGCGTGTGTTGAAGGCACCTCGATGACATTGAGCCATCGACCGGTACCGCCGGTATGCGATCCACCACGACGCACTACCGTTCCCGACACCGTCATGATCAGCACGGAAATAAGCGGATGAACGGCAGCATCAGTGTACCCCAGCACGGTCATCGAAGGCGACAAGCGCGTGCGTTGTGACGGCGTTTGGCTGAGAATCGCCTCTGGCGGCTTCCGGGTTAAGCGGTGGCCGTGGGACCGCACCAGGTCGTGCCGTCCGCCACAGGCGATTGAAGCAAAATCAAGCTCGCTCGTCACTTGTCGGTGATGCTTGTGAACACCAAACCGGGCCAGTCGTACAGCGCACGTTGTTGCTGTTTGTCGTAACCACGTGCGTTCACAGGCCTTTGAGATTGATCTGTCAGGGGTTCGAGTCCCTTACCTCCACTTGATTCAAAGCCCTGCCTCGTTGGAGGCCAGGGCTTTTTAATTGAAGGCGTTGAGGAGACGCGTTCACGATCACTGTAATTGAATCACAGATCCAGCGCCTCCGCCTCGTCGGCGCGTTCCATGATGAAGTGAAACCTTGGCTGCGGGTCTTTGCCCATGAGGTCGGAGATGACGCGTTCTGTTTCGAGCGCGTCGGTGATTGAGACTTGTTGCAGCGTGCGCGTTTTGGGGTTGAGCGTGGTGTCCCAGAGTGTTTTGGGCATCATTTCACCCAGGCCTTTGAAGCGTGTGATTTCGGGTTTTCCATGGTCCTTGTGTTTTTTGATGATGCGGTCACGGTCAACGTCGGTTTGCGCCCAGTGTGTTTCCTTGCCAATGTTGACGCGGTAGAGCGGCGGGCGCGCAAGGTAGACGTGGCCGGCATGGATGAGTTCCGTCAGGTGGCGGTACACGAACGTGAGCATCAGCGTGACGATGTGGTGGCCGTCGGAGTCTGCGTCGGCGAGCAGGACGAGTTTGCCATAGCGCAGTTTGGACAGGTCCATCCCTTTGCCCACGCCGGTACCCAGCGCGGTGACGAGGTCGGCCAGTTCCTTGTTTTCAAGCACTTTTTTCAGCGACGCCTGCTCGGTGTTGAGCACCTTGCCGCGCAGCGGCAGGATTGCCTGGAAAGTGCGGTTGCGTCCCTGTTTGGCGCTACCGCCTGCGGAATCGCCTTCGACGATGAACAGTTCGCACTCGGCGGGTTTGTTGCTCGTGCAGTCTGAGAGTTTGCCCGGCGGGTTGGCGCGGGTGGTGGCGCTCTTTCGCGTGACCTGGACGGTCGCGGCGCGTGACGCCTCACGCGCCTTGGCGGCGAGAATGATGCGCGCAACGATCGCCTCGGCGGCGGTACGGTTTTCATTGAGCCACAGTTCGAGGCCCTGACGCACAGCCGTGTCAATCTGCCCCGCGATTTCCGGGTTGTTGAGCCGGTCCTTGGTCTGGCCCTGAAACTGCGGGTCAGTGATGAACACGGACAGCACAGCGACGAGCCCTTCGCGGATGTCCTCGTGTTGCAGTTTGGGCCCGCGTGGCCAGAGCTTGTGTGTTTCGATGTAGTTGCGCACGGCTTTGCCGAGTCCGGCGCGAAATCCGTTTTCGTGTGCGCCGCCCGATCCGGTGGGGATGCCGTTAACGTAGCTGCGCAGATGCTCATCGGTGGCCTCGGTCCAGCGCATGACGACTTCCAGCCGGCCACCGTTGTCGCGTTCGAGTGTGAACGGCTGTTCGGTGACCGGCCTTGCGTTTCGGTCGGCGGTGATCTTCGCCAGGTAATCGGCCACGCCGTTGACATGCGCGAATGTCTCTTTGCGCTTGCTCACATGATCGTCGAACGTGATGCGCAGGCCCTTGTGCAGATAGCTGGTGACTTCGAGTCGTTCGCAAATGATGTCGGGATTGAACTCGGTCTTTGGGAAGATGGTCGGGTCGGGGTGAAAGTAAATGGTGGTACCGGTACCGCGCGCGGCGCCGACTTTTTTCAGCGCGGCGGCAGGTTTGCCGCGGCGAAACTTCTGCTGATACTTGGCGCCGCCCTTTTTGATGGTGGCGACCAGTTCCTTCGACAGCGCATTGACGACGCTGGCGCCCACACCGTGCAGGCCGCCGGCCGTCTTGTAGTTCTGGCCTTCGAATTTCCCGCCCGAGTGCAGCGTCGTCAGGATGATTTCAAGCGCCGGCTTCTTCAGCTTCGGATGACGGTCGATCGGAATGCCGCGCCCGTTGTCGCTGATCGTCACGCTCGCGCCGTCGGCGTGCAGTGTCACGTGCACCTCACTCGCGTAGCCGTTCATCGCTTCATCGACGCTGTTGTCCAGCACCTCCCAAACCAGATGATGCAACCCCGCACCGCCGACCCCACCGATGTACATGCCCGGCCGCTTGCGCACGGGCTCGAGACCTTCAAGAACGGTGATGTCTTTGGCGGTGTAAGTGGTGGCCATTAGTTCGGATTTCGGTCATGCCAGCGCGGCAGCTTGATTGCTTCGCTGTCACGCCATGCGGTAAGCATGAGGTCAGCCGTCAACTGTACGCACGCCCGGGCGCGGTCGTTGGCGAATTCGATCAGCTCATGGTCGGGATTTTTAACACGGCCGGCGGCCAGATTGGGTTCGAATCTGTACACGCCGTCGATGCGGGCGTGGGTGCCGTGGACGCGTTTGACGACGGCGGCGGGCGCCATCTTTACGTGCGCAGTGGGCCACCACGCGTGCGCAAGCGGTGTGCCAGGCGCGCAAAACATCAACCCTAACACGCACACGAGGCCGGGAGACTTAAGTCCCACGGCCTGGAACATCCTGATCATTGGGTCGTTCCAATTCACCATCACTGCTCCCCCAACATCGCGGACACGCTCGCTTCTTCGTGTACAACTTCGATGAGCGAGCCTTTTTTGATGACTTCGCGGCCTTTGCCGCCACGGCCGGTGACTTCGTAACGCGCGGTGTTGATCCGCTGCTCACCACCCATGCTGGTCTTGACGGTCAGCGTGTCACGGTCGTCCGTAGCGACGGTGAAGCCGATGAGCCGATCGTCTCTGGCGAGTTTGATCAGCATGACGCCCTTACCGGGCCCGGAGAGGTAATTGACCTCCTCGACGGGGCAGACCATGACGCGCCTTTGCGTGCTGGCGGCAAGGGCAGTCTCGTCGCCGTGAATCATTTTGATGGCGACGATCTCGGCAGTTTTCGCGGGTCGGGCGAAGCGCCGGCCGGTGCGTGTGCTCGGTTCGATGAACGCCTCAAGCCCGAACCGCAAACTGT
Source organism: Phycisphaerae bacterium (assembly GCA_002688155.1). Classification (GTDB taxonomy): domain Bacteria; phylum Planctomycetota; class Phycisphaerae; order Phycisphaerales; family Phycisphaeraceae; genus ARS1224. The sequence continues at coordinate 4,752 of NZCH01000046.1, forward strand.
ACCCGTCGCTGGACACGGCGATCGCGTGCGTCGCGGGTGCGTACTCGGGTTTTTTGGGATCTTCCTTCACGTCGCCAATCGTGCGCGCGTCGAGTGCGTACGCGGCAACGATGCGCTCGCCGTCCTTGAGTCGAAACAGTTTCTGCACCGGCTGCCCGTGGCCGGTCGTCGCGGGTATGTCGGCGATGCGGCACGTGTACGCCACGCCCAGGCTGGAAAGGAACACGACCGTGGCGCGCGTCGAGCCGGCCTGTGCCGTCAGCACGGAATCGCCCTCGCGCAATCGCGTCGTCGACAGATCCCGTACTTCCTTTTGCCGTTTGACCCAGCCGTCGCGCGTCACGATCACGACGTTGTCCTCGGCAATGATCAGCTCCTCCTCAGAGAACTCAGGTTCCTTTTCGACGGTGGCGACCACGGTGCGACGTTTGTCGTTCTTGCCGTACTTGTCGCGAATCTCCTTGATTTCATCGCGGACAATGCGCCATCGCGCTTCTTCGTTCTTGAGCAGGCGTTCGATCTCGCGGGCGCGTTTGCGTTTCTCGGCCAGTTCCTTGCGGATGGCGAGGATTTCCAGCTTCGCCAGGCGGTACAGTTTCAGTTCTAGGATCGCGTCGGTCTGCCCGGCATCGATTTTGAACCGCGCGATTATTTTCTTCGCAGCGTCGGCCTTGCCATCAGAGCCGCGGATGATCTTGATCACCTGGTCGAGCGCATCAAAGATGACCTCGAAGCCCTTGAGCAGGTGAATGCGTTGCTTGCGTTGCTCGAGTTCGTTTTCGAGCCGGCGGGTGACTACCTGGAGACGAAACAGCAGGAAGTGATTCAGTATTTCGCGCAGGTCGCATCGTTGCGGCCGGCCGGCTTCGGGATTCCGCGTCGGCACAAGGCAGGTTAAATTGACATTGAAGTTCGTCGCCAGCGACGTGTGGCGGTACAGGTACGCCAGTACTTTGTCCTCGTCGGCGTCCTTGCGAATGAGCAGTTCGACGCGCACGTCGTCGGTGGACACGTCGCGGACGTCCAGCAGCAGTGGCAGTTTTTGCGCGATGACGATTTCACCGATCTGCGCGACGAGTACCGCTTTGTTCACACCGTAGGGCACGCTGGTGATGATCAGGGTCTTTCCGCCGCGCGTGGCGGGGCCTTTACGTGTGGTGGCGCGCATGCGAACGGCGCCCGAGCCGGACTTGTAAATGTCACGCAGTTCGGCCGGTGAGTTGAGCACCTGCCCGCCGGTAGGAAAGTCCGGGCCCTGAATGCCGCTTTTGCCCAGTAACTGATACGTCTGGAGTTCCGGATTCTCGACGAGTTTGAGAAGGGCATTGCAGACTTCGAACAGGCTGTGTGGCGGAATGTTCGTCGCCATGCCCACGGCAATGCCGGTCCCGCCGTTGACGATCAGGTTCGGCAGGCGTGCGGGCAACACGACGGGTTCGTTTTTAGTGCCGTCGTAGGTGGGTCGAAAGTCGATGGTGCGCTGTCCGATCTCGGCGAGCATCTCGTTGGCGGACGGCGCGAGGCGACATTCGGTGTAACGCATCGCAGCGGGCGCGTCTCCATCGAGCGAGCCGAAGTTGCCGCTGCCGTCAACGAGCGGGATGCGCAACGAAAACGGTTGGGCCATCCGGACCAGCGCGTCGTAAATCGCGGTGTCGCCGTGAGGGTGATAACTGCCCATCACGTCGCCGACGACCTTGGCGCATTTGCGGTGTTTGGCGTCGGAGCGCACACCCTGTTGCCACATGGAGAACAGGATTCGTCGGTGCACGGGTTTGAGCCCGTCACGCACGTCCGGAATGGCGCGGCTGGTGATGACGGACAGGGCGTAATTCAGGTACCGCGCCCGCGCCGCTTCATGCAGCGCAACGACGGTGCCGTCGCCGTTGCCCACAGGCGTATCGTCAAAGAGTGTTCCACCGCCGTCCCTGCTCCCGCCCGCGGAAACACCGCCTCCAGCACTACCGGCTGAACCCTTCATTGGGCCGCGTCCGCCGGCGGAACCACCCCGCAGCGGCGTCTTGGTGCGCGAGCCTTTCGACCGCGATGTGCTGTGTTTACGTTTGGCCAAAAAAGACGCCCTCCCTGGCGACTGCGGATGTTACACAATAGTACGGCAATATCGATCGTACAAGACACACGGGCAATCGATGGTTGACTTTCACGGGCATCAGGTTGCCACGCGGGTATGCTGTGTTCATGCAACGGATTGTCGGGATCGATCCCGGGCTGCGGGTGACGGGGTGGGCAGTGGTGTCACTGGCGGATGGGACGATCGAACCGCAACTGGTCGAGGCGGGCGTGTTCAGGCTCGATGCCGGCCAGCCGATCGAGCACCGGCTTGAGCAGTTGTTTGATGATCTTGAAGCGCTGATCGATCAACACGAACCGGCCATCATGGTCGTCGAAAAGCTGTACGCGCATTACCGTCACCCGCGCACAGCCATTTTGATGGCGCACGCGCGCGGCGTCATACTCCTCGCGGCACAGCGCAAGGACGTTGCGGTCGAGCACATCCCGTCGACGGCGGTGAAAAAGGCGCTGACCGGCCACGGGCATGCATCGAAGGAGCAGATGCAACATGCGGTCGCGAGCCAGTGCGGCCTTCGCGAGCCGCCGAGCCCGCCCGACGTCGCTGATGCGATCGCAATCGCACTGACACACGGTCGCCGCGTCGCGGTCGATCGGTTATGACGCGCTGCCGTTGAGCACCTTCAGCATTGCCTTACAAAACTCGGGCAGGTCGTCCGGTCGGCGGCTGGATACGTGGTGGCGATCGACCACGACGGGCTGGTCCGACCATTGGGCGCCGGCGTTGACGAGGTCGTCTTTGATCCCGGGCGTGCTGGTGTAGTGATAACCGTTAACCACGCCGGCGGAGATGTCAATCCACGGGCCGTGGCAGATCGACGCGATGAGTTTGCCAGTAGACTCAAAGTCGCGCACGAGTTGTTTGACCTTGTCGAATCGGCGCAACTTGTCGGGCAACCAGCCCCCGGGGATGACCACGCCCTCAAAGTCCGCGGCCTCCATGTCGTCGATTGCCGCGTCGCTGGTGCACGGATACCCATTCTTGCCATGGTAGACCGTGTCCGCGACCAGCCCGGCCGTGGTGACGCCCATGCCCGCCTCGATCAAACGCAGGCGCGGGTACAGCAGTTCGAGATCCTCGTAGTCGGGGCCGATGAAGATGAGGATGTGTTTCAACATGATGCTCTCCATGGCCGGTGCGGCCGGTTTTGAAGCGAAGAACGCGAAAAATACATACTGAGCCTTCTTCGCGTTCTTCACGATCTTTTGTTCGAGGATTCGTCGCCGTACGCATGGAACCATGTAATTCGCAGTACGGCGCAACAGGAATCTAACTACTCCGCCGCAGGTGGTTCGGGTTAATCGCCCACTCGCCGAGCATGGGTTCTATCTGGTCCCAGAATCGTTTGCCATCGCGCGCGTAGCCGGCCGTGGGCCGAATGGCAGGGGCGCGGTGGGCGAACCAGTTTTGGAAGCGGTGCATGAGTAGTTCGCGGCAGTACTTGCTGATCATGCTCGCAAGCGCGACGGGCAGGTGGTTGCCGTCGGCGTTCGTTTCGAATCGGACGGTCATACGGCGCGACGTGTCGTGGCGTCCGACCAGGCGATAAATGCTGGCGTGGGGCGACTCCTCGACGATCGCGAGTTCCGCGTCGGGAAAGTTGATCGCCAGCGGTGACAGGTAGTGCGTGCGCCCGGACTGGCGATCGACCACAACCGTCGGGCACGCGCGTCCGTATGCCTGCCAGATTGACCGCAGGTGCCGCGCGACAAACGTAAAACTGGTCGAGGCTTTGGACTTTGTCGCAGCAACCATCTGGTTGAACCGGTCTTCGAAAACGACGGCGGCGGCGAGCCGGGCGATTTTGATGTTGGCCTGGTCGAGCGCGCGTGTGAGCATGCTGCACGCGATGCCCGCCTCGCCGATGGTACACGCGGCGGGCAGCAGGTCCCATGGCCTGTCGCGCGACGCCTCATACCACGGCAGGCGTTGCAGCGCGTGGTGGTCGTTTTCACCCAGTGCGTCGAGCAACTGCCCGACGTGGGATGGCTGTTTGCCCGCCGCGGCGACACACGCGAGCACGCCACGCTCCAAATGCATGATGCCTGTCGCCTGGGTATGCAATTTCTTTGAGTCATTGATCGCAACGCGCCCGCGTCGCTGGCTCAGGCCCCGGCACACGGCGGGCGACAACTCGCCCCACAGGTCGGGCAACTGGTCGTCCGGGGATGCGTCCTCGAGCACGAATGCGGCGCTGCCGATCAGCAGCGGCCCGAACATGGGCCCGTAACCCGCCTCATCGATGCCCGCGTACACCAGCATGGACATTAATATAAGGCACGGACGCGGCGCGGTGGCCCCGAGGGTGCATCTCGGCTGTGACCCGAACATCCAGAAGATGCTCGAACTGGTCCGCAAGGGAATCGATCTGGCGAACGTGCGTGCTGAGAAACGCAACTGGCAGATCAATACGATGCGAAAAGCCGGCGCGGAAAAACCATCCCTCACCAGAGAACAACTCTTCGAAATGATTGAGCCGCATAGGGACTTCGTCCGGGGTCACACGCAGTTCGAAAGCAAACACGGTCAACTCGATCACGACGATCAGTGTGGGTGGATAAGTCGGAAAAACGGCAATTCCGGGCCCGTGGCTGTCCGTCCGGGGACTGCGGTGTGGGTGTTGCGGCGTGTGCCGTATCATGGTCGCAATGCAACCGTTTGCGTGGGCCGGTCTAGTGATGAGTGTGCCCGATGCGTTTCGCCCGATTCGCATTCGAGGCGATGCGGCGCGCGGAAGCATCGATCTGGGTGATGACCGCAGGCCGCGGCTTGAAATTCACTGGGGGAAGGTCACAAAAACGAAGTTCGACGCCGTGTCGTTCGCCAAACGGCAACTCGCGCGCGCCGCAGAGGTCCGTAGGAGTGAACGACGGTCGCTCGCGTTCGATGTGATCGAGCACGACACGCTCGCGACGCTGCTGGTGCACCACGATGACGGCAAGGAACTCGACCGGTTCGTGGGCTTCGACGCCGTAAGCCGACGCGTGATTGAGCTTGCGTACCATCGCGCCAACGAGCGCGAAGACCACGCGGTGCGTGACGAAACGATCGCGCGTCTGACGGTCACGCCGCCGGACCGGCCGCAGCTCTGGGCGTTCTTCGACGTTCGGTTCACGAGCCCGGCGCACTTTAAGTATCGCGGCGCGACGTTGAACCTTGGCGACATGACGGTCGACCTGAATTGGGCCGACAAGGGCTGGTGGCGGCCGATGATGAGCGTCCGCCACATTTACCCCGCCACGTTGGCGCTGTCGCGCCAGCCGATCGATCAGTGGATGCGAACGACCATCACCGGCAGGCAACTGCCATACCGCGCAGCGCAACGATTCACGCGATCGCGCAAGCCCGCGCCGTTTGAACAAATTGACACGCCATACGGACCGGCGCTCGTCGTCGACACCCGACTGCGCTTGAGCTACCGCGTCTTTCAATGGCGTTTGCCCGGCGTGCAACGCACGTGCATCGTGCACGACGAAGAACACGATCGGCTGGTGGTCATTCAGATCGCCGATCGGCGCGACCGGCTTGAAAGTCGATGTGCGTTTGTGCTTAAGCACACGCCGCAGCGCAACATACAATGACACCGTGGCCAAAGCCGACACACTATCCCGTGACACGGCGATGAGCGCCAAACCCGTCGCCGTCCAGGTCGTTGGGCGCGAAGACCTCGGCAACGGCGGGCAGCGACTGACCGTCGAATACCAGTCCACCGGCTGGCGGCGCTGGCTGCTGCGCGCGCCGGAAAACCTGACGCGACAATTCGAACTCGACCCCCTGGGCCTGCAAGTCTTTGAAATGTGCGACGGCCAGAAAAACGTCCGCCACATCATCGACCGGTTCGCCAAACACAACAATGTCAACCGCCACGAAGCCCAAAGGGCCGTCACCACGTTCCTGCGCACACTCATGCAAAAGGGTGTCGTGCAAATGATGATTCACGACACATAACCGCCCGCGGCTTAGCGCGCTTCGCTCTCCCCCAACAATCCCCCCATGCGCACATTCTGAAGTTTGTTCGCACGCACGAACGCCTCAGCGTACTTGTACCCCGATTCGATGCCGCGAAAGCGCGCCCGCACCATTTCGTACTCGATCATGGTGTCTTCGATCTGACCGCCGTCGGGCAACTGCGACTTGTGCGCCGCCAGCGTGTCCTGTTTGATCTGCGCGTACTGACTCACATCGACGTACACGTCCGGCGTAAACGGTACGAACCATGTATCGCTGTAATAAAGTGCCGGATGGGTTTCGAACGGCTCACCTTCCTCGGAGCGCAATATACATCTGTACGATGCGTCTGTAACGCACTTGCACGTCTCCATGTGATCAAAGTGATAGTCCAGCGGCGGGTGCGTCACGATCACCCGCGGCCGATGGTCGAATATCGTCTTCACTACCGCGTCCGCTGCCGCCTTGCTGTTTCGAAACCCCCATTCCTTAAACCCAAGAAACACCGGTATGGCGTCGAGCAACTTCGCCGCGGCGCGCGATTCGTTGTTGCGACGTTCGATGTTTGCGTCCGACACGTCGTCGGGCGTCCAGCACCCGTCGGTCATTACCACCGACACAACGCGCCAGCCGGCCTCGATGTGACGCATCATCGTCCCAGCCATCAGTTCGTTGTCATCGTGGTGCGCGCCGATGAACATGATCGTTACGGACGTTGAGTCAGACATTACGTGTATTCCATCGCATTGAAGTCACTGGGGCAACTCGAACTTCCCACCGCGCCTGGGCTGCGGGTCCATTTGCAGCACGGCCGCGAACCGGTTGATGAACTCGCGCTCGCGCACCGGGTTACCGAAATGCCCGACGCGGATCGCCACGACGATCTGATCACCCACCGCGCCGCCGTCAGGCGCATCATCAGCGCGCCACGCCTTGATCTTCGCACGCTGACTCGTGGGTAGCAGCGCAATCACCTCGACGTGCGGCAGCGACCGGTCCAGTTCGTTCGTCAGGTCTTCGCCGTCCTCGGACGTCAGCGTGACCGTCGACACATGCCCCCACCCGACGCGCTTGACGGCACGTTTGATGTCGTCGGCCGCCCGCTCAAAAGTGCCCGGCACACGCGCGAAAGTCGTATCACCAGGCGACTGCGTCACCGGCTCAATCACCGGCCCGCTCGCCGCGCAGCCAAACACAAAACAAACCGCCGTGCCACCTAATACACGAGAAAAAACCGCCAATTTCCGTCGTTGCGTGTTCATAACCGTTCGTCCCGCGCTAATTCACGTGGTAAAATACTATTGTAAAACAACCGGGAACCCACGGATTGTATCCGCAGGCTTCGACTTTACGACTAACCAGGGAGAACCCGCCAGTTGGAACAAACCATTGACCTGCCTTCCGGCGCCCACCGCGTGGCCGTCACCGGCGCCGCCGAACGCCATCTTAAGATCATTCGCGAGTGCCTGAGGGTACGCATCACCAGCCGCAACGGGCACATCCGTATCGAAGGTGAACCGCGCCAGGTTCACCAGGCAACGCACATTATCGATCGGCTCAAAGACGCAGCCGTGCGCAACAAACCCATCGACCACCAGCAACTGCTCGAAATGATCGCCTCGGTCGAGCATCAGACCGGCGCCGGTGCGCCAAGCGGCGAGCACGTACTGGGCGAATCACTGAGCGTTTACCTGCCGGGCAAGCATATCAAACCACTCACGCCCGGGCAGCGCGAGTACCTCGATGCAATCGAACACCACGACCTGGTCATCAGCGTCGGCCCGGCAGGAACGGGCAAAACCTACATGGCCGTCGCCGCCGCCGTCGCCATGCTCAAAGCAGGCCAAACAAGAAAACTCGTCCTCGCCAGGCCCGCCGTTGAAGCCGGTGAAAAACTCGGCTTCCTGCCAGGTGACATGCAGCAAAAGGTCAACCCCTACCTGAGACCGCTGCTTGACGCATTGCATGACATGATGACCTTCGACCAGGTTCAGCGCCTCATCGAAGCCGACGTGATCGAAATCATCCCGCTCGCCTTCATGCGTGGCCGAACACTCAACGACGCCGTCATCATTCTCGACGAAGCGCAAAACACCACGCGCAACCAAATGCTCATGTTCCTCACGCGCATGGGTCAGGGCAGCAAAATGGTCGTTACCGGTGACACCACGCAAATCGATCTGGAAGAGCCCCGCGACTCAGGCCTCATCGACGCCGCCCGCCGCCTGCGCAAAGTCTCGGGCGTCGCCAGCGTCACACTTACCGAGCGCGACATCGTGCGGCATAGTCTGGTGCAGCGGATTGTTGATGCGTATGGACAGGACGGGGCGGGCGGCCGCAGGGGCAACATCAACAGTCCGGCATGACCGATGATGATCGTCGGTACGCGCGATCGCTCAGCGCCTTCCGGGCGCATTGATCTTTGCGCAAGATCCGCTGCGAGGTTACTGAAACTGTGGTGAGTTGCGTGAGTATCTTCAGACGCAGCGTGAACCACGGGAAGTTGTCATGACCTGCGAGGGCACTCGTGTAGACACTCAGGCACGTGAGACGGACACGACGGTCCTCGTTGACGGGAACGAACTCGCAATCGTCGGGTTCAATGAGAAGTTTCGAATCTATCGGATCAAAAGGACGGATCCGAAGCCAGCGTTATATCCTTGAGAACCGACAACATTATTTGACACGCATGAAGATACAGAGACATTCATCACAGAACGTTTACTCTGGCCGTGCAGGACTTCGGATGGTGGCGCCGTCGGCGCTGGGATCTTCGCGTTTGAGGGGCCGGCGTTTCATGCCAGCGCCGGATTCCATCAACGCATCGATCTGCTGATCGGGGTATCCGAGTAAATCACGCAACGCCTCTCGAGTGTGCTGTGCCAGCTTCGGCGCGCACGATTTGCCTTGCTGCCGCGCATTTTCATAGGCGTTGTGGTCAGCCGGGTTGGCCCGAAGGTCGGATGATTCGTTTCCACGATCATGCTTCCCGACTCAGCTTGTTCGTCGACCAGATGACCTGATCCACAGACACGCAAACGGCATCCGCCACGAATCGGCGCAATTGCAGCGTCGCGGCACAACTGAGACCTGTCAGATCATGCGAATACCACAACAACGTCCGCCCACCAGCCTCCATTGCCAGACATCGCGACAGTAACGGCAGGTCGACCTGCGTCATCGTCGGCGTCGTGCCCCAGGCACCATACTCGGGGTGAATGCGCGGCGTCTCGTCGAAACCCGTCATCGATGCGCGGAATTGGATCATGGTCGAATACTATCACGGAGGACTCGTCGCACCATGTCGGTCATTGCGAATGCACAAGACTGAGCTGTTACGATTGATCGTCAGATCTTGTACCGTGACTCATTCCCGAAAACGACAAAACCATGATCGTACCCAACGCACATGCTCAGGCGCAGTTCTTGAACGTGATTGATCGCGACGAAGCCCATCGTCGGTTTCACGCGGCATTGCGGCTGGACGTGCTTGACGAAGAACCGGTGTCGCTTGACCAGTCGCTTGGCCGGGTACTCGCGCGCGACGTCGCGGCGCAGGTGGACGTGCCGTCGTTCGACCGGTCGAACTTTGACGGTTTCGCCGTGCGTGCAGCCGACACGTTTGGCGCCGACGAAACGAAGCCGCGCCGGCTTGCCTTGCTCGACCAGACCATTGCCGCATCCGTTGAACCGACCACGCCGGTGATACCCGGCACGGCCGCGCCCATCGCGACCGGCGGCATGCTGCCGCGCGGCGGTGATGCGATCGTCATGGTCGAGCACACGGATCAGGAAGGCGATGAGCTGCTCGTGCGTCGCGCAGTGTCGCCGGGCCATGGCGTCAGTTTCGCCGGCACGGACATCGCGTCGGGCGAAATCGTTTTGCGCTGCGGCACCGTGCTCACCAGTCGTGACACGGGGGTGCTTGCCGCGATTGGGTTCAATCGCGTGTTCGTGCACCGCCGACCACGCGTCGCGGTCGTTTCGACCGGCGACGAAATCGTCGCACCGGGCGCACCTATGCGCCCGGGCATGGTCTACGACTCCAACGCGCGCATCATCGCCGACGCCGTACGTGAACTCGGCGGCGAATCGATCGAACTGGGCATCGTGCGCGACGATGTTGATGAACTGCGCACCCGGCTCGCAACCGCGCTCGGCATGTGCGACATGGTGTTGCTGTCCGGCGGCACGAGTAAGGGGGCAGGCGACCTGTCGTACCTCGTGGTCAGCGAACTAAACGACCCGGGCATCGTCGCGCACGGCGTGGCGCTCAAACCCGGCAAGCCGATTTGTCTGGCGGCGCACGAAGGCAAGGCGGTCGTTATTCTTCCGGGCTTTCCCACGTCGGCGATCTTCACGTTTCACGAGTTCGCCGCGCCGGTGATCGCGCGCCTCGCGGGTCGACCCGCGCCGCAACACCGCCGCGTGCGCGCTAACCTTGCGTTGAAAGTCAATTCTGAAATCGGCCGCACGGAATATCTGCTCGTGGGTTTGATCGATCGCGCGCATGCGCCGCCGAACTCGCAAACCGGTGCGGCTTCGCAATCCGCCGACGAACACGTGCGCCTGACCGCGTACCCCAGGGGCAAGGGCTCGGGCTCGGTCACCACATTCAGCCGTGCGGATGGCTTCATCACGATCGGCCGGCACTCAGAAATCGTCGAGCAGGGCGCAGCCGTTGAGGTGCAACTGCTTGGCCGCGACCTGGCACCTGCCGACCTGGTGGTCATCGGCAGCCACTGCGCCGGGTTGGACTACCTGCTGGGCAAACTCCAGGAGCAGGGCGTGTGCATCAAATTCATGGCCGTGGGTTCGACCGCCGGCCTCGATGCGGCGCGGCGCGGCGAGTGTGACCTGGCGGGCGTACACCTGCTCGACCCCGATACCGGCCAGTACAACCGCCCATTCCTTTCCCCGGACGTGCAACTGATCGAAGGCTACGGCCGCATGCAGGGCATCGTCTTTCGCCAGGACGACCCGCGGTTCGCCGGCCGCGAGCGTGACGCCATCCTCGAAACGATCAAGTCCGACACCGAGTGCCTGATGGTCAATCGCAACAAGGGCAGTGGCACGCGCATTCTGATCGACCGCCTGCTTGATGGCGTGCAGCCCACGGGGTACGCGGTACAGGCACGCAATCACAACGCCGTTGCTGCAGCGGTGTCGCAAAACCGTGCTGACTGGGGCGTCGCCATTGAGTCCGCTGCAAAACACGCGGGGCTTGGCTTCCTTCCGCTGACTCGTGAGAAATACGACTTCGTCATGCCGGCGTCACGCGCATCGGCGCCCGCCGTAGTCGCGTTTCGTGAATTGCTCGGGGATGACAAAACGCGCGGCAACCTCACCGCAATGGGGTTCGTGCTGCCAACCTAACGCCCGCGGACAGCGGGTCGTGAGATTTAACACCCAACTACAATACCACCATGGTCACGCAAACGCACAAACAGGAATTAGAAGAACAAGGCTACTTCGTTGTTGAAGGTTTACTTTCACCGCAAGAGGTCGCCGAGTCCGTTGCCGAGGTTGAGAAGCTGCACGAAGTCGCGCGTACAGTGTGCGAAGCCGACAAGCAGAACTTTCAGATTGAGCCGTTTGTTGACGATGCGCAGCACAACGGAAAACTCGTGCTGCGAAAGATCGAGCAGCCGTACAAGTACTCGCCGTGGTTTGACGCGCTTGCGCGGCAACCCAAACTCGTGGCGATCCTTAGCGAACTTCTCGGCCCGGACCTGTTGCTGTTTCGCAGCACGCTGATGCTCAAGCCCGCGTTTCGCGGTTCGGTGCACGGGTTTCACCAGGACACGTCCTACTGGCCCATGCACCCGCCGCACCTGGTGACGGTCAGCATTGCGATGACCGATGCGACGCCGCAGAACGGCTGCTTTCAGGTCATCCCCGACAGCCACAAGGCCGGCACGCGGGATATTTCCGAATGGGGCGCTATCGCGCGCGACCAGGATAGCAAGCTCACCGATCGGCAGGACATCGACATGAGCCAGGTGATTTACGTGCCGCTCAAGGCCGGTAGCGCGCTGTTCTTCCACAGCGCGCTCGTGCACGGCTCAGGCCCGAACAAGTCACCCAACCCCCGCAACACTGCTTTGTACGCGTATTTCACGCCGGACGTGAAATACGCGCCAACGCCAGACCAGCCGCGCGAGGCAATTTACAACGTCGTTGCCGGCATGGACGGACAAAAGCAGGTCACCTTTACCGCCGAAGAAACAGGCGTGTAACAAACCTCGAATGTGTAAAGTCGCGGCCGGCGGTCGCACCGCAGGTACTCCTGACGCGCTCGTGAGACATTTTGATATGAGCAGACTCAATCCGCGCACAATCAAAAAGTACATCGCAACCATCTACAGCGTCTGCACCGTCCTGTGCCGCACAGCCTGATGCACCTGCCTCAGCGACGCCAACATGGATGGCGGTGGCAGAAGTGTCATAGCCATGAGAACGAGACGCGTGGCAGGGCATCCAAGCCCACGGCTGCGAATCTGCCGCGGGGTATTCAGAAGGACCGGATGAATCCGGTTACTGCGAACACCCCGCCACAACTCGCTGCGCTCGCAGTGAGGGCTTGGGTAAATTACACATTGTCCGACGATTCGTCCGCGGACTCGTTCGTGGTTGCCTTCGGCGGCGCGGGCAACAGTTCGATGCGGGTATACGCGTCGAGGTTGCAGACGACGATCTCGCCGTCTTCCTTCTGAAGTACCATGCGATCGAGCCAGAGCTTGTCGTCTTTCGCGTGCGCGAACCACGCGCCTGTCTTGCGCTGCTCGACCTTGACGACGGTGCCCTCGACGCGTGAAGTCCACACTTCATCGCGTTGCGGTATCTGCTGGATCACGCGTACGCGCTGACCGGGCTCAAATGTCTGGGTCGACGGCGGCATGATTAGAACTTGCGCATTGCTTTCTCGGTCGTATCGAAAATCTTGAGAATCTTGTCCAGGCCCGTGATCTTGAACGCTTTCCTCAGTTCTTTGCGGATATTGCATAGCCGCACAGCACCGTCTTTCTCTGCGGTGTGCTTGTGAACTTCAATGATCATGCCCAGGACCGACGATGAGACCTGCTTGACGCCCAGGAAACTGATGATGAGTTTGGGTACATCCGCTTCATCAACCAGTCGCTGCATCTCCGCCTTGAGTTTCTCGACGTCCATCTGGCCCAGAACGTGGGTGTCCCTGAACTCTATAACGTGCACGTCACCCTGCAGTTGGATCCTGAGTCCGGAGCTGGTTGACGACATTGTCGTTCCCCAAGCGGTGATTTGGTCGTTCCGCTGTATGGCTGGACCAAGCGGCCCGCGAGCAAGGATACCTTATTATCATGGGGCCGTCGCTTTTAGTTACCACAACACCGGACCAATCACATGTTTGCCGACGAACTCCAGTCTCGAATTAAGCAGGCAATGCGTGATAAGGACACGCTCACGCGTGACGTGCTGCGGGTGGCGCTGGGCGACATACAGACCGCCGAGTCGCGCGGGGGTGACGCGATGTCCGACGAGAAGGCGCAAGGGTTCGTGCGCAAACTGGTCAAGTCCAACCAGGAGACGATTGACCTGGCGAAGGACCCGGCCGTCACCGACCAGCTCACACGCGAGATCGAGGTACTCGAGTCGCTGTTGCCGCAGACGATGTCACCCGATCAGATCGAGGCAGCGCTGGCGCCCGTACACAACGCGATCGCGGCGGCGGACAACGACGGCCAAGCGATGGGCGTCGCGATGAAATCGCTCAAGTCAACCGGTGCTGTCGTTGAGGGACGGGACGTCAACGCCGTCGTGCATCGCATGCGAAATGCATAGCGGGCTGCGGGACTCTCGGCGTTACGCGGCGTCATGGGGCGCGTCATCAGACGGTTCAATACGCAACTGCAAGACCTTCGCCGCCCGGTAGTTGGGGCTTAGGTTAAGCGCCTGTGCGACGTTGGCGGTCGCTGCGTCACAGTTGCCCAGCACATGCTCACACATCGCCAGGTGGTAATGCGTGTCCGGCCGGTCGGGAAACACTCGGGCATGTTCCTCCAGCGTGTCGGCTGCGCGCTCTGCAATCCATTGCAACGATGACGGGTTTTGCGTCCGTTGCCCACGGCCTACGCGCGATGCGCTGATGACGCGCCCGGATGACAGATGCTGCTCGGCACGCGCCATCGCCTGTCGTGCGTCATCACCCACGGCGAGGTCCGAAAGCTGTCGCTGCGCATACTTGATCACGCGCAATCGGTTCGCTTCATTCGCGCACACGGCGAGCGCCGCCCATGCTTCGATAGCTGCCGCACGTTCAACGTTCGCCAACCGCGCAATACGCCACCACAACCACGCCGCCGGTGCCACCCGACCCGCGTGCATCTGCACCGTTGCCAGACCCACAAGTGCCAACGTACCGCCGCGCGACGCCGCGCAACGAAGATAGCGATCCGCTTGTTCATCCTCGCCAAACTGCTCGGCCAGTTGGCCAGCTTCTTCGAGCAGGTCCGGAGCATCCGGGTATCGCTGCATGAGCGACTCGAGCATGTCCATCGCCTCGCGGTACCGGCCCTTCGCGTGAAAAAGTCTGGCAAGCGTCAATTGCACTGCCGGGTCCGTGTGATCACTCACATGCGCCGCCTCGAATGCCTGCGACACCAGCCCGGCGTCCGGTACGACCTGCGCCCAATCGTTGTCGGCCTGTGACTGTGTTCTGTGGTCCAAATTCATGCCGCCATCTCCTGACCCAGCGCCGCCGCGATCGGGTGGTCCGGTTCCTGCTGCAGCCAACGGCCCAGTAGCATGCGCGCGCTGTTGGTACGCCCATCGTCATGTTCGCGTCGAATGACCGCCGCTCGCAGGTCCGGATAGTGCGGGTGCGCCTCGGCCACACGTGCCAGCACAGTCGCCGCCGCCGGTCCGACTGCAGCATCGTCCTCGATTCTCGCAACGATGATCGCCAGCGGCGCCGCGTATGGGTTCGCCTTGAGTCCGCGATGTGCCCACCGCCGCGCATCGTCCACGTCACCCGCCAGAAACGCGAGCTCCGCCAACGCTTGACAAAGCACCGCCGTGTGCGACGCGTCGTCGAGCATATCACGCATGATGACTGTGATCGCCCGCCGAAGCAGTGCGATTGTTTGCGCATCAGGTGATACCTGCTGCGCCAGCACGAGCGAGGTGATAACATTCCAATGTTGCGACAGTTCGTCCACGAGCTGCTCGACCGCGACGTCCGGCACCGCCTCCGCCGCGCCGGGCGACATCACCAGCAACTCAAGCCAGCGCGCCACCGCTGGATCATTGCCGTGACGGTGATGCAATCGTTTCGCCGCCACACGTGCCCCAGTGGCATGACCCGTCTCCAGAAGCAGTACGATGCGCAACTGATCGACCCAGGCACACGCGTCCGCCTGTCCGACGTTGTCAAGTATGCCAAGCGCGTCGCCGAATTGCCCGCGCTGCGCAAACAGCGCCGCCAGCAGCACGACTGCCTTCGGCGGGCAATCGTCGCCGCGCCGCCACGCGTGTAATTCCAACTCCGCCTGGGCACGTCGACCAGACAAACACCATCGCGTCAACCGTGCCAGCCGCTGTTCAGGCAATTCTTGCAACGCCATGACCGGCCTCTCTCCCCTGTCCGCTCCGGGCGATCAGTGCGTGTCACACAAGTGCGTCTCTAACTTGCGTATCGGTCGTAGCGGTGCGGCGGTTTACATGGCGCAGGTGAAGGGCAGATACCCAAAGACCTGAACACCCAATGACCGAGAATTAGCGCAGCGCGGCGGCACCGAAGACGTACCCGATGACGCGTCAGTTATCCGACCCCTGGCAGACTCAGGGGCCGGCGATTCCCCCGACTTTCTGACTTATCCCCTTACCACCAGATTGTCGCGATGCACCACCTCCGCATACGCAGGCCTGCCCAGTGTTTTGGCGATCTGGTTGGAGCGCTGGCCCTGAATCTGTTTGAGTTCATCGGCGGCGTAATTGGTCAGGCCGCGAGCGATCGTTTCGCCGGCGGGGTCTTTGACAAGCACGACCTGGCCTCGATCGAATCGGCCGGTTACGTGCGTAACGCCGATCGCGAGCAAACTCTTGCCGTGCCGGCGGACGGCGCCCGCGGCGCCTGCGTCCACGGTGATCGTTCCCGCCGGACGCGTCGTCAGGCCGATCCAGCGCTTGCGGCTGTCGAGCTTGCGCGACGCCGGGACGAATACCGTGCCCAGCATCGCCGCGTCGAACAGCCGCGGCAATACGTCGCGGTCCCGACCGTTCGCGATCACCGCAATCTCGCCCGCGTCCGTCACCAGCTTCGCGGCCTCGAGTTTTGTGCGCATTCCGCCCGAACCCAGCGCAGTGATCACGGGCCGCGCGTGCGACATGGCAGCCGACACGTCATCAACCAAATCGATGCGGCTGCCCACGTCGTCGAGCAGACCGTCCACTGTCGTGAGCATCACCAGTGCGTCGGCGGGCAGCGCGTTGCACATGAGTGCCGCCAGCAGATCGTTGTCGCCGAACGTGATTTCGTCGACGGCCACCGTGTCGTTTTCGTTGATGATCGGCACGCAGCCCAGTGATTGCAGATGTGTCACGCAGTTGCGGATATTCAGAAACCGCGCGCGTACGTCAAAGTCCTGTCGCGTCAGCAGCAGTTGCGCGCATTTAAGCCCATGTTTCGCCAGCCCGTCGTGCATGTGCACCATCAGTCGCGGCTGCCCGACAGCGGCGACGGCCTGCAGCGACGCGACGTCCGTCGGTCGCTTCGATAAATCAAGGTCCGCGCACCCGGCCCCGACCGCGCCGCTTGAAACCAGCGTCACCTGCATCCCGCGCTCATGCAATGCCGCGATCTGCCGACTCAAACGACCCAGGTAACGCACATCCAACTTGCCCGACGCATTCGTAAGCACATGCGTGCCGACCTTCACCACGACGCTGCGCGATTTGGCGAGAACGGATTGTCGAAGGTGCGTTGAGGACATCTCTTAATAGTAACGCCCGGGGACAGCGGTCCGTGGGCTTTAGTGCCGATCGGTTGTCGGCAACAAACCAAGGATCAGTTTCGCATATCGGTCGGTCGCGCCCTGCCGGTTGCGAATCACCTCCCGACCGCAGGAGGCAAGTTGCTGCGCTCGGACCGGGTCATTCAGCAGAGCATCCGCCCGCCGCGCGGCGTCGGCAGGGTCGACAGCGCGTTCGATGCCGTCGCCTTGCACCAGCGCATCAACCACATGCGCAAAGTTCTGGTAGTCCGGACCGATGATCGTCGGTTTGCCCAGTGCGATCGGTTCGATCGGATCGGAAGCACCCCATCCGTTGAAGCTGCGGCCGACAATCACCACGTCCGCGAGGGCATACGCTTTGCGCAGTTCGCCCATGGTGTCCAGAAGGAAGTTGTTCGAGTTGTCGCGCGGCGTGCCCGTGACGGAACGCCGTACGACCTGCGGAAACTGGGCGGCGACGGCGTCGAATCGTTCCGGTTTGCGCGGGACGATGACAATTTGCACCTGCTTGCTGCACGTGGCGCGCAGCGCGTTGACGAGCGGGCGCTCTTCGCGGGCGCCTGTGGCCCCAAGGACGACGACCGGGCGGGCTTGGTCGATGCCCAATTCACGTGCCAGCGCGTCAGCACCGGCAATGTCGTTTGCGAGGTCGGCCGTATCCCATTTGATCGTGTCCATGACGTGGACGTGTGCTTCAGGCGCGCCCAGTTCGCAGAATCGTGCGGCGAACTCGTCTGACTGAACCCCGGCCGCCGCCAGTCGGCCGAACACAGGACGAATCACCGGCGCGATGCGTTTGTACCCGCGAAAGCTGTGCGCGCTAAGCCGGCCGTTCACCACGCACACCCCGATCCCGCGCCGAACGCACGCGTGCACGAAATTCGGCCAAACCTCCAACTCCATCAGCGCGACCGCGTCCGGCTTTATGCGATCGAGAAACCGGTGGACCATCCACGAAAAGTCGAACGGGAACCGCACCGTCGGCACGCGGTCGCCGTACATCGCCTCTGCGCGGGCCATGCCCGTGTTCGTCAGCGAGGCGATGATCAGGTTCGCGTCCGGTTGTAGTTGTTCAAGCCGGTCGACGAGCGTGCGCGTGGCGCTGATTTCACCGACGCTGACGCCGTAAATAAGGATCGTCGGCCCGCTGTCTCGTCGCGCGATCGCCTCGCCCCGTCCGAACCGCGCCGGCCAGTCCGTACGCCACTTGCCTGTACGCAGCAGTTTAAATCCCCAAACCGGCGCCGAAGCAATACTCGCCGCCGCATATGCCATGTCGTAACCCAGACCCATTTGCATATTGTACGGTCGCGTCCGACTCTTTCTGGACTTTCGGATTCCGACTTTTCGACTTTCGACTCACCAAGCGATTACAATCCCGCCATGACTGCTGAAACGTTTTACGTCACGACGCCTATTTACTACGTCAACGACAAGCCGCACCTGGGGCATGTCTATACGACGATAGTGGCGGATGTCGTTGCGCGGCACCACCGGCTCAAGGGGGACGACACTTTTTTCTTAACGGGTGTGGACGAACACGCGGCCAAGGTTTCTGACCGTGCGGCCGAGCAGGGATTGTCCGCCCAGCAGTGGGCCGACCAGAACGCGGCCGCGTTTTCCGACGTGTTCGAACGCCTCGAAATGACGAACGATGACTTCGTGCGCACATCGTCGCATCGTCACAAGGACAACGTCACAGCGTACGTGCGGACGCTGCTCGACAGCGGCGACGTGTACGCCGGGCAGTACGAAGGCTGGTACGACGCCGGGCAGGAGGAATACGTTCCCGAGAACAAGGCGGCCGGCAATGGCTACAAGTCCGAGGTCACCGGCAAGCCACTCGTGCGCAAGAAGGAAAAGAACTATTTCTTCAAACTCACAGCCTACCGCGACGAGTTGCTCACACTGCTTGAACGCCACGAGGTGGTCAACGGCTGCAGGTTCGACGTGCAACCAACGGCCCGGCGCAACGAAATCATCAACCGCATCAAAGAGGCGGAGGACGTACCGATCAGCCGAACCGGCGCGGGCGGGTGGGGGATCCCCGTACCCGGCGATGCGGAACAGACCATCTACGTCTGGATCGATGCGCTGTTCAATTACCTGACGTACGTGGACACGGACGACCGCCGAAAGTACTGGCAGGCGGGCGCAGTTCACTTTATTGCCAAGGATATCTTGTGGTTTCATGCGGCGATTTGGCCGGCGCTGATCCTCGCGCTGCGCAAGTGTCCGGGCTTTGACGCCTGGCACGAAGGCGAACCCCTCGCGCTGCCCAAACTTGTTTACTCGCACAGCTACTGGGTCAGCGAAACCGGCGAAAAAATGAGTAAATCGCTGGGCAACTTTCTCGATCCGCAGGCGATCGACAATTACGTCAACGTGTTCGGCCTGGACGCGCTGCGATACTTCCTCGCCACGCGAGGGCCACTGGGCGTCAGCGACAGCGCGTTTAGCGAGGACCTCTTTGTCGACGTGTACAACAGCGATCTGGCGAATACATTTGGGAACTCGTGCTCGAGAGTGACGAAAATGATTGGGAAGTATTTGGGGGGAAAGATTCCGGATTTAACCACAGAAGACACCGCGAAGTGGAGCGGATTTGTTGAGCAATTGCACTTGAGGTACGAGGCGAGCTTTGCAACGCTTGAATTGAGCGACGCGGCGGGTGAAGGTCGGACGCTGATTCGGCAAGTTGACAGCCACATCGACGAGACCGCGCCGTTCAAGTTGGCAAAAGATGAGTCGAAACTGCCCGAAGTGGCGACGATACTTTTGACGTGCGCCGAAGCGCTGCGCATCGCATCGGTGTTGCTGTGGCCGTTCATTCCCGACGCTTGCGAAGTATTCTGGTCGCGGATTGGGTGCGGGCATTACACGCGGGCGCTGGCGGCCGGCGGGAGTGGCGACCTTGCCCAGTGGGTCAAGTGGGGGCAACTTCAACCCGGGACGGCGATCGAGATTGGCGAGGCGCTGTTTCCGCGATACCAGCCAAAATGACGGCCGCCTGCGATTCGTCGGCAATCGCGATGGCCAGCGCGTCGGCGGTGTCGACCCCCGCTTCTGCCAGTACCGGTGCGTCACAAAGATCACCGCACCGTCGGACAGGTGTTCATACTGTGACGGTTTGCTCGCCGCGCGACTGCGCTTCTGCGGCCACCTGCCGGACAAAGTCGTCCAGCGGCATCGCGCCCAGGTCACCGCGCAAGCGGTCGCGGACGGAGACGGCGCCCGCCTTTTCATCGCGGCCGCCCACGACCAGCATGTAGTTGACCTTGCGTTCCTGTGCAACCTTGATTTTCGCGTTCACACGTTCATTCGAAGCATCGAGTGATACGCGCAGTCCCTCATTGACCAGCGCCTGTTCAACCTGCCGCGCATAATCGAGGAATTTATCGCTGATCGGCAGGACACGCACCTGCTCGGGCGACAGCCAGAGCGGAAACGCGCCGGCGAAATGCTCTGTGAGCACGCCAATAAAACGCTCCATCGAGCCGAACGGCGCCCGGTGAATCATGACCGGCCGATGCTCCGCGTTGTCCGCGCCAACATACGTAAGGTCGAATCGCTGCGGCAGGTTGTAGTCAACCTGCACGGTGCCCAACTGCCACTCGCGTCCGATCACGTCTTTGACGACGAAGTCAATCTTCGGCCCGTAGAACGCGGCTTCGCCGGGCTCCTCTGTGAAGGGCACGTCCAATGATTGCGCGGCGGCGGCGCACGCGGCTTCGGCCTTGTCCCAGTTCGACGGGGTGCCGACGTACTTGCTGCTGTCGGCATCGCGCAAGCCAACGCGCACGCGGTAGTCCGACATCGCCAGCGTGCGGAAGATGATCTTCACCAGTTCGAGACAGCCCTGCAGTTCGTCCGCCAG
Source organism: Phycisphaerae bacterium (assembly GCA_002688155.1). GTDB lineage: Bacteria > Planctomycetota > Phycisphaerae > Phycisphaerales > Phycisphaeraceae > ARS1224. Next base: position 25,660 of record NZCH01000046.1, read on the forward strand.
TTGATCTTCCGTGCAAAACAGGTGCGCGTCATCCTGCGTGAAGCCGCGAACGCGCGTCATGCCGCCCAGTTCGCCCGACTGCTCCCAACGATAGACCGTGCCGAACTCAGCCAACCGTACCGGCAGGTCACGGTAACTGTGCTTGTCCGACGCGTAAATCCGTATGTGATGCGGGCAATTCATCGGTTTGAGCAGATAGCCGTCGATCGTGCCTTCGTTCATCAAATTCGACAGTTGGGCGCAGGTGCAATTCTCGCCGGCCAGCGTGTCGACCTGTTCGGCGCTGATCAGCGGCGGGTACTGACTGTCGCGGTAATAAGGGTAATGCCCCGATGTTTTGTACAAGTCCAGTTTGCCGATGTGTGGCGTGAACACCTGGCTGTACCCCTGCCGGCGCAGGTGCTCGAGGATGAAATTTTGCAACTCCTGGCGGACGACGGCCCCGGCGGGCTTCCACAGAATCAGTCCCTGGCCGACCTGCTCGTCGATCGTGAACAGGCCCAGCTTCTGCCCGATGACGCGATGATCGCGCTGTCGGGCTTCTTCGAGATTCTCGAGGTGATCGTCCAGGTCCGCCTGCGAGAAAAACGCGGTGCCGTAAATGCGCTGGAACTGGTCTGACGTGACGTCACCGTGCCAGTGACTCGATGCGATGGAGAGAACCTTGAACGCCGCGACGTCACCCGTGGCGGGCACGTGCCCGCCCATACAAAGATCCTCCCAGTTCTCCACCTTAGCGCTGTCGCCACACTCACCTGTTACATAGAACGACAACATGTCAGCGCCGCCTTCAACCGCACGCTGTGCGTTGTCCACTTTGTACTTGTTTCCCTCAGCCTCGAGTTTCTCAATGCCTTCGTCGGCCGGCAATTCGTATCGCGTAAATCGCCTCTTCTCTTCGATGATCTCACGCATGCGTGATTCGATTCTGGCAAAATCGTCACTGGAGATAGGCGTGTCCAGTTGCAAGTCGTAGTAGAACCCGTTGTCGATCGGCGGCCCGTATGCCAGTTGGGTGTCGGGCCAAAGGTCACACACGGCCTCCGCGAGCACGTGAGCGCACGAGTGCCGCAGCAGATACAGTGCGTTCGGGTCATGGTCTCCTTTGGTTCGCCCGCTCTTGTCCGTGCGCGGGCGGGTGACGATCGCCAGGTCGACGTCGTTGCCGTCATCGGGCAGTGGCCTGTTCAGGTCCCACAACTGTCCGCGCACCTTGGCGCCGATCGCGGCCCTGGCCAGGCCGGGCCCAATGTCCGCGGCGACTTGCGCCGGTGTAACCGGGCCTGAAAATTCCTTCTCACTTGAATCCGGCAAAATAACACGCATCGTGGTCGTTTCCTCGTCAATGGCGGAGAGTTTAGCTTAAACGCATCGGTGTTATTACGCCGTCGAACATCTGGCCGTTGCTCCTACGGTGCTGCCGCTATGCGCCGAGGTAGTCGTTCGTCGGCCATTGGGCATTGGAGGTCTGGGTATTTGGATACTGCTTTGCGCGCGTTTGGCCCGTGATGCCCCATAACCATGTATCGCGGTTACCGGGGGAGAATTCTCGACAAACAATATAGAGAGCGACCTTTGTTTGGCCGCCTCGGCGTGTTTTGGATCACGGATTCACATCCATCGTCACGCGAGAGGCATTTGCCGCAACCAGGTGCCATACCTAGCCGCGGAAGGCAGACAATCTTGCGGGGAACGTCGCGTGCTGCGCGTTGACATCGCAAATACCCCGGGCGATTTGAATTTCGACTCACCGGAACTCATGTCGGACGAGTTCTTTATGCGCATTGCCTTGTAAATAACGCGAGATCGTACCGCGGTGCGGTAGCCTTCAGGTGTACCCGGCCAGGCGCCCGGGTCTTTTCAGAGCACCCGGGTCTGATCCGTGGCCAGCCCCGGTTTCAACATCGGTTTCCACAACCTGGCCATTTCCACTACCATGTCTCGCTCGTGTCAAGGTGGGACAACACATGAAACAGAAGATTGAAGGCATTTACGTGCCGCATATAGTGCCGCTGCTGCCGAACGGTGACATCAACGAGCCGGAATTGCGGCGGTACATTTCCTGGATGATCGACCGCGGTGTACATGGGCTGTACCCCAACGGGTCCACCGGTGAGTTTCTGCGCTTCACACCCGACGAGCGGGCGCGGATCAACCAGATTGTGATCGACGAAGCACGCGGCCGGGTGCCGGTGCTCGCGGGCGCCGCCGAGTCCAACACGCGCGAAACGATTAAGGCGTGCGAGTTGTACCACTCGTACGGCGCCCGGGCGGTCGCCATCGTGTCGCCGTTTTATTACAACCTCTCGTCTGAGTCGGTCTACGCGTATTTCCATGAGATCGCGACCAACTCGCCGATCGACGTGACGCTTTACAACATTCCAATGTTTGCCAGCCCGATTGACGTGCCGACGATCAAACGGCTGTCGCAACTCGAGCGCGTCGCGGCGATCAAGGACTCGTCGGGTGACATTGGGTTTGCGTCGCGCGTGATTAATGCCGTTCGGCCTGATCGCCCCGATTTCGTGTTTCTCACGGGCTGGGATCTGGCGCTCGTGCCGATGCTGCTCATGGGCGCCGACGGCGGCACAAATGCGTTGGCTGGCGTCGTGCCTGAGGTGACCCGACAGATTTTCGACGCCGTGCGCGCCGGGCAAATCGAGCAGGCCAAGGCGCTTCAGTTTCGCATCCTCGACCTGTTCGAAGCCGCCGTTTACTCGGAGGACTTTCCCGAGGGCGTGCGCGCCGCGGTCGAGCTGCGCGGTTTCGACCTCGGGGCCGGCCGTCAGCCGATCAGTGACAAGCAGCGCGTGGACATCGCGGCGCTGCGACGTGTGCTTCAGTGCATGATCGCCGACTTCGGGCTGACCGACCCGCCATCGGAAGGCTGCCCGCCCCGTACGGGCGGGATTGACCAGGACCGCATCGCCCAAATCACGCAGGGCGTGATCGACCAGCTGCGGCAGCGCGGCGTCATGTAGCTCGTACCGATTCACGCTGGGTCCGCCCTATACTGTTGCGCATGACTGCCGCCGCGCCAGCGACGACCGAATTGGCTGCATCCGCCCCGACTGGCGAGTCGCTGGTAGAGGTCAGTCACCTAAAAACGTACTTCCCGGTCAAGCGTGGCCTGATGCGGCGCGTCGTTGCGCACCTCAAGGCGGTCGATGATGTTTCGTTTACGATCGGCGCGGGCAAAACGCTGGGTCTGGTCGGCGAATCAGGTTGCGGCAAGTCAACGGTCGGGCGGTCGATCCTTCGCCTGATCGACGCCACCGACGGCTCGGTGCGATTTGATGGCACGGATGTGTTCAGCGCGGGTCGGGGGGAACTCAAGCAGCTTCGCCGGCACATGCAGATCATCTTTCAGGACCCGGTCGGCTCGCTGAACCCGCGTATGACCGTTGGCCGAATCATCGGCGAACCAATCGGTGTGCACGGTTTGGCCAAAGGTGAGGCGCTTCGCCAACGCGTCGCATCGCTGCTTAAACGCGTGGGCCTGTCACCCGATCACGCGGCTCGATACCCACACGAGTTCTCCGGTGGGCAGCGGCAGCGCATCGGCATCGCACGCGCGCTGGCGCTTGAGCCCAAGTTCATCGTCTGCGATGAGCCGGTCAGCGCGCTTGACGTGTCAATCCAGTCACAAATACTGAACCTGCTGGATGACCTTCAGCACGAGTTCGGGCTGGCGTATTTGTTCATCGCGCACAACTTGGCGGTGATCGAACACTTTTGCGATCGCGTGGCCGTGATGTACCTGGGCCGAATCGTCGAACTCGCGGACCGCGACGATATCTACGCTAACCCGCAGCATCCCTACACCAAAGCATTGTTGTCTGCCGTCCCCACACCGATACCGCCGGCCCCAGACACGGCCGGGTCGACGCGGATCGTCCTTCCCGGCGAAGTGCCGTCACCCGTCAAACCGCCGACCGGCTGTGCATTTCATCCGCGATGTCATTTGACACGTGAGCTGGCGAATACTGCCGGTGCCGACCAGGCTGGCGAGACCGTTCAGGTCACCGTTCAGGGAAAATCTACACGGGTCATGGCGCGATGCGTCAACGAACGCCCTACCCTGGACGTCGTCTCGGGCCAGACCGGGCAATATGTGGCGTGCTGGTACCACGACCGGTAGCTGCATCAGGCACAGCGGGTCACTTGAAATCCCGGGGGGTTGCCTGTAAACTGCTTTGTTCGCGCCCAAACGAGGTCTACCGGAGTCCGCCCGTGTCAGTCAAAATCCGCATGAAACGCTTCGGTCGACGGCATCGCCCGTTTTATCGCATCTGCGCCATGGACACGCGGTCCGCCCGCGACAGCCAGTCCATCGAACAGTTGGGGTTTTACGATCCGCTCGAAGAGAATGACGACAAGGCAATCAAGGTCAACACCGAGCGTGTCATGTACTGGCTGGGTGTGGGCGCGCAGCCTTCGTCGACGGTCAAGAGCCTGCTTAAGAAGCGCGGCATCGACGCCGTGCCCGGCAAGCCGAAGCTGATCGAGGGGTAATCAACGAGATTGTTGCCGGTATGACCCGAGCGGCTGTCCCCTGGGGGCGCCTTTATCGCCATGCGCATCGATGTGCTGACTCTGTTCCCGGAAATGTTCGACAACGTGTTGTCGTCGAGCATACTCAAGCGCGCGGCGGACCCGGCGGTGACGCCGGCACCGGTGCGGTATCACCTGACGAACATCCGCGAATATACGACCGACAAGCACGGTAAGGTGGACAAACCGCCATACGGGGGCGGCCCGGGCATGGTCATGCAGTGCCAGCCGGTGTGGGACGCGGTGCACGCCGTGGAAGCGCAGGATGCCGGCGTGCCCGCCACGCGCATCTTCATGACGCCGCAGGGCCGGCGGCTTGATCATCGACTGGTGGAAGAACTCGCCGATGAGCCGCGACTACTGATTGTCGCCGGGCATTACGAGGGCGTCGATCAGCGCGTGATCGACGCACTGGAACCGCTTTTGATCAGCATCGGTGACTACGTACTCACCGGTGGCGAGTTACCGGCCATGGTGCTGATCGACGCCGTGGTGCGCCTGCTGCCGGGCGTGCTGGGCGATGAAACCTCGGCACAGCACGAAAGTTTCTCCACCCAGGCCAACGGCCTGCTCGATTACCCGCACTACACACGCCCACCGACCTGGCAGGGCTGCGATGTGCCACAGGTGCTGTTGTCCGGCAATCACGCTCAAATCGAAGCGTGGCGACGCGAGCAGTCACAGAATCTCACGCAAGACCGCCGGCCCGATCTGCTCAATCGTGACGAACAGACAGATTGAACCGGATGAATCAGGTATGCCAAACGCAAAGCGAATGGCGCGAAACACTTTTTGCATGCGCGGCTTGCCCAAGCCGGTGACGTACTCATCGGCCATCGATTTGCGAATCGTGGCGAGGTTGCCCGGTAAAACCGCACATGCCGATGGCACACCATCCAAAAGGGACAATCACACACGACGCTGACCCAGTGCCGCGCATCGTCATATGACTTATTGATATAACACAGTTATCTCCGATACCCCGTGCCCGCCGCGCTGGCGAACTTCGAGAGCCGGTTGCTCACGTACAGCGCTTCGAGCAGGAACTCGCCGGCCGATGCCACGGACTGGTCATCTTTGATGTCCAGGTCCAGCCGGCGCGCCATGTCGGTCGCGGCTTCGTACAGTCCGTCAACCAGTTTCATGTTCGCGATGTACTCGTCGGCGGACACGTCGTCGCCGGCGGTGAGCGTCAGACCCTCGGTGAACTGTTCGATGATCAGCTCGTACTCGTCGACATCCGCGAGGTCTTCGAACACGCCCTTGACGGCCTCGCCGATCAGTGACACGATCAGCGCGTCCTCGGCGCCCTGGCCGTCTTCGGCGAGCATCAGCTCGACTTTGCCACGGCAAGAGGCTACCAGGTGCGCCAGATCGCACATGCGCGGGATTACACGGTCCTCGCCGGTGAGGATGCCGCGCCGCTCAGTGCTGGAGACCAGATTCTCCATGCACGCGATGCTGGTACGCACGGACACGCCCGACGCCTGGTTGATGTGTGAGCTTCGCCGCGCCAGGGCGACCGCCTCTTCGATGATGCGGTGCAGGTACGCGGGCACGTCGATAGCTGGCAGGCCGTTGTCCTGCGATTGCCGGTCGGTCCACGCATTGTCGTTGGTGATCGCCATGGCCTCGACGGTTGTTTGCGGGTAGTGCGTACGCACGACCGAGCCGATGCGGTCCTTCAGCGGTGTAACGATGCGCCCGCGGTTGGTGTAGTCCTCGGGGTTGGCGCTGAATGCGAGGCACACGTCCAAATCCAGCCGAATCGGGTACCCGCGAATCTGCACGTCGCGTTCTTCGAGCACGTTGAACAGGCCCACCTGAATGCGAGGCGCCAGGTCAGGCAATTCGTTGATAGCGAAGATGCCCCGGTTGGCGCGCGGGATCAGACCAAAATGCATCGTCGATTCGTCGGAGAGGTACCGGCCCTCAGCATGCTTGACGATGTCAATCTCGCCAATCAGGTCGGCGATGGTCACGTCAGGCGTAGCCAGCTTTTCGTGATAACGCTCGTCACGGTGGAGCCAGCGGATGGGCGTATCGTCGCCGTGCTGATCGACGAGCCGTTTACCGATCGCGGTCATCGGCGCGGCGGGATCGTCGGGGATCTCCAGTTCCGCGAGGATCGGTGTCCACTCGTCGAGGAGTTGCGGGAGCATGCGCAGCATGCGCGTCTTGGCCTGGCCGCGCAAACCCAGAAACAGCATGTCGTGCCGCGAGAGAATCGCGTGGCAAACCTGTGGCAGCACCGTCGTGCGATAGCCGATGATGCCGGGAAACAGTTCGTCGTTGTCACGTAACCGCCGTACGAGGTTGTCGCGCAGTTCCTGCTTCACGCTGCGGTGACGGTAGCCGGTCTTTTTGAGTTGGCCGAGGGTCGCGGGCTGGAGTTGATTCATGCTTGTCCTGTTCTCGGGTGTCATGCACCGTCGGTGCAACGCTAGGTCGACGGCATGAAATCGTCAAATCAGACGAAGTGCAGAGTCTGACAGTTGAAGATCGATAGTCGTCAGATATTCGCTTGACGTGTGAGGGTTTACGTTTGGGCGTGTTGCAATGCCGAAACACCGCGGGCACCAAACTCATATAATCCGCATGAAATTAGGAGATTTCATTTGCTAAGCAGCCGACTTCTGATCGCGGTGAGCACGCCCTGGGCAAGCCAGAAGGTGACCGATCCGATCATCAACCTGGCGCGTCGGCTGGACGCGGATGTGATCGCGGTGCACGTCGCGACACAGAGTGACGCGGATGAAAAGGAAGCGGACGCCAAGCATCGCGGCGAGCAGACGCTCGAACTGCTGGGCGATGCGATGCGCGCGCAGGGCATCGATTATGAGTGTGTGCTGCTGTTCTCCGATGATGTCGCCAAGGCGATCATCAACACCGCGCGCGAGCGCGAGTGCACTGTGGTGGTCATGGGCATCGGCAAGCAGACGCTGCTGCAGCGTGTGTTTGGCAAGAACGTGCCGGCCGAGGTCGCGAGGCAGAGCAACCTGCCGGTACTGATGCTGCCGGCCCAGTGGGAAGGCCTGGTGTGACTGCGCGCCCGGTGCCCGGCGCTACAGCGTGTTGCTTTCACTACGTGCCTGGTTCGTCGAGACTGCATCCGCAAGCCGAAGTCGCAACATCACGTTTACGAGGAACCCCGCCGTGCTCGAACAACTTCTAACAGCTGAGAACCTCATCGCTCTGCTGACGCTCACGCTGCTCGAAGTGGTGCTGGGCATTGACAACGTAGTGTTCCTGACGATTCTCACGGGAAAATTGCCCGAGGAAAAACAGCGCGGCGCGCAGTTGCTTGGCCTGGCGCTGGCGATGCTGTTTCGAATTCTGCTGCTGTTTTGCATCAGTTGGATCATGAAGTTGACGATGCCGCTGTTCACGCTGCCATTGGACATGGCACTGCAGGGCAGCGGCGGACCGGGCGAACCGTTTGCGATCACGCCCAAAGATCTGATCCTGATCGCCGGCGGACTGTTTTTGCTGGGCAAGGCGACACACGAGATCCACGGTGAACTGGAGGAGGATAAGCAGTCGCGCACGTCCTCGAAACAGAGGGCGGTCTATGCCGCAGTGCTCGTGCAGGTTGTAGCGATGGACATGATCTTCTCGCTCGATTCAGTGATCACGGCGGTTGGGATGGCCAAGAGCATTACCGTTATGGTCATCGCGGTGGTCGTGGCGATGGTGGTCATGATGGTCTTTGCCAACAAGATCAGCGCGTTCGTGCACCGGCACCCTACCGTGAAGATGCTTGCGCTGTCGTTTCTCTTGCTCATCGGCATGGTGCTTGTCGCCGACGGCTTGCACTTCCACATCGGTAAGGGATACATCTACTTCGCGATGGGTTTCTCATTGATCGTAGAAATGTTGAACCTGCGCGCAAAGAAAAAGCGTCAGGCAGCGCAGGCGACATAACGTCCGCGACGTGTCGCTTCACCATATTAAACATCTTCAACCACGTAAACGAACACTTTGCCCGGCCCATGCACGCCGGTGACGAGTTGCCCTTCGATGTCCGCGGTTTTGCTCGGCCCGCTGATGATCGCCTGGCTGGACGGCAGCGCGATGCCCGTCGCGTCATGCTGGGTCGCGAAATAGTCGAGCATGTCAGGCAGAATCTGCCTGGCGCCTACGATCGCGATATGTACCGGCGGAATCAGACTAAGCCCCCGGCTGTGCTTCGCGTCGACGTTGCAGATCAGTGACCCGGTCTCCGCCAGTGCTGCGTGCACATCGGTCACACCGACGTCAGTGTCGAACTGCACGTCCATCGTAGCGCCGCCGGCGAGCCAGTTGACGATTTGAATGTCCGCCGCCTCGATCGCGTTGTTCAGCGCATCCGCCTGGTCAAGCGAATCGAAGCCGACGACGATCCATTTCGCATCCAGCTCCACGAGTTTCGCGACGATCTGGTCAACCAATTCGTCAGCTGTGATGCGATCGACATGCATGCCCACGCTCGCGGCGCGGTCGCAGAACATCGTGATCAGATCGTCATCGTGCGTGGCGAGGCGCACGAGCGCTTCGTCAACAGCCGGTGGTTCGTCGGGGACAATGGTTTGGGTGTGACCCAGTGCCGCCCGTACGCGGCCAAGAAACACCTCACGTTGTTCGCCGTGTTCGGTCATGAGCGCATTTTCCACCAATACCTGAAACTGTTGCTCGGCGGTGTGGGCAGGTCGCGTGCCCGGGTCCAACCGGCGAGTGGGCCCGGGGCTTTGGACAGCCATCCGCGATCGGTATAACGGTCGCCCCTGCCGGCCGTCCCCGCCGCGCGCGCTTTGGCGCGGAACATCTGTTTTTGCACCCAACCGCCGAACCGGTACGTTGCCGGATGTCGCAGGCTCATCCCCCACAAGCCGTAGAACAGGCGGTCCGGCCATTTGGTGATCCGCCGGCGCACCATCTGCGCTCGAAGCTGGATCAGGTACTTGGGGATATTGATTTTGACCGGGCACGCTTCGTAACACGCGCCACACAGCGACGACGCATGGGGCAAGTCGGGGTACTTGTCCAGCCCTTTAAACATCGGCGTGATGAGCGCGCCGATGGGCCCGGAATAGACGGCGCCGTACGCATGGCCGCCGAGTTTGCGATAAACGGGGCACGCGTTCAGGCACGCGCCGCAGCGGATACAGCGGAGCATTTCGCGCGTCTCTTCGCGCAGGATTTCCGTGCGCCCGTTGTCGACGAGGATGATGTGCATCTGCTCGGGCCCATCAAGTTCGTGTTTACGTTTCGGACCGGTCATGATGTGGTTGTAGACCGTAATCGGCTGACCGAGCGAACTTCGCGCAAGCAGTTTGAGCAGGACCGCCAGGTGGTTCATGTCAGGAACGAGCTTTTCGATCCCGACGATAGCGACCTGCACGCGCGGCACGGACGTGCACAGGCGGCCGTTGCCCTCGTTCGTGCAGATCACCGCAGATCCGGTGCGCGCAACGAGGAAATTGGCGCCGCAAATGCCAAGGTCGGCGGTTCGATATTTTTCACGCAAGTGATTTCGCGCGATTTGCGTAAGTTCCTGCGGGTTTTCGGTGTACGGCGAGCCCAACTCGCGCTCAAACGCGCGGGCCACGGCGGTGCGGTCCTTGTGAATCATCGGCGCCACGATGTGTGACGGGGCGTCATCGTCGATCTGGATGATGAACTCGCCCAGGTCTGTTTCCACGACTTCGACGCCGACTTTTACCAGCGCCGGCACCAGCCGCATTTCCTCTGTGACCATTGACTTGCTCTTGACGCATTGTGTGAGCTTTTCGCGCTTGGCAATGCCCACGCAAATTTCATTGGCCTGTTGCGCGGTCGCGGCGAAATGTACGTGCGCGCCGGTGCCTGTTGCAGCATCGACAAACTGCTCGAGGTAATGGTCCAGGTGATCGAGCGTATGCTGTTTAATTTCCGCTGCGAGCGATCGCATCGCGTCGTAGTTGTCGCCAAATGTCTGTGCGCACACTTCCCGACGTTGCAGATCCTTCGACAGCGTGGCGTTGTTGATAAATCGCTGAAGCTGGTCGTCGCCCGTGGCGAGATCCGCCCGCGCGTGCATGTCATACGGCAGCGGCGGGAAGAGAATGTCGTGACCTTTGAGGGTCAGGGATGTCGTACTTGCGCTCATGCGATGCTCTAGGTAAGTTGGGTCCCGGATCCACCGAGTCAGGGGTCATTCCACATCAACGTCGATCAGTCCCATCCCTTCGGCAATCACCTCGGCGAGTGACTTGAACCCGACGTCACAGCCGGCGCGCCGGCACGCGCCGGACAGGTTCATGGTGCAGCCCGCGTCGTTGCTGATGACGGTCGCGGTGCCCGTTTGACTTATGCAATCGACCTTGTCATTCACGATGGAGCCGGAGATCTGGGGGTACTTCATGGCGAACGTGCCGCCGAAACCACAGCACTGCTCCTTCTTTTCCAGTGGCATGTAGTTGAGCCCGTCGATCTGCGCCATGAGCCGTTCGGCTTCGTCGGTCACCCCGATGCCGCGCAGGTGGCAGGAGTAGTGATAAGTCACGTCCCCGTTCCACTGCACGTCGTGCTCGCGCAGGTCAACATTCAGCACTTTGATCAGGAACTCGACGAACTCGTAGGTTTTGTCCACAAGCCCCTGCGCCGGCTCGCGCCATTGCGGGTCGTCTTCGAACATTTCACCGTAGTAATCGCGGATCATGGCCGCACACGAGCCGGACGGGGTTACGACGTACGGTGCGTCTTCAAAGACGCGGATCATGCGTTTGGCCAGTGTTTTAGCGTCGGCGGCGAAGCCGTTGTTCCACAGCGGCTGCCCGCAACACGTCTGTGCCTCGGGAAAATCTACCTTGCAGCCCAGGTGCTCGAGCACCTTGACCACCGCGATGCCCGTACGCGGATAAAACGTATCCGTCAGGCAGGTGATGAATAACGAGACGTTCACACAGCAGAGTGTATGGCAACCCGGCGCGCAGGCAAAACCAATCATCGAGCGGTCACATTGGATCGAGCTGGCGCTGAACATGCTCGCACTGAAGCCACAGGGTGAATTGGCAGATGCGCTCTAAGGTTTGCCGTTGTACGCCGTCATTATCGAAGATGAATTGCATGCCGGCGCAGACTTTGCCCTTGCGCTGCGGCTGCAGATGCACGATGTGGCCCCGCAAAATAAACGGCAGGTCGAACATCGGCAGGCCGAGTGTGCTGTGATCCAGCATCAGCAGTTGTTGATTGTTATCAGCGCAATGTGTGGCGGGCTTGGCGCCGGGCCCGCTCCGGGCCCAAGGGCGGGTGCGAGGGTGCTAAACTGCCCGCATGGCGATTCTGATACCCGGCAGTGATGTGACGCTTGCACCTGCGATACGTGCGCTGGTGCGCCCCTCAGGGGGGTCTGTGCGTCAGGCAGTCAATCAGCTCGTGGCAAGCGGCTTCGTGGCCGCCCAACTGGACGCCACGCTCACCGGACTGCGCCCACGCGATCTGGACGATCGGGCACGCAAAGACCTGCACGCCCTGCTTTCGCGACGTGGCGTACAACTGGCGGGCTTCGACATGTTCGTGCCGCGAAAGCATTACATCGACGCGCATCATGTCGACCGGGCCATGTCCGCGACGCTGGCGGGAATCACGCTTGCGGCGGACCTGGGCCGTGTGCCGGTCAGCGTTGCGCTACCTGTCGAGCGCATGCCCGCGGACGCGCTGGCGGCGCTGGTTGAATCCGCCGATGGGCACGGCGTCACGCTCGCCGTTCACGCGGAGGACCAGATAGAGCCGCTTTGCCGGTGGTTGAAAGAGGTTGACCTGCCGGCGCTTGGCGGTGCGATCGACCCGGCGGCGCTGATGTGCCTGGGTAAGGACCCGTCGCGCGTCGTCGAACAACTTGGATCACACCTCGCTGTTGCGCGACTCAACGACGTGAATGTGCCCTCTACGTCCGATGAAGCGCCCAACCTGATCGCGCCGCGCGCGGTCGTTGGCGGCGGTGACCTGGACCTGACAGCCTACCGCGTCGCGCTGGAACTGGGCAGCACTGCCGAACACAGCGGCGCGCGCTTCGGCCGCGCAGGGCCGGTCGTACTCGACCTGTTGCATTTGCCCGAACCGACGAACGCCGCGCAGTGCGCGCGAACCGCATGGGACGATGCGGTGAAGCCATCGTAATCGGTCAGGTTAAACGGCCGAGAAGCCCACGGATTGCGTCCGTGGCCGTCATGGTGAACAGGATGTAGTGGTATGTGAACGTTCGCCGAGCACAGGAACATGCCATCGCCAGTCATGCAGGTGGTGTGAGATCACCGCCGCGCTCATGCCCGCGCCGATGCCGCCGACTGCGATAATGCAGCCTGCCATTGATGAACGTCGCGCACGGTTCTTGAACATGCGAGCGGCCTGTTTGTGGTGAAAACAAAGCGGCTTGATTCCAGACGAACCCGCCCGTGGCCAAGCGCGTCGCGGGTGTACCTGCTCTGTGTGGACTCCACGGTGATTCGCTGTTGCATTGGCGATTCACCACGACACCGCATGTTGATTCAGATCAACACACGTCATAACCGGCCGTTTGTCAACCACGGGCGCGCGGGTTGTATAACCTTACTGTCACAAGTCGATTACGGCGACTCGCCATTCCCTTGTGATCGTTTGCCCGCCTCTGGCACAACTCTTGCACACATTTGACGTATTCGCGGGGAGGATCCGGACATCGGACTGCGGATGAGTCGCTCGGAGGGATGGGGCAACGAGGGGAAAGTGCCGGCCGGCCAGGCATGGCGGCCGGGAAAGAGTCAGGTGGGTGGTGATGATTCGTCGTCGCCCGGAGGGAACGGAGAGACGTAATGATCAGGTCATCGATCGCAGGGTTTGTGTTGACAGCCGTCGCGGCTGTCGCTTCCGCGGCGCCGCAGGTGACGATCGCCACACGCGACCACAATCCCAATCTTGACAAGCGAGAGCCCGTTCGCGAGACGCCTCTGCACGTCGACCACGTCAAGCGACGTATTTACCTGGTAGAGCGCGACGAGCCGCGCATGCCCGGCAAGGTTGAGGTCCGCGTCGTCAATTCCACCATTTATCTTGACCCCGATAAGGATTACCAGAGTCAGGGCGACTGCCGCATGAACAACAACCACCACATCGTGCAAGCGCTGCGCATCTACCGCGCGCGGCACGCGGCAAAGGCACACGTGGTGCACGGTGGATCGGGTAGTCATATTTGGATGGCGCGACACCCCGGGCCGCGCAAAAGTGTCGTCAAGTTGCGCATGTTTACACCTGACGGTAAGCAGCACGATCTGCGAGTCATCCCGAACGTGCCGCGGCCGGCGAAGAAGACACGAAAGATTGCCGTAACCGACTCACGCGCGACGGATCACCACATCATGTGATTGACGTAACGAATTTATTTAGCCCCCTGATCGAGTGCGACCCGGTGTATATTTACCCGGGTCGTGCTTTTTTATGCGCATTACGCGGCAACCTGTCGTGGTATCGTGTTGTTCTGCCCGCCACTGGACCCGGACACAGGATGACATCGTACGATGAGTATTACCGTCGAGCAAATCGATCTGCACGTAATTAACACACGAACGCGCATGCCGTTCAAGTACGGCATCGCAACGCTTGAAGCGGTGCCGCATGTGTTTGTGCGCATTGTGGCGAACGTGAACGGTGCGCAGGCTGTGGGTATTGCGTCGGAGGGGCTGGCGCCCAAGTGGTTCACGAAGAACCCCGACACGTCGGCTGAACATGACATCGCCGAAATGATGGAAGTGATTCGCATGGCTGTACGGCAGGCGCTTCAGGTACGCGAAGCGTCGACGGTCTTCGCGTTTTGGCGCGAGTTGTACGACCGGCAGCGCCAGCTGGCAAAGGACACGCCTTACCCGCCGCTGTTGTGGGCATTTGGCGTGACGATGGTCGAGCGAGCACTCATTTGCGCTTGGTGCCGCGGGACGTTGACTTGTTTCGCCGACGCTTTGCGCACCGGCACGCTGGGCGTGGATTTGGGCGTGTTTCACGAAGAGTTGACCGGCACGGCGCCAACGGACTGGTTGCCCGCGCAGCCTGTGCGGGCGGTTGTCGCACGCCACACCGTCGGGCTCGCGGACCCACTCGAGGATGGCAACATTCCCGACGATGAGCGGGTGGACGATGACCTGCCGCAGTCACTCGACGCATGTGTCGCGGCTTATGGGCTGACCCACTTCAAGGTGAAACTGTTCGGTGACGTCGACAAAGACGTCGCCCGCCTGACAAAGATTGTGAACATCATTGGGCGTCACGGTGTGACACCACATGTGACGCTTGATGGCAACGAGTTTTTCCGGCAGGTCGAGCCATTCCGCCGGTTGTGGACGCACATTTCGCAAAACGAATCGCTGCGCCCTTTATTCGATGGATTGTTGTTTGTCGAACAGCCGTTCCATCGTGACGCGGCGTTCGGGCCTGAATTGAAACAAGACCTGTTGGACTGGACCGATCGACCGGCGATTGTGATTGACGAGTCCGACGGCACACTCGACGCGCTGCGCATCGCATTGGACTGTGGTTATGCAGGCACAAGTTTCAAGAACTGCAAGGGCACATTCAAGGGTGTCGCCAACGCGTGCATGATCGCGCGCTTACGTGCGCAGCACCCGGACCGCACGTATTTGATCAGTGCCGAGGATCTGTGTTCGATCGGACCGGTCGCGATGATTCAGGACCTCGCCGTCGCCGCCGCGCTGGGCATCGATCACGTCGAGCGCAACGGCCACCACTACTACCGGGGGCTTGGCATGTTCCCGGACGACGTACAGGAGCAGGTGCTCTTGGTGCACGGCGACCTGTACCACGCGCTCGATGACGGCACGGCCGTACTCAACCTACAACATGGCCTCATTAACGTCGGCAGCATCGTCGATGCACCGTTCGGTATCGGGTTTGACCTGGACACAACCCGGTTTCAACTGTTGGACGACTGGCGGTACGAGTCACTTTGATCCGGGTTTCGGGTTTCAGGAATTTCGGCAGAGTCCTCATGCGCATCGCGTTCATCGGTGGACTTGGCCACAATCACCTGTACGGCCAGATCGACCCGGCCGGGCGGTTTGCCGTCGACGCGATCGCGTGGGCGGGTGACGGGTATGACGACGAAGCCGCTAAGACGCGTGCCGCGGCTTGTGACCGGGTCAAATGGTTCGACGATGCGAATCAGATGCTCGACACGTTTGGGCCGGACGTGGTCAACGTCGGTGCAATGTACGGGCACATGGAGCGGTGGATAAAGGGCGTGTGATTGCAATCGATTGACACGTGCGCCGCGCGCGAAGCCTCCAAGCGGCCGACCCGACTCCCGAAACCCGTTCAATGCAGCGCATGCTGCAGCGCGATCAGCGCGTATCCCGTGACGAGGTTCGCGTCGGACTCCATCCACCGGTCGATAGCGTTGGACCATGAGCCGTCGTCGCTCTGACGTTGTGCAAGGGTATCGATCAGGTCGTTCGCCCAGTCGTGCTTGACGCTGTCAGGTGTGGTGATGTGCGTGCTTCCCCAGGCGTCGAGCGCGCGGGCGAAGGTCATGTAGTAGTAGTACAACCCATGCAGTTTGATTGCTTCCGGCAGGCCGGGGTTGTGGTCGAGGGTGTAGTTACGTTCGATCCACTGGCGTGCCGCGATGACGCGCGGGTCATCGCGCGACAGGTTTGCGTACACGTAGCTCTTGAAGCCGGCGTAGGTCATCGACCCGTACGTTCGCAGGCCGCTGACGGGCTTGCCCTGTTTCGCGGCCTCCACCATCTCCGGGTTCGCCATCGATTGCGGCACGCCAACCAGGTCTTTGTTCACGCTCGTGGCGTAAATAAACCCGCCGTCGTTGATGATCTTGTCGCCAAACGTCTTGTTTTCTTTGACGCCCTGAAGCCGCGTAATGAAGACCAGTGCGCGTTGGAATATCGGGTCGTTGCAATCGACGCCGGTGTCGTACAGCGCCTCAAGCATGATTTGCGTGTTGGACAGATCGGGCCGGCCGTGCCTGCCGTACCCCGCGCCACCGAAGAACGCGTGCCTTTCGTTGACCGTTGCGTCTTGCGCGTCGGTCTGCCCCGCCCATTGCAGACCGCGCAAGAATGCCTGGCCGTCGCGAATCGTTTTGGCTACTTCCGGGTCGTCGTTGACCAGTGACAGCGCGGACAGGCTGATCGACGTGTTGTAGTTGGCGAGGATGCCGTCGTGTATCGCCCCGTCACTGTTGCGCTTCGACATGACGTACTTGAGGGCCTTTTGCACGACCGCGTCAGATGTCGAAATGTCCGGTTGCAAGAGCATGACGCGCAGTATCATCGCCGTGACCGCAGGCCCGGCCTGCGGCGACCAGCTGCCGTCCTCATTCTGCGTCGTTTGCAGGTACGCGATGCCTCGACCAAGTGTTTGGTTCGCAATCGCCCAGTGTGCATCGTCGAGCGCAAACGCGGTTGATGCGAACGCTCCCACGACCCCCAACACGACGATCCGTCGCGAGATATTGCTTTGGTGGTTCATATCAATGACTCGGGGCACTGCGCTTGGCCCGGTGTTGAACTATACGCTTCACCTGCGATGGTGTTCCTTGAATGCGTCCACGTCGAAATCCGGCGGCAGCACGTCCAATTCGGATGGAGGCGGGTGCATCGACACCTGCTTTAGCGAAGTGAGCACAAACGGCACCAGCAACGCGGTGATGGCCGTCAGCACTGCGTGCCACACTCTGACAGTGATCGAGGACTCACCACGCCACAGCGCCACGCCCGCCGCAATCAGCACGATCACCAGCACGATCACCGTAACAGTTGCACCACATGAGGCGCGCGGCTTGTCACTTTGGAGGCCAAGGCCAAACACCGCCAGTGCCAATCCTCCGACCGTCATCGACACAACCGTTAGCATCAGGCCGACCTTGCCGGGATCGCTGCGCAGGTCTGCCAGTCGGGTTGGCCCGTCAGTATCGTTGGCGCTGAAATCGATCGTGCCGGGCATGACGGCGGGGTCCCACAGGCCGGCGGACGTGCAGACGCAACACGTGGACAGAAACAGAATCACGCCCACTGTTTGCAGCACGATGCCCGTGCCCTGCGCGAACGCTCGGGGTGATGGCGTTGTGGTGCCGGAATCATTCGGCGCTGGTTGAGGTGTGTTCGGCTGCGTCATCGTTGGCCTGTCCGGCATCAATCGGGCGGGTCATGATACGCCAGTGAGTCTGGACGATTGCGATGTCCGCGCGCGAAGAATCTGGATGAGCAGTGCGGCCAGGTATCCGATCGACAGCGCGGCGGTCCCCCACACAAGCACCGCTGTGGTCGCGCCCACCGGGTCGGTGCTGCCCAGAGCATCAATCAAGCTGAACGCACCCATCGCCGCCAGTACAAAGGTTTGTGTCAGCGCGAGCGCAAGTGCCGCGACGATCGCCGGCAGCGCGCCGCGCCGCACGAACCGGCTCAGGCCGGTGAACACGATACCGGGTCCGACGCCGAAGACGGCGCACGTTATCGCGAATGACCGTGTGGTTTCTCGCAGCGCGCTGATCTGCAGCGATGACATTGGCTGGTGCAAGTAGCGCTGAATTTGCGGATCGGGCATGCGTTGTACATACCCGGCGAGGCCCGCCACCCCGCCCAGACCGACGAACTCGACCACGCCGATCATGATCGCCAGCACGCCGGCGCGTTGGCGCAGACGGTCGATCATCCCGTTTTGCGCTGTCTGTCCGCTTGGTTGGGCATTCATTTGTGCCGTTATACCATCGATACAGGGTGCCGCGGGATTAAGCCGATGATGACCAAGCCAGCGCGGCTCTCACGGCCAGGGATTCCTCCAACGCATGCTTCGCAAGCTCTCCATCGTCGTGCGAATTCTCATTGCCGCCGCCGGCGTTGCGTACATCGTGTACTCGGTCAACTGGCGGGATGTCACAGACGCGCAGGCGGCGGTTCAGGAGCCGGGCGTGTTGACGATGCTGCGCGGCGCGAACGTGCTGCTTCTTGTAATCGGCCTGTTCATCATGGCGATCGTGTACCCACTGCAGGTGCTGCGGTGGTGGCTGCTGATGGGAGCGAGGCATATCGGTGCGGGGTACGGGCGTGCGCTTCGTCTTTATATGGTTGGTTCATTTTTTAATTTCTGCATGCCGGGTACGACCGGTGGCGACGTGGTCAAAGGGTATTACGCCGCGCGGCACAGCGACCGGCGCACCGACGCGCTGATGAGTATTTTGTTCGACCGCATTACGGGCCTGATCGGGCTATTCCTTTTCGCAGGCGTCGTCGCGCTTGTGATGCTGGACCATCCACTGGTGCGCAAGCTGGCGATGTGTTCGTGGGCTGCGCTGCTGGTCGTGATCGTGGGTTACGGCTGTTACAGCTCGCGGTTCCTACGACAGTTGCTGCACATTGAGAAGACGCGCAACTGGCCGGTGATTGGCAAGTTCGTTGCGATCATCGACGATGCGGCGCTGGCGTATCGCGATCATCTGGGAACCGTAGGTCTGGCGATTATGATCAGCACGCTGGCTCATTTTCTGCTGGCGCTGGCACTGGCGCTGGCCGGCTTAGCGCTGGGGGTCAGCGCGCCGATTCAGTTGCTGATGGGCATCAACCCCGCGATCGTCTTTGTCGGCGCGCTGCCGATCAGTTATCAGGGTGTTGGCGTGCAGGAAGGTGTCGCGCAAGCGATGATCGGCGGCCATGCCACCATGAACCAAATTGTCGGCATGCTCATGTTCTTTCGGTTGTATATGCTCGTGTACGCGCTGTGCGGATCGCTGTTCCTGATAGGCGGTGACATTCACATGCGCCCGCCGTCGGAATCGAATTAAGCGGTTCCTGCGCGCCGGGCAAACGCAATAGAATGTTTGTCCCACGCATCGGAACCACGCCTTGCCAAACGTTACTATCAATCCATCACCGACCCTGCGTCCCGCGAAGCTGTTGCCCTGGGTGCTGCTTGTGGTGACGGTGCTGGCGTACCACAACAGTGTGCGCGGCGTGTTTGTGTTCGATGACGCGCCTCGCATCGAATACAATCAGCGGCTTCGCAACCCCGGGCCGCTGACGGACTGGCTGGGCATGTCCCGGCCGGTCGTCGAAAGTTCGCTGCTGCTCAACTATGTGATCGGTGAGCAATTGCACGCGATGCGTTGGGGGACGGGCGGCCTGGACCCGCGCGGGTACCACATATTCAACCTGGCGGTGCATGTGCTGGCGGGGCTGACGTTGTACGGCATCATGTGGCGTACGCTGTCCCTGCCGGGCATGTCCGATCGTGTGCGCGGCGCAGCGCGGGCTCTCGCATTTTCCGTCGCGCTCATCTGGGCGGCCCATCCGCTGACAACGCAGGCGGTGACATACGTCATTCAACGTTCCGAGTCCATGATGGCAATGTTCTACCTGGCGGTGATATATGCGGCGCTGCGCGCGGCGACTTATCAGCAGCAGGGCGCGTCAGGGCGGTCAGCGCGCGTGGTGTTCTGGTCGATTGCGGCGGTCGTGTTTTGTCTTCTGGGCATGGGTAGCAAGCAGGTCATGGTCAGCTCACCGATTCTTGTGCTGCTTTTCGATCGCACGTTCCTGGCGGATTCTTTCAAACAGGCGCTGAGCCGGCGCTGGGGACTTTACGTCGCGCTGTTCGGAACATGGTTGGCGCTCGCCTCGACCATGGGCTTCGGGGCGGTGCTGTTTTCGGAGACAAGCAAGGCTGGTTTCAGCTTCAAGGCTGTGACACCCTGGGAATACTTTCGCACGCAGCCGAGCGTGATACTGCTGGAGTATCTTCGCCTCGCGCTGTGGCCTCGCCCGTTGTGTTTCGATTACCTGGCGCTGCCGCTGAACAACGTCTTCCAGATCGCGTGGACGATGGCGGCGCTGTCGTTGCTGGGCATCCTTACCTTGTGGGCGGTGATTCGGCGGAGTTGGATCGGCGTGGTGGGGGCGGCG
>NZCH01000047.1 GCA_002688155.1 Phycisphaerae bacterium
CGTTTCACCCACGGTGAGGGCTCGGCATCGTCAAGCGTGACGGTCAGAAGCCGTTGAACGTCTGACCCAGGTCGTTCTGATTGGCCGCGGATCCGTCCACGTTCGCCCGGATGTCGACGAGCACAGAGTTGTACCACCATCCTTCGCCGCCGCCCATGGAGGTGGCGTCGGGTGCGGTCGTGGCCGCGTTTGTTTCGACAGTGACGGCGCTGTGTCCCTTGTTGGTGCCCACCGGCAGGGAGGGAATGGCCTTGATGTACGGGCCGTACGGGTGCGCCGCGTCCTTGGTCGCCTGCGTGGTGCCGGCGGAGTTCGTGTGCGTGGTGAGCTGCGCGACAATCGTCGCGCCCGGCGCGTTGCCGTCATGCTCGGCGGTGTACAACTCGATCGCATTGCGGAGCACGGCCAGGTCAGCCTGCAGGGCGCCTGTCGCTGCGCCAGCGGTGCCGCGGCTCATGCGCGGGATCGCGATCGCCGCAATGATGCCGATGATCACGATCACGATCACCAGCTCGATCATACTGAATGCGTGTTTACGAGTGTCTTGTGTTTTCATCGTTGCCTCCATCGAGTGTGATGCGGTTGAACAGACCCGCGCCAGGATTCATATTCTCTCATCGGCGTCGCACGGAGCGCCCTTAAAGGTAATCAGTGTTTGTTTGGTTATCTGGACCGTATCGCGAGCACGTTTGGAAGAATGCTGCAGTCGATTCGCAAATAAAACGAGTGGCTTATCGGGCGTTGGCATCCAGGACCAGTTTGACCTGCTGCTCACCGCCGTTTTGCGTGAACACGGCTGCGTTGCCGGTGATCTGGACCAGTTCAAAACCCTCGACACGCTGGCCGACCAGGACCGGTTTGCCGTTGATGACCGCGACGCCGTTTCCGTCGCTTACCAGCACGCTGCCAAGTGTGTAATTCTCGATGAAGTCGGAGACGGCTTGCTCGTCGCCATCTTTCCCGGCGGGGCCGGGTGAAACGGTCTCGGTGTTACACCATGTGTTTGAGGGTGTAAAGATGTCGGCGACGTGTTGCGGTAGAACGTCATTTTCGGAGGCGTACATCGCCAGCCGCTCGGCAAGGAAAGGCCCGTCGAAGGACGGCGACATGTCGGTCGTCGCGGTCGGCGCCGCTTCATCTACCATCGCCGTGGCGGGCACCACATCGGGCATTGACGTCACAACGGATGCCGACGCTGATCGCGGGCCTGATGCACCCGAATCGAGCAGGAGCCGATCGATGAGCACCGCACCGATTCCCAGGATCACAATGCCCAATAATATTTTTTGCCGTGTGGTGAGACTCACAGTGAGTGAACTAAACGATTTGGCGCGCGTGATTGCAAATCGTGTGCGCGCTGTGCGTCCATTCATCGACCAAAGAGATCGGCTGTGCGGGTTATTCCGTCGGGGCCGCGTACCATGCGAGGTTGAACACTGCTTTGGCGTGGTTGACATCTTCGGACGGTGACCCGGCGTTGAGTTCCAGCCAGATGACGCGGCTGTCGCGAAAGCGTTGCTGGAACTGGTGCACGAAACCCGTGCATGTCGGGTAGTCACCCACAGCGACGACGCGGATGGGCACGCTCTTGAAATGTTCGCCGTCGATCGCCTCGCCGGGGCTGATCTCGTCGATAGTCATACCGCACTCCTCGGCAAGCGCGTTGATCTGCGCCAGACGCAGGTTGATGTGATGCACCGGCTGAAGTTGGACGGGGCCGGCGTCGATCGCCTGTTGCAGGTCGACCAGCTCGTGATTGAGGTTCGCAACGGCGGTCGACAGGTCGTGGGCCTCGCGCCGTTGGCGGGCAAGTTCCATTTGCTGATGCCGCGCCTGGGCGCGCGATACCACCAGTGGCGACACGGCAGCGAAGTACACGCCGATCGTCAACAATACGATCGCGCCGGCAAACGCCGCGTCTATATACCAGCCGTTCCACAATATCGCGCGCGACGGCATCATGGTGTGGCGCCTCCTGCCGGTGACAGTTCGCATTCGACGTCAAAGTGCACAGCGCTCAAGCCGCGAAAAGTTTGCCTGGTCGTCTTGACCAGCCGGACGTGATCGAACAGTCTGGTTCCCTCGAGGTTAAGCACGGACCTGGCCATGTCGGCCTGTGAAGGCGCGACGCCCTGGAGAATGAGGATGTAAGTGCGTCGGCGCAGTGCTTGTGGATCGATATCGCGGCCGGTCCCCTTCGCCGGGTCGCTTTGCGCTGCTGGCGCGGGCGCAGCCGCCGGTTTGAGCCGGCACTTGCTGAGCACGACATCCTTGTGCATGCACCGGCTGATGAGTGCCAGTAGCACGCTCCAGTCAGGCTGGTTGCCCACGGCGCTGTTGGCGTCGAGTGTTCGTCGTGCGTCGTCGACACGTGGGCGCAAGTCGCCAAGCGTCCGCTGGGACTGCGCGATCTGCTGTTGCACCTCGTCGCCCGCGTCCGCCATCGCCTGCGTACCATCACCGCGAATGATTCGGCACGTGACGAACACCGCCAGCAGAAGCAGCACGTACAAACCCGAAGCGCCTGACCACTGGCGCGAGCGTGCACGACGCCGTTGCAGGGCGATGCGATGTGCGGGAATAAGGCTTGAACTTGGCATCATGCTTATGTCATCCCATGCAGGGCCAAACCCAGCGATACGACCAGCGCGCTGTCGTCAGCGCGGCCGCGCAGCGCTTCATCGCAGGGCGCCAGTTCCGTTGGCGTCAGTATGCGTACCGGCGCGTCGATCGATTCATTCATGAGTTCCGCAACGTCCGGCAACGCCGCGCCGGCGCCGGTGAGCAGCAGCCCTTCGATGGTCGTGTCCGAGTATCGATGTGCCGCGAACGACAGCGACGCCTGTACTTCATCGGCCAGCGCTGCGACGTGGTTGACCATGACGCCGCGCACTTCGCGACGAATGTGGTCAGGAAGCTGATCGTCGGGATCAACGGACTTGTCGACCGAAGCGTTCTGCAGAACGTAGTCAATCAGATCATCATTGCCCGTGATGGGCAGTTTCTGGTTGAGTGACTCGCGCACGTCGTGTACGCCGCGCGGTGCGACCTGACGCTGATACACGACGGTACCCAGTCGAACGAGGGTGATCTGCGTGTCACGCCAGCCCAGTTCAAGCACGGCGCTTATGCCGTCACTGTCGGCAATAACGGAAGTGCATGCACGCGCCAGTGCACACGCCGGCACGTCAAGCGCCGCAACCACCAGTCCGGCGGATTCGAACACGTCCATCCACTGTGTTGCGATGTCGTGCAGACACGCGGTCGCGACAATGTGCGTCATGTTGCCGGCGCGCGTCGGTGCCGGCACGTCCCAGTGCGCCATCTCGAATTCATCGGGGTTGCATCCGTGCGTCTGCGCCAGTTCGGCGCGCGCCAGTTGTTCGATCGGCGCTCCGCTGTTGCGCGGCGGCAGTTCGAGTACTGCGGTGAAGAGTCCCGATCGCGGCGCCGCCAGCACGACGTGATCACCCATGAATCCCTGTCGTTCGAGTACGCCGCGAAGCCGGTCCACGTCGTGTGGGTCCGGCGCATCGCCCGGAATGGCGCGCGGCAGTACCATGGCCGCCATGCTGCGATGCGCGCCGCCGACCGTTTCCAACTGGAACGCTTTGAAGCAGTGCGCATCGACGTCAACGCCAATCGGTGAATGTACTCGGTTTATGATTGTCGTCATCAGCCACCTCCCGCCATGGCCGTCAGATCGAACATCGGCAGGAACATACTCACCGCGACGAGCGCGACCAGGACGCCCAGCGTGATGAGAATGATCGGCTCGATCAAGGTCGAGAGGGTACGGACTGTCTGCTCATTGTCTTCGTCGATAAAGTCGGCGACGTTCATCAACGAGGACGCAATCTGGCCGCTTTCCTCGCCGCTGCGCATCGCTTCGTACACCGCGGGTGTCACGATCGTCGTGTCAGAGAATGCGCTGCTGATCATCTCGCCCTTCGTGATGGCGTGCTCCGCACGTTGGAGCAGGTCGAGATACCGCGTGTTGACGGTTGATTGTCGGATCAGCTCCAGCACATCGAGAAGCGGTAGATGGCTGTTCATAAGGATTCCCATCAGGCGCGCCAGACGAGCGGAGGCAAAATCGCGCACCAGCGGCCCGAACTTGGGGATTCGCAGCACAAGTCGGTCGACGCGGCGTTTGCCCGACGCGGTGTTCTTCCAGATCAGCAGCAACACGGGCGTCACAATCGCCACACCGGAGGCTAGCCACCAGTACGCGATCAGAAAATTGCTGACCATCATCAGCGCGACGGTGGTCGCAGGCAGCGGCACGCCCAGTCCGTCGAACAGGCCCGCGAACTGCGGCAGCACGGCGACCAGTATCAGAACGAGCACGCATACCGACACGGTAGTGAGCAACAGGGGGTACACCATCGCGCCGATGACGGCGCCGCGTACGCGCAACTTGCGGCGGGTCAGATCTGATAGCCGGTCGAGCATGGTAGGCAGCTTGCCCGCGGATTCGCCTGCATTGACCAGGCTCGTGTAAATCTGGTCAAAGTAGTGCGGCTGCGCTGCCATGGCTTCGGACAGCGGCGCGCCGCGCTCCACGTGCTCGCGAAGTCGGCCGATTGTCGCCTTGAAGTTTTCGTCTTGTGCTTGACGCTCAAGTGATTCGAGCGCGGGCACGATCTGCGTGCCCGTTGAGGTCATGACGAACAGTTGGCGCGTAAACATGACCAGGTTCTTCAGGCGTCGTCCGTTTCCCACCCCGCACGCCGTCTTTCTGGTTCGCGTGCTCGTCGCGCCGGGCCCGCTGCTACCGTAGTGCGGGTCGGTGGTTGAATCGCTCGCGGCGACGTTCACCGGCGGTGTGGCGGCGGTGGTGCCGTCTTGGTCGACCGCGGTGATCGTTTCAATATAAAGCCCACGGGCGCGCAGCGTGGTACGCGCTTCGCCCTCGTTCGACGCATCGAGTTGCGCTTCGACGACTTTGCCGGTCTTATCAAATGCGCGGTATGCCAGTTTCATGCGGCCTCCTCGGCGCCTGGGTCGACCAGCGCGTCGACGTCATCCGTTTGCGTGACGCGCATCGCCTCTTCCAGGCTTGACTTTCCTTCCAACGCCACGAGGATGCCCTCGTCGTGCAGCGACAGGTTGCCGTGCTGGCGCAATAGATTGCGCATCTGATGCGTCGCCCCGCCGCGATGAATGAGCCCGCGCAGGTCGGATGTCAGTTCCATCACCTCATAGATGCCGACACGTCCCTGAAACCCGCTGTTGTGGCATTGCGTGCAGCCAGCGCCTTTTTTGAACGGGTGTTGACTGGTCGAGTCCAGTCCCGCCTGCTCAAGCACGTCCGGCTCCGGGTAGTACTTGGTCGTACAGCTCGGGCACACCGTGCGCGCCAGTCGCTGTGCGATCACGCCGTTTAGCGCGCTGGACAGCAGGTACGGTTCAATCTCCATGTCCAGTAGCCGAGCTACGGCGCCGGGTGCGTCGTTGGTATGCAATGTCGCGAGCACGAGGTGGCCGGTCAACGCCGCCTGGACCGCGACGCTCGCCGTCTCGTTGTCGCGAATCTCGCCGATCATGATGATGTCCGGGTCCTGCCGCAGTATGCTCCGCAGCGCGCGCGCGAACGTGAGGCCGATCGACGATTCGACCTGAATCTGATTGATAAGGTCGAGCTGGTACTCGACCGGGTCTTCAACCGTCACAATGTTCGTCTCGGGACTTCTCAAAAGATCAAGCGCCGAATACAGGGTGGTCGTCTTGCCGCTGCCGGTCGGCCCCGTAACCAGTACCAGTCCGTGCGGGCGGTCAAGAATTTTCCTGAACGTCGTGAGCGCTTCGATGCGAAATCCCAGTTCTTCCATGCGCACGGAGAGGTTGGATTTGTCGAGTACGCGCACCACCAGCTTCTCGCCCAGGAGCGTGGGGAGGCTGGAGATACGCAGGTCGATTTCACGATTCTGCGCGAAGATGCGTACCCGGCCTTCCTGCGGCAGCCGCTTCTCGGCAATATCCATCTTGCCGATCACCTTCACGCGCGACACGATTGCCGAGTGCATGCCTGCAGGCGGTTTCATCAGGTCGCGCAGAATGCCGTCGATGCGATACCGGATGCGTGTGCCGGTGCGCTGCGGCTCGATATGAATGTCGCTGGCGCCATCGCGAATCGCCGTGAGCAGCGCGACGTTCACAAGGTTGATGATCGGGCTGCCCTCGACCATTTTGTCGAGGTTGGTCGCTGTCTCGTCGTCGGTCGTGTCGGTCTCGACGACCTGCACGTCCGATTCGGTGAGCGATGTGAGGAATGCGTCAACATCAACGTCGCCGCCGGCGTACTTCGTCAGGTATTCAACAATGTTCAACTCCAGCGCGAACACGGGGCGAATGCGGCACCTTGTCAGCTGACGGAGGCGATCGATCGTCGGCAGCGACTGCGGCTCCGCCATCGCGACGGTCAGGACATCGTGCACCTTGAACATGGGCACGACTTTGAGACGCCGAGCCTCTTCCTCGTCGATCAGTTGCATCAGCGCCGGGTCGATCAGTCCGTGGCGCAGCTGGCAGCCGGGAATGTTCAGCCATCGCACCAGCGTCTGTACCAGTGCGCCTGCGCTGATCATGCCCTGCTCGACAAGCATTTCACCGAGCATCTGCCCGGTGATTTTCTGTTGCTCCAGCGCGCTTTCGAGTTGCTCTTGGGAGAGTACTCCCTGCTCGACAAGCGCTTCGCCCATGCGTTTGGCGCGGCGCAGCGGCGGGGTCGTCGCCGCCGTCGATGCGGGGCGCTCGGGGGTGGCTGCCGCCTGGTCGTTCGCTTCCACGGCTTGTGTCGGCTGCCCTTTGCTCACAGGAAACTCCGCACCGCTGACGTGGCGTCTTCAAAAAACTCGAACTTCGAGGTCAGTCCCGTTAACTGAAACACCTCACGAAGCGTGTCGTTGGTTGCGCACAGATGAAGCGCCTGCCCGCTGCGCGACAGCTCATCGGTCACTTCGACGAGCACTTCCAGGCCGCGGCTGTCGACGTACGGCACGTCCGCCGCGTCTACGATGATCTTGCCCAGACTCTTGTCCGCCAGCGTCCTAAGACGATCTTTGAATGCGTCGGCGCCTTCGGCGTTGATCGGGCCATCCGGCTTCACGACCGTCACGGCGCCATGACGCTGTTCTGACAGTTGCATCGCGTGCCTTTTTGGTTACGCCGGCGCTACGTTGGTCGGCAAGGTGATGACGAAGCGGCTGCCCTTGTCCAACTCGGACTCGATGGCGATTTCGCCGCCGTGCTGTTGCACGACCGCGCGCGTCAGCGCGAGTCCCAGGCCCGTGCCGGCGATCTTCGCCACGCGACGATCGTTGGCGCGATAGAACTTGTCGAAGATGCGCTCGATCTCGCCGGAATCGATCCCGATCCCCGTGTCACGCACATCGAACACAATACGCTGTTCGTCATCGGTGACGTCGACAATGACCGTGACCTTACCCTTCTGCGGCGTGTACTTGAGCGCGTTTCCGATGACGTTGATGAGTACGAGCCCGATCTTGTCGCGGTCGGCCTGAATAACGGGCAGTTTGGGTGACAGGTCAAAGACCAGTTGGATCTGTTTTTCGTCGGCCTGCGCCTGAAAGTCGGCGCGCATGTGCGTGAGCAATTCGTCCATGCGCACGTCGTCGTGGCGCAGCTTCATTTCGCCGGATTCGATCTCCGCGACGCTGAGCATGTCATCGACGATGCGTTCAAGCCGTGTCGCTTCCTGGTTGATCACGTTGATCGCCTGCATGCGGGACTGCTCATCCTCATCGCCGTCGATCGCCTGCTCGACGTACAACCGGATGTTCGTAAGCGGCGTGCGCAATTCGTGAGCCGCCTGCGCCACGAACGCATGTCGCGCTGCTTCAGCTACACGCTGCTGGGTGATGTCTTCGATGATGATTGCTGCGCCGGGCTGTTCGTCGTTGCCAATGGGCCGCACGGCGTAACGCAGTGTCGGCGCCTCGCTGTCGTCGCGGGGCTCGACGACGATCGTGGTGCGGCGGCGCTGCACCGAGTCAACCGATGCTCCGATGGCCTGAGCCAGCGCGGCGTCATCCACCCATTGCGTCAGCGGCGTGCCGATCATTGCGTCATGCTTGCCGCGCATCAGGACACACGCGGCGCCGTTGGCGTATCGCATCTGTTGCTGGGTGTCGATCAGTACCAGCCCGTGCGACATGGCGTCGCATGCGGCCACGACGTCGCCGACGTCCTGGCGCCTTACGCCCAGCGCCTCGCCGGCCTGGCGCGCTACTGAGGCGCGACGCAGTGCCGCGCGCTCGATCATCAGCGCATTCCAGACGCGCGCATCGGGCCCGAAACGCGGGCTGACCGACAGCGATGCCGTGTCCTGTTCGCCGGCATCTGCTGCCAGCAGCGCTTCTCGTATCGGGCCCAGCGACTGCAGGCTGCTGCGCGTGAACTTGAACGTGCACAACAGCGCGACAACGCCCAACGCGCCGATCACCAGCAGCATTGTGCCCGTGTCGCCGTCTTGATCGCCGGTGATTACGTCGTGAGCGAACCAGCCGACGTCCAGTCGCGCGGTGCCACGATCGACCACGGTGATTGGCAGGCCGATCGACGCCGAGCCGTCTGTGTTGTACTCACGCACAGGTTGCAGCGGCTGCGCTGACCACGTCTTGGGCGCCTGTGCCTGGACAATGTCGCTTACCATGCCGTCGATAAGTACGCGACCGTCCGGCAACATGATGCGGCACTGCGACAAATGATGTCGTCGTCGCGCGTCCACAAGAACTTTATGCAGCGATGCCGTGTTCGGCCGCGCCAAAAGCACCTCGCTGGTCTGCGCCAGCGAATGTGACAGCGCCGTGAGCGCCTGCTGGCGGTCATCGATGGCCTCACGATCGTTGACGTGCGTAAACCACATCGCCAGTGCGCCCAACGCCGCCTGGCACAGCACGCCGATCACGATGCCGATCGCCAGCACTGTAGCGGGACGAAGCCCGTGCCGGCGCCGCGGCGCTATGTTGTCATGGTCGCCCTGTTCTGCTGGCAATGTGTGTCCTCTTTCTCTTTACAATTCCATTGTCGATATCGGCTGCGTGGCACCCAAAGTGAACCGGGCTCTTCATGAGAACGCGCCGTAAAGGCGTGTTTTTAGGACGTATCGTTGTGCGTAATCGCCGCGCGATAATGACAGGTGGACGTTTCGGCACGACCGAGTTATCAGATGTCCGTCGGCGTTGCGATCGTGTTGAGATGTGGTTCAGGCGATTGCCGAAACACCCGGCTGCGTGTTTAGCGAAGCCACGAAACCGCGAAAGCGCTCACGCAACCGCGCGATCATGTGCACGACCTGTTCCAGCGCTAACTCCAGCACGCGACTGATCTCGCGCGG
Source organism: Phycisphaerae bacterium (assembly GCA_002688155.1). Classification (GTDB taxonomy): domain Bacteria; phylum Planctomycetota; class Phycisphaerae; order Phycisphaerales; family Phycisphaeraceae; genus ARS1224. The sequence goes on from NZCH01000047.1 coordinate 9,362, forward strand.
CGACAAGCGGTCAACGTAGTGCATCAGAAGCACATGCCGCTCAGTCTGATCCAGCGACTTCACGAAAGTTTTCAGGCTGTCGCGATCCTTTGCACCCATTATCGAGCACTCCTTGGCTCGTGCCTTAGTCGAAACCGGCGACGCCGGTCTCAGGCCCGTGCTGAGACATCCTGTCGCGAATCGCATCCACCAGAAGACTGCCCTGCGGCGCGCGCCCTGTCGGTGCGGGCCGCTGATTAACCCTTATCGGACCGATTGTTACAATCGCTTTAATACCCGCGATGAACGGCGGTCAGTTCCGGTGGCGCCCCGCCCGCGCAAACAGTGAATGATCTCAAAGGGTTGTGGTTATCCAAATCTGTGATCACAACAGGTTGGGGTTCTCTTTGCACGACGACCGTGATTGCCGTTGACGCTTTGCGACGAGGGCGGCATCGTGCGGTGTGCCACGATCCGCATGCCACGCTCCAATCTGTACAATCAAATACGAATACAGTGTTCAATAAATGCCAGGCAGGCATGTCGCTTGGCAACCTGTAGAAAGAAAGGTGAGTGTCATGCTTCCGATCCAATCCGGCATCTTCATCATGCCCTTTCACGATGCTGCCAAGCCACTCGTGCAGAGTTACGACGAAGACCTCGAGTTGATCGTTCGCGCGGAGCAACTTGGCTTCGACGAGTTCTGGATCGGCGAACATCACACGATGAAGTACGAGACAATCCCGATGCCGGAATTGATGATCGCCCGAGCGCTGGGTGAAACCAGTCGCATTCGCATGGGGCCGGCGCCGGTGTGCCTGAACCAGCATCATCCTGCGCAGGTCGCGTCGCGCCTGGCGATGCTCGACCATCTTTCCGCAGGCCGACTCAACCTGTGCTTCGGGTCCGGCAGCGTAACCGCCGACCAGGAAATGTTCGGCGTCGACCCGAAACAAGGCTCGGCCATGGCCGGCGAGGCGATTGAAATGATCGTCAAGTTGTGGACCACCGACCCGCCTTACGATCTTCAAGGCAAGTACTGGAACATTCAGCTCAAGGAGCACTGCGACGAAGAGACGCAGATCGGTTTCATGCATCGGCCGTATCAACTGCCGCACCCGTCGATCTGCATGCCGGGTACGAGCCGTAACTCGTCGACGATGAAGTGGTGTGGCGCGCGCGGGTTCGCCCCGTTTTCTCACTGCCTGATCGCCGGCAACGTGGTGGCGGACACATGGAAGACGTACGAGCAGGCGTCGCAGGAGGCCGGGCGCCAGCCCGACCGGGCGAACTGGCGCGTCGCGCGATCGATTTTCCTCGCCGATACCACAAAGGAAGCGGTCGCCAAAGTGCGGACCAACTCGTTGGGCAAGAACTACGAGTACATCGGCCGCTTGTTCGACAAGGGCCTGGGCCGGCAGATTTACAAGCGCGACCTGGAGCAAAGCAACGAGGACTGCAACCTCGATTACCTGATGACCGAGCAGATCATCGCCGGCGACGTCGATGAAGTCCTGCGCCGCCTGCAGGCGTTCATCGAAGAGACCGGCCCATTCGGCACGCTCATACTCATGTCTTATGACTGGGACGACAAGCAAAGCTGGCTGCACAGCCTCGACCTGTTCGCCAACGAACTGATGCCGGCGCTTAATCGATTGATGGGCGCCCAACTCGAGGGCGCGCGTTGACACTGTCTGAAGGGACCAGGTCAATGTTCAACGCCGAGCCCTGAGTCCGCGAAGGGCCGGGTCATAAGCGACACCGCGACGCCCGCATCACCCGCCTGCGTGCCGCCGCCTGATAAGGAATTGACCGTTGCACCCATCACAACAACGTCACGGCAGTCCCGATGCCGGCGGGCAGGCAGATTGTGCCGGTCATCCGGCGTTTCATGAGATGAGCACGCTGCATGGCGGGCCTTGTTACGCCGGCGACCTGTTCCCTGTTCCCAATGCGACACGTAAGGACTTGGACAATGACCATCTGGAAATACGCAGAACTGTTTTCACAAACGCCGGCACAACACCGTGTATCGCTGGGCGAAGGTTCGACGCCGGTGGTACGGTCGCGGCGGGTTGGGCCTGCGGTTGGTCTTGAGCATTTGTACTTCAAGCTTGAGCAGTGCAATCCGACCGGGTCGTACAAAGACCGGTATGCGGCGGCGGCGATCAGTGACATGGTGGCCGGTGACAAGAGCCGGTGCATTGCGACGACCAGCGGCAACACCGGTTCGGCGCTGGCTGCGTATTGCACGGCCGCGGGGATAGCGTGTCGCATTGCCGTGGTTGAGACGGCGCCGCCTGACAAACTCAAGCAGATGATGAGTTACGGGGCGGACATCTTTATGGTCCGGGGGTTTGGCCATGATCCGAGCGTGACGTTGGCGGTATTTGATTTTCTTCGCGGCGAGAGCGCGAAGCCGGGGTCGCAGTTGCAGATCAGCGCGTTTAAGTTCAGCCCGGCGGGGATGGCGGGCGTGCAGACGATTGCCTATGAACTCGCGGAACAGGCTGTGGTGGGCGAGATCGACGGTGGTGTGATCGATCATGTGTTCGTGCAGGCCGGCGGCGGGGGGCTGACGCTCGCGCAGACGCAGGGGTTCGCCCAGCTGGTCGAGCGCGGTGAGTTGGCCAAGAGTCCGGCCGTGCACTGCGCGCAGCCCGAGGGCAACGACACGATCGCCGGTCCGCTGCGCGATGGCGAGGACGCGGCGCACGACGTTACGTGCACGGCGACGATCAGCGGCTTGCAGGTCGCGAACGTCATCGACGGGGATGAAGTGGTCCACACCTGCCGGGCGTCGGGCGGGACGGGGCATGTGCTCAGCGACGACTTTATTTATGAAGTGCAGAAGCGTTTGGCGCTCGAGGAAGGTCTTTTCAGCGAGCCCGCTGGCGCGGTGGGCGTGGCAGGCGCGCTGCAGGCAGCCCAAAACGGCGAAATCGCGCCGGACGCTCGCGTGGTATGCCTGATTACCGGCATCGGATTCAAGGATGCGCCGGCCGTCGATCGAATGGTCGCGGGCCGTGAATGTCCGTTGCTGGATGTTGAGGATTTGAACGCTGGATAACACGCATGGCTGCAGACACGTCGATTGCCTTCAGGCTGCGTGTCGGACGGCTCGATATAGATATAAAAGTTGCGCGCAGCTACAATCGCGCGTTGCGGGGCCGTAGCTCAATTGGGAGAGCGCCGCTTTTGCAAGGCGGAGGTTGCCGGTTCGAGCCCGGTCGGCTCCATTTCTGTAACCTCACCACATAGTTGAAGTTGCGGATCTTTGTCTTAGTCGAATACGCGTTTATCAAGCCCTGACGCGTCGATGGGTGTCCCGTTCGGCCCGTGGTTCTTTCGTACGGGTGAGCAGATAGTCGGGGTAGGACTCTGCCCATAGGTGGCTTTGTGTGCAGTCGCCCTCTACCAGCCGGCAAACACCCGGTGGCACCTTCGGCTCGCATGCACCGGCCCCGGGAACTCACTTGCGTGGACATCGACACGTTCCTGGCCACCTTCTAACCATCATCGTCATGTCGACATGGGCCCGATACGATGCCGTCTTCATACGGGTTGGGAAAGGCCCGGCAAGGTGGTACACCCACGGATTGCTGTCCGTGGGTTCCAAGGAGATTTCGTTGGGGGCTTTTGGCCTTTGATTTTCCGACTTGCGACTCTCACACGAGTTTGGTGAAGTCGATGGGTTTGTGCCGGTCGAGGTCTTTTGTGACTGGTGGGAGTTCGTACTTGAGGCCGGTGGCGCAGTTGAAAAGGACAGCGGATTCGTGTTTGGCGATTCGGCCGGTGGCGAGTTCCTGTTTGTATGCGGCGTACGTGGCAGCGCCTTCGGGGCACAGGAGGATGCCTTCCTGGTCGGCGGCTTCGTCGCGTGCGGCGAGGATGGACTGGTCATCGACGGCGGTGGCGAAGCCATTACTCTCGCGCACGGCGCGGAGGATGAGAAAGTCGCCGACGGCGACGGGGACGCGAATGCCCGCGGCGACGGTGCGTGCGTTTTCCCAGAGGGCCGCGTGCTCGTCGCCGTTCTCGTACGCACGGACGATTGGTGCACAGCCGGTGGCCTGGACGGCGATCATGCGCGGGCGTTTATCGCCGATCCAGCCGATTCGGCCAAGCTCCTCGAAGGCCTTCCACATGCCGATCAGACCGGTACCGCCACCGGTCGGGTACATGATCACGTCGGGCACATCCCAGCCGAACTGCTCGGCGATTTCCAGTCCCATGGTCTTCTTGCCCTCGATGCGGTACGGCTCTTTGAGCGTGGAGATGTCGAACCAGCCCATTGCCTGTGTGCCTTCGCCGACGATCTTGCCGCAGTCGTTGATCAGGCCGTTGACGCGCCAGACTTTGGCGCCTTGTGCGGCGATCTCGCGGACGTTGATGTCGGGTGTGTCGTTTGGGCAAAAGACGAATGCTTCGATGCCGGCACGTGCGGCATACGCGGCGAGCGCGGCGCCGGCGTTACCGTTGGTCGGCATGGCCAGTCGTGTGAGGCCAAGTTCCTTTGCCATCGAGACGGCCATGCACAGGCCGCGTGCCTTGAACGAGCCGGTGGGCAGTCGGCCCTCATCCTTGATGAACAGTTCACCACCGCCCAGTTTCTGGCTCAGGCGCGGCGCGGCGAGCAGCGGGGTTACGACTTCGCCGAGCGTGACGATATTCTCGCTGCGACGGACGGGCAGAAAATCGCGGTATCGCCACATTTCCTGTGGGCACGATGCGAGGTCGTCTTTGGTGACGGCGGCGGCGAGTCTGTCAAGGTCGTACCGCACGAGCAGCGGCTTGCCGGCTCTGGACAGGCCGTGCACCTGATCGGCTTCGTACCGATCGCCGTGCATGCTGCATTCGAGGTGCGTGACGAATGTTGGCC
>NZCH01000048.1 GCA_002688155.1 Phycisphaerae bacterium
GGCTCATCGCGATGTAGATCGCGTTCATTCTGTCGAGCCAGTCGGCGAGGAACCGCCGGACCTGGTCGACGGTGTTACCGGAAAAATCCGGGTTGGCGTCGTAACCCCACTCGCGGAGTTGCGCGCACGCGCCACGCCAATCGCGCAGCAGCGGGTCGATGCGCAGGACCGCTTCAAACCGCGGGTCATCTCCGACATTCGGGTTGGCCTCCCATTTGCCACGTTCGTGATCGTCGAAAACGGAGTTGGTCATGGTGATCGAGTCGATATTGGCCAGCTCCATCACGTGGTCGATGTATTGGTCCGCCGTCTGATCTGCGAAGAACTTGCGGTACGCGTCGAGCGTCTTCTCATTCGGATCGAGGCCGAGTTTTTCAATCGTCGTGAGCACGCCACGGCACGCCTCACTCACTGGCGTGTGTTCAACGAACAGATGTTTCCAGATATGATCGGCCTGCGCCTGTTTACTCATACGCCAGTATTTTTCGTATGGCAGTTCACTGGCCGGGACGATGCGGTACACCTCGGCGATGAGGTAGTGATAGGTGACCAACTCATCGATGCCCCACAGCAGCAGGCCGTCCGGATCCGGTGACGCGCCGAATTCCGGCGTGTAACAGTGCGTGTGAAGGTCAGTGACCGGCTGGTTGACCAGCGCGTTTGTGACCATTTGATGCATCTGTTCTGACATGTCCGAATCCCTGGCTATGATTGTTGGTGATGACGAACCGCAACGCAGCACCCCGCGAATCATACCGCAAAGAGTGCACCGGGTTGCCCATTGGTTTGTGTCGCGTCTGCGCGGTTGTTGTCGTTGTCGCGTTCGCGGGCCATTGCGACATCGCGCGGGCCGCCGGTGACATGCGTTGGCGGGCACTGGCTCCGATGCCCTGGGGAGTGTTCTTTGCGGCTGTGAGTCGGACGCATCGCGAAGTATTTGTTACCGGCGGAGTTCATCAGGGCGGCGAATCGTCGGACACGGTGCAGGTGTACCACATCGAGACGAACCGGTGGTGGCTGGGCCCACCACTTAAGTTGGGTCGTTTCGATCACGTGCAGATGACGTTGCCCGACGGGCGCATCCTCGTCGCCGGTGGCCGACACGGGCCAGCCATCGGCCAAGGCGCCACCGACCTGAACTCGTGCGAACTTATCGATCTGTCACGGAACACCGTCGAAACGGTCGGCACACTGGCACAGCCGGTCCGCAACGGGACGATGCACCTGCTTCGCAACGGCAGGGCGGTATTCATCGGTGCCAAACTGGCGCAAGTCTTTGACGCAGAGGCGAAACAGTGGACACGTACGATTCCGTTGCGGCGACGACGCACATCGCATGCGTCCGTTTTGTTGCCCGACGACCGCATCGTCCTGATCGGAGGGACAAATTCGGCCGCAATTGAAATACTGGACGTGACAAGCAAGCACAGCGTGGTGCTCACGGCGCGCTTGCCCCACGCGACAGACGATCTGTCAGCCGCTTTGATGCCGGACGGACGCATCTGGATTCTTGGAGGCCAGCATGGCAAGACCGGCGAAACGCTTGAGCAGACGTGGGTGCTGGACATGACCGATCCGCGAAAGGCGGTGCTGCATGACGGGCCAAAGCTCGGTGTGTCTGGCGGCATGGCGGACGCCTGTGTCGGCACAATCGACAAGTGGGCGATCATTGCCGGCGGTGAGGCCGAGCGCGCCGGCCACGATGCCGAGTTGAGCGTGGCGCGTCTGCTGGACATGCGCAAACTGCGTGTGTATTCCCTGCCGAGCCTGCCACATCCGATGGACGACGCCGTGAGTACGATGGCGGGGCGGGGGATGATCATCTTCGGGGGACTGCGCATGGTCCAGGGCGCGCTGGGCGTGACAGTGCGGATTCCCACGGTCGGCAAGGAGGTGTATCAACTGGTGCTGCCCACCGAAGCGTTCGGCGGCGATTGATCCGTTGACCCTGCGCCACGCCGCGCATATGCTGGCCACGGGTTGGCAACGGCCGATGTGTATCGGTACACGGATGTTCCGACCGGCTAAAGTCAGCACCGAACGAGATTGTCAGCGTACATGTCGCGACAGAAAAAGGAATCCGCCCGCTCCAGTTTTCGCCTCTTTTTCGTGCGAGGTCTGGCGATTGTGTTGCCAACGGCGCTGACGATCTGGATTTTGATCGCCGCCTACAACTTCGTGCAGGAAAAGATCGCCGAGCCGATCAATGGCATGGTCAAAGAGGGGCTCGTGCGTTTCACGGCGTACCCGGTGGTGACGAATGACACCGTGCAGGCGTACCGGGAGAAGCTGGAAACCGGCGGCGCCGCCGAGACAGCCAAACTCGAGCGGTGGGAGAAGATCGGCAACGCGGATATCCTGCTGCGACGCGACGCCCGGCGATCAGTTTTGCACGATCGGTGGGCGCAATACCGCTATCCCCTGGACATGATCGGGCTCGTGATTGCGATCCTCCTGATTTGGCTGGTCGGCAGGCTGGTCGGCAGTTTTTTCGGTCGGCGCATTTACGCGCGTGGTGAAAAACTGGTTAAGCGTCTGCCACTGCTCAAACAGGTATATCCGTTCGTCAAACAGGTGACGGACTACGTCGTGGGTGGCGATGATCGGAAGGTCAGTTTTAACCGTGTCGTGGCGGTCGAGTACCCGCGCAAAGGGCTCTGGTCCGTCGGGCTTGTGACGGGCAACACAATGCAAACGATTCAGCGCGAAGCTGAAGGGTCGTGCCTGACCGTATTCATACCCAGTTCACCGACGCCATTTACCGGTTATGTGATCACCGTGCCCGAGAAGGACACCATTGACCTGTCTGTCACGATTGAAGAGGCGTTGCGATTCACCGTCAGTGGCGGCGTGATTGTTCCGGACGCTCAGGTGATACCCGAAGGGCAGGGTACGCCTGCCCAAAGTGAAGCGATCGCACAGGACGGGACGCCGCCGTGATCGACGGCACATTGAAGTTGGGTATCATGGTCCATATTCCACGGTCTGTAGCGAGTCGCTCGTATGTGTCCAATGACGCAAGCGAACCGACCAACCCTGGAGGATCCGCATGCAGGTGACCGTTACCGGCAAACATCTGGGCATCACCACCCCGATTCGCGAATACGCACAGCAGAAAGCGGACAAACTGCCACGCTACTACGATCGGATCACCGCGATCGAAGTACTGGCCAGCCGCTTGGAACATGGGCGCCATGAGGTCGAGGTGATCGTCCACGTCGAACACGCCGACCCCGTGATCGCGCATGCCTGTGATCATGACCTGTACGCAAGCATTGACCAGACGATGGACAAGCTTGAACGCCAGCTCACGGACCTGAAGGAGCGGACCCGTAACCACAAATACCGGGTCCAAAACGAAAAGGCCGGCTAGGGGGCCCTGGCCGGCGAAACCCGCAAATTGCCTGCGTGGACTTTGTGTTTGCCGTCAAGCACACTACAATCTGGACGCTCATGAAGCTATCCGACTTTGTCAGTAAAGACGCAATCATCGCAGAGTTGGCTGCGACGTCGCGCGATGACGCGATCAACGAACTTGTTGATGCGATCATCGCGACGGACGTGGTTGCCAGGTCACTGCGTGACCAGTTAATCAAACAGATCCTTGCGCGCGAGAAAAAAGGGTCGACCGGATTCGGCAAAGGCGTTGCCGTTCCGCACGTGAAGCACGAGAAGATCAAGCATATGAGCGCATGTATCGGCGTGAGCCAGCAAGGTGTCGATTTCAACGCGTTGGACAAGGAGCCGGTGTACAGCGTCGTGCTGCTGCTCTCGCCACAGGACAAGCCCGACGAGCATCTCCAGGCGATGGAGACAATTTTCTCGGCTTTGCAGAAGGATACGTTCCGCAAGTTCTTGCGTCAGTCGACGACGCGTGATGCGGTATGGGATCTGATTGAAGAAATGGATGCCCAGCAAATTCAGGGCTGAGGGCCAGAAGAGTTGGCCACCGTACGTCTCATGCGGCCTCAAGGCCCCGGGGGCGCCGGGGCAAAGGATTGGCGATATCACGACACTCAATGCCTCGATGACCAACCGGCGCACGATGCCGCGGATCAGGGTTGTGCAGACCAAACCGACACAAGTAAAAATCAACGTGACGATTCTCAACGAGTTGGGACTGCATGCCCGGCCGGCGATGGCGTTTGTCGATCTCGCGCATCAATTTGAAAGTGATATTCGCGTCAGTAAAGGCGCCCATCAAGTTGACGGAAAGAGCATCATGCACATGATCACGCTCGCCGCGACGCAGGGCACCGAATTGGTCATCGAAGCCGACGGCCCAGATGCGTTGGAGGCGACGGCCAGGTTGCAGTCGCTCGTTGACAATCAGTTCGAGGAGTAGGGCGGACATTGCGTGTCAGGTCGCTGGTCACGAAATCGCCACCCAACCTTACCAACACTCATTATTCGCCGTTTCAAGCATGAGGAATGGATAGCCACCGTGACTTTACACCCATCGTATGTGAACCGGATGATTGCCTGTTGACTTACGGTCGGCAAGTCCAGGCGGCCAAGTAGCTGTAGGCACAGGTCCATGAATCTTTATCGCATGTTGCAGCGCCGTGCGGAAGAAGAACGGCCGATACGCGTTGGCCTGATCGGGGCCGGTAAGTTCGGGTCGATGTTCTTGGCGCAGGCGCGGCTCACGAAGGGGATGCACGTGATGGGCATCGCCGATCTTGACCCCGACAGGGCGCGTAAGGCGATGGCGCGTACCGGGTGGGACGAAGAACAATTTACCGCCGCAGACTTTTGCCAGGCGCTGGAGACAGGCCGCACGTTCCTTACCGACGATAGTTCGGCCCTGATCGAGGCTGATGGCATGGAAGTGGTGATTGATGCGACGGGCCATCCGCGTTCAGGTATACGTCACGCCCGGTTGTGCTGCCAGCATGGGCGGCACGTGATCATGGTCAATGTTGAAGCTGACGTGGTGGCCGGCCCGCTGCTGGCACGGCAGGCCGAGTCGGCAGGACTGGTCTACAGCCTGGCGTACGGGGACCAGCCGGCGTTGATCTGTGAAAATGTCGATTGGGCCCGAGCCTGTGGCTTGCACGTCGTGGCCGCGGGTAAAGGCACGAAATACCTTGATGAATACCGTGACTCCACGCCCGAAACAGTTTGGGAATTTTATGGTTTGACCGCTGAGCAGGCCCGGGCCGGTGGAATGAACTCGCAGATGTTTAACTCTTTCCTTGACGGCACCAAATCGGCGATTGAAATGGCAGCGGTTGCCAATGCCAATGGGCTGGCCGCTGCGCCGAACGGTCTTCAGTTTCCGCCCTGTGGTATTGATGACCTGCCCAAGGTGCTGTGCCCACAACAACTGGGCGGATGCCTGCACACCAGCGGCCAGGTGGAGGTCATTTCCTGCCTGCACCGAGATGGCCGGCCGGTTGAGCAGGACCTGCGGTGGGGGGTGTTCGTGGTCTTTGAAGCAACGAGCGATTATGCGGCACGCTGTTTGAATGAATACGGGCTGGTAACAGACCCGACGGGCAGGATCAGTGCGATGTACAAGCCGTATCACCTTGTGGGCCTGGAACTGGGAATCTCCGTGGCCAGCGCTGCGCTGCGCAATGAACCGACCGGCGTGGCCATGGGCTTTAGCGGCGACGTTGCTGCTGTGGCAAAACGTGATTTAAAGGTAGGTGACATGCTCGACGGTGAAGGCGGTTACATGGTGCGAGGCCAACTCATGCCCGCTGCCGAAAGCCTGGCCGTCGCCGCGCTACCGATCGGATTGGCACAAGCCGTCAAGGTGATTAACCCGGTCACAGCGGGCGATCGCCTCAGTTGGTCAGATGTGGAAATGGACAGCGACGACGAGGCGGTGCAGGTGCGACGGCAGATGGAAGCGGAATTCAGCCAATAAGTTCCAGTCGCTGCGTGGCCGGCGCGGGCAATTCCCCATGGCCATGTTAATATCGGTCGTCCACATCAACCGGACCCCTAAGTGGGGGTTGAGCATTCATTCGCAACGCATGCCTGCAGCTTAGCCGCGGTGGTTGCACCGCAAGTCCGCCACAAATACGGCGTTAAACTCTGGTCTCACGGCGCCACGTGCGTTTCCACACCCACACGCATGGCGCCGACAGCGCGTACGCGACGAATCCCGCCGCCAGCATCGCCTGGAAATGAACCAGTAGCAGCAGCACGCCGATCACCGCTCGCGCGACATAACCGATCGGCGCGTGTCCGCGCAGATAGCGATTGGTCAGATGGGCATATCGCAGGCGGCTGACCATCCCGAACGCCGCGGCCAGCGTGATCGCGAGCATTCCCACGGAACTGACCTGAACGATTGTGGGCGCGTCGCGAAAATGATTGTGCGCTGCGGACGCAACCTCCGGTGTGGGCATGTAGGTGCCGAGGAAATACTGGTGCAGCATGACCAGACTCGCGACAGTCCCCGCAGCGCCGGGGGTGGGCAGCCCCTCAAAGGACATGTGGTCCACGGCGTCGTCACTTTTCGTTTCGATATTGAAGCGAGCCAACCGCAGCGCCGCGCACGCGACGTAGATGCACGCGCTTACCAGTGCCAGCCGCCCACACAGCGCCCACAGCGGGTCCGGGTCATCGGTCAGGAGCGGCACGGCGTTAAGCTGCATCAGTTGGACGACCAGGAACGCCGGCGCCACACCGAATGTGACCATGTCCGCCATGGAGTCGAGTTGCGCGCCAAGATTGCTCGCGTGCTTCGTCAGCCGCGCGAGTTGCCCGTCCAGACCGTCAAAAACCATGCCAAAAAAGATGAAAAGCGAGGCCAGGACAAACAACCGGTAGGCCGGCTGGCTCGGGTCCGGCGGACGCGAGACCAGGAAGACTGCGATGAACCCGCACAAAAGGTTTCCCAGTGTGCACAGCGTAGGTAACACCGCGACAGTCGCATGCATCGCGCGCCGTGCCGGACGATCACGAGTTTGATCGGGCGCATCGGCCAGTTCGTCAGGCGCCGATTCGGGCGGGTCGGATTGGTACGGTGACGTGCCTGGAGGCATCGCCTTATTCTATAGCGAGTTGCGCTGTTTTGCCGGGACTTGCATTGCCAGAGCACTGTGGCGCACGTAAGCTATGGTCCAATGATGGTGCAGGTGTCTATTCGTGAGCCGGCCACGCGGCCGCAGCCGCTGAAACGGGCGGGCACAGCGGACCCAAACACCACCCTGAAGGTAGAGCATGACGCAGACGACCGCCAAACTTCAGCCTGTTGCAGAGCCCCGAGTTTCGCGGGTTCGGTTGCCACGCGACCGTATTATATCTGTGGTCGTCTTTGTGGTCACCGGTGGCGTGCTTGCCGTGGCGTTTTCGCTAACGCCCGCAAAGGAAGGGGTCGGCACGCACCACCAGTTGGGCCTGCCGCCTTGTGGAACGCTGAAACTGATCGGTGTCCCGTGCGCGACCTGCGGCATGACGACCGCATTTTCACATGCGGCGCACGGGAACCTGGTTGCGTCGTTCATCACGCAGCCGGCCGGCGCGATCGGTGCGGTCTGCACCGCCGTCCTGTGGTTCGTGAGTCTGTGGACGCTGCTTTCGGGTGCGGGGATCACGTTGTTGGCGAAGCGGCTGTGGACCAGGCGCATGACCATCGGTCTGATCGTGGTGGTCATTGCCGCATGGGTATACAAGATCGGGATGTATAGCGAGTGGTTCTGATGACGCGAACTGCAATAAAGACGATCGTTCAGCCACTGTGGGTGTTAGCCATGGTGATGTTCCTGACGGCGTGTCTGGCGATGGTTGGCTGTGAGTTTGCGTGGTGGGCCGGCTCCAACATGGGGCTAGGCGATGAGCCGGAACGCAAGGCCACCGCCGAGTACACGAGTCTGAACGACAAGGTCGTCGCCGTTCTGGTCAGCGCTGACGATCACACGCTGTTTCGTCACCCCAACGTGCAAGAGACGATATGTCAAAACGTGACAGCGACGCTGAACCAGGCCGTTGATGGCGTGAGCCTGGTCGACCCGATTCAGCTAGCGACGTTTCAACGGAATAATCCTTACTGGGTGGCGGTGCCCTACAGCGACGTATTGCGCCGGCTCAGTTCCGGCGGTACGCGCGTGGACCGGCTCGTCGTGATCGACGTGGCGCGTTTCACGACGCGCGACCCTGCCACGGCGCATACGTGGCGTGGCGTGATCATCGCGAACATCGGCGTGTCTGAGGCGGAGTCACCCACCGCCGATGACCACACCTACAGCACATCGGTCACCGCAATGTACCCAACCGACCGGCCGGTCAACCTTGCACAGGCGGACGAGCAAACCATCGAATTGGGACTGGTCCGCGAATTTTCACGACGTGTCGCGAACCTGTTCCGAGATCACGCCGTACCAGGCGAACAGCAGTAAGACGGCGAATTCCGAATGTTCAAGCACATGGGTTGGACTCGAACCATTCACCTGTTCTTGCTGGCGCTGGTGGTTTGGGCCAACGCGGCTTGCAGTGAAACCTGGGCTCGCAAGCGCGCCTACTTCGCGCTGCGCAACGTGCCCACCGCTGTGATCGTCGAGGACCCTAACGAGAGGCTTTTCGATCCGACGTTGGCGTACGAATTGGCACATACCGCTACGTACTGCCTGGCCAATGAGCCTGACGTTGAGGCGCAGCGATTGTCAAACCTGATCGATCCGCCACGTATTTCGGACCTGCGTGATCGCCTGGGTGATCAGTTCGACCGCACACCGATCGACCAGTTGGGGCGGCTGATCGGAGCGCACCAGGTTGTGCACGTGACGATCCAGAAAGTGTCGCTGCAGAACGATCCCGGCGTCTTTCGGCCGACTGGCGAGGTTGCAGTGCGCGTCATCGATGTCGAGTATGGGCGTATTATCTTCCCGGGCAACCAACTTGAGCACGTGGGAGCAAAGCCCGGCTATGCCGTCGTCGGGGTACTACCCTACGTGACGCAAATCGACGAGGCCCCGTCGGCCCGTCGCCGTCTGTCCCAAGCGCTGGCGCAGCGACTGGGACGAAATGTCGCCAGGCTCTTCTACGACTACCTGCCGCGCCAGGCAGGCGAGCCGTTTGAACATTAACGCCCAACACTGCGACAATCATCTTTATGCATGTGTTGCACCTGATCGATGGCGCCAGCGCGCAGGCGTGCGCGACAACACTGGCGATGCTCGCCGATGCGATGGGGCGGCTGGGCGATATTCGCCAGTCCGTCGTGCTGCTGGGCGGGGAACCGCTCACGCGGATGGCTCGCGACGTTGGCGTCGAGCCGATCAAAACATTGGGCGTACCGAACACTTCCGCGCCGCTGGGCCTGTTCGGTTTTCAGCATTACGTGCGGGCCACCGGGTTGCGTGACACGGTGACGCATGTGCACTGTTGGTCCATCGGCGCCTTCTCGCTCGCGTCATTCGTGTTTCGTGATCGAGACAGACTGTTGACGCTGACCAGCGAACCGGCACCCGGTTGCGTGCGCTGGCTGCGCGTTCTTTGCGGCGAAAGGGGTGGTCAACGCGGTCGGCCTGTGGTGTTGCCGGTCAGTTCGACGATTCGCCGGGCGGTGCTGTCAGGCGGCGTGCCCGAAGGGCTTGTACACGTGCTGCGACCGGGTATCGATCACAGTCGTATCGTGTTTGGAGATCGCGATCCTTTACGCAATCAGTGGCGGGTCACCGGCGCCAACCACAAGGTAATCGCGTTGTTGAGTGATCCGCCGGCCACTGCTGATGCGATCGAATCGTTGCTGGCCGTGGAGATGGCGCAACTCGCACGTGATGACCACAACGAGGCGGGACCGATCTCATTGTTGGTGCATCCGCGTCAGCGTGCCCTGGTCCGCGCCAAGGTCCGCATGCGGGAAACATTGCTGCCTCACCTGCTGATTCCTGATGATCGTGTTGAGCAACCGTGGCGGGTATTGCCCGGTTGCGACCTGGCGCTCGCGCCTGCGCCCCACGGCGGTGGGTTGAGTTTGTTGTGGGCCATGGCCGCCAATGTGCCAATCGTTGCGGGCGCGACCTACGCCGTCAGTGAGATCGTCGAAGACCGACATTCCGCGCTGCTGACCAAGCCCGGCCAGACCCATGCGCTGGGGCATCGAATCACCCAGTGCCTCGCCGACGAACGGCTAACATGGAAACTGCGCGACACCGCACGCCATGAGGCGTTCAGTTTCTTTTCAAGACAACGCTACTGCCAGTCCATGCAGACCGTATACGAGCAACTCGCGTCGGGCACCCCTGTCGAGGTGCCCGATCTGGAAATCACCGGTGGCCTGCGCTTCACCGGGCGCGCATAACGCCGTTCGCAGCTTAGCGCAAAGTGATCCCGATCCGCAGCCGCAAACGGATTCAAAACGCCAGGTCTGTCGACTCAACCAGAGACAACGCCGCCGCCTCCCCAATCACCACCAGCACTGTCGCGACGTACAGAATCCCCGTCGCCGATTGGTTGGCGCGTCTCTGGACGCAGTCGTAGATCATGTACACAAAGACGGCCGGCACAATCAGGCCAACCAGGAACCTCGCGACCATCGTCATCATGGTCCAGGGCCGAAGAGGCTCAATTGCGTGCTCGCCCAGCAAGGGTACAACGCCAAACAACACGCTCGCGGCCGCACGCAGGGCCAACAGGCACGCGATCATGATCACCAACCGTCTAAATGGCGTCTGCGTCATCTCCGACCCGGCCGTCAGATATGCGTGTCCGAGCAACATGGCCATCAGGAACCCTCCGAGCAGGCCTGCCCCCAGGGCGATCCCAGCGAGCAAGCCGATCGAGCTGGGTCGCCCAACTTCCAGATACTCACCCAGTTGCGCCAAAAATAGCGACCGTGCGACGATGATTGCAAGTGCGCAGCCGACTCCGGCTGCGACGCGTTGAATGGTCCGTTTGCCGACCTGCACCGTCATCAACTGCGTGGTGGTCGTCGCAACGATGAGTCCGCCCGCGATCAGCAATGGCCCAGACCATTCAATCCGCGCGTACCATCGTGCCGTCGCGAGTGCCACCAGTGACAACGTGACGGCAATCAATCCACCCAGTCGAAGCCATCGCAACGTCACCTGGCTCGGATCGCTCACCACCTGTGCCAGACCGATCCCGGCGACAATCATAAATAGCAGCACCAAAATCATGCGGACAGTGTAGCCCGGTTCAGGTCGAACCCACACATCTGCCTGGCGGCACTGAACCATAAGGTCCTGACATGTGGCCACGTCCTTCCAAACGCGTACAAACGATTTGATGGGCTTCTCCAACGCCATCGCCTGTGCGAAAGATGCAGTTACGCATTGCAAGGCTTCACGCTGACCGACGAGGCCGACTGTCCCGAATGCTGTTTTTGCGGAGTCACACCCGAACAGCAGGCCTGGATTGCCGTGGCAGTGCGGCGCGTCGGAGATTCGCCTGCCCGCTTTGATATGGGTTTGGTCGGATCAAATCATGTTCGTCGTGGCGTTGGCGTTGTGCATGTGCTGCTACGAGTCGTTGGTGTACGTCGCCGTGCGTCAGTGCCGTTTGAGCAACGCGGGGGTGCCGAACGTCTCCCGCGAAGCATGACAGATCCGCCGCCATTTGTAATCCGTTGTAAACACGTTGCTTACGGCTGCGACGGAAACCTTGCGGCATTGTTTAAAAATTTTATCGACAATGTTTGAACTGCCGGGCTTGACGCTGGTCATCCCAACGGAATATCATGGGTCAAAGTTGCGACCGGCAGGCGTTGCTTTGATGACCACGCCAATCGTTGAAGTTGGCACAGGGTCTTGGCATAGAGCCGTCGCGGCAAGACAACCGGTGCGTGCGCGGGCCTGTTGCCCGGCGGCGCGACCGATCATCCGATGTAGACTTTGCGGGCGAAAATGCTCGCTGACGCGTCGGCCGTCTGCTTACCCGGACGGGATAGATTGAAGATGCCTCAATTGCGCTGCCTCACAACGTGGATCGTTTTGGTGACAAATACCAGGATCAGGGTTAATGGGCGCGGTGCGCCAGACTGGCGCCGCAACGGCCCGGTTGAATTTCCGCAACGACAATCCTGATTCAATCACGACACGATTCAACGGACGGGGAAGCGTTTTTTCGGCTTCATTTGATTGTTCTGATCGGACGCCCGTCCTTCGGCGGCGAGGACTTAATGTTTCGCTGTCCAAATCACAGTGCCCGCGACGTGCTCTAAACGTGGCGGGCTGTTGTCATAAAAGCGGCCGGCCGGAAAGGATACCGCGTGTCCACCATACTCGTATTAGCTGCGTTTGCAGTTGACGCAACGTCGCTTGCATCGCTTGTCCTGGGCGCGGTCGTTGGCGGCGCGGGGTGGTTCTTCATTTCCCGTGTGATGGGCAAGAACGTCCTGAGCGAAGCGAAACGCCAAGCCGACGATGCCCTCAAGAATGCTCAACACCACGGCGACATGCTCCGCAAGCAGCTCGAACTCGACACCCGAAACGAAGTGGCGCAGCGTCGTGAAGAGTTTGAGCGCGAGATCAACGAAGCCCGCAACGAGTCCAAAGAAGCTGAACGCCGTCTGACCAAACGTGAAGATGGGCTCGACCGTAAGCTCGACGTGCTTACGACCAAGGAGAAATACCTGGATGACCGTGAGGACCAGTTGGGCGGTCGCGAGAAAAAAGCCGCGGCCAAGGAGGCGGACCTGGATCAGTTGATCCTTACGCACAAGACCAACCTGAGGGACGCCGGCGAACAACAGAAGAATGAGTTGCTGCGAATCGCAAACTTGTCACCCGAAGATGCACGGCGCGAGGCGATGCATGCGTTGGAACAGGAGTCCCAGCAGGAGGCGGGACAGCTTATTCAGCGTAAGCGCGAGCAGGCCGAAGAGGAATGCCGTGAGAACGCCCAGCGTATCACGCTCCAGGCTATTCAACGATTTGCCTCGGAACACACTGCGACGAATACAACCTCTGCAATCGCCATTCCCTCGGATGACATGAAGGGCAGGGTGATCGGTCGTGAAGGACGCAACATCCGTGCGTTCGAGAAGGCGACCGGCGTTGACGTGATCGTTGATGACACGCCCGGCGTGGTGGTCGTCTCGTGCTTCGACCCGATTCGCCGTGTGGTCGCCAGCGAGTCACTTCAAATGCTGCTTGACGATGGACGCATCCACCCGACGCGGATCGAGGAAGTCGTCGAGCAGATGCACAAAGAGGTTGAGGAACGTCTCGTCAAATTCGGCAAGGAGGCCGCCATCGAAGTGAACCTGCCAGGTTTGCACCCGCGCATCAATGAGACGATGGGCCGGCTGCAGTACCGCACCTCCTATGGCCAAAACATACTGCGCCATTCCGTCGAAGTCGCGTTTCTATGTCAGGTCATCGCCGATGAACTTGGCCTGGATGGCCAGATGGCCAGGCGATGCGGTTACCTGCACGACATCGGCAAAGCGTTGGACCACGAGGTCGAAGGCGGCCATCCTGCGATCGGCGCTGAGTTCTGCAAGCGGCTGGGCGAAGGCGAGGAAGTGCTCAATGCGATCGCAGGCCATCACAATGACATCCCCTCGACCTCGCCGTACACACCGATCGTCATGGCTGCGGACGCTATCAGTGGCGCCCGCCCGGGCGCCAGACGCGAGACGCTCGAGAAGTACATCAAACGCCTCGAACAGCTCGAGGCAATTGCAACCGACCTGGACGGCGTGCAGGCCGCGTACGCGATCCAGGCAGGCCGTGAGGTCCGCGTCATCGTTGACCCCGATTCCGTCGACGACACCAATTGTTCATACATTGCCCGTAACATCGCCAAACGCGTCAGTGAAGAAATGACCTTCCCAGGAGAAATCAAGGTCACCGTCCTGCGCGAGATGCGCACGATCGAGTACGCGCACTGACCCGGCGGTCACTTGCAGCTTAGCGCTCTGCCTGCACATGCTGACGCTATTGTGGCACAATGACACGTGTCCAATCGACTCATCATTATCGGCGCGTCGGCCCGTGCTGCCGCGCAGTCGTCGATCATCGCGGGCTTTGAGCCCTACTGCATCGACATGTTTGCCGACCGTGACCTGTGCGCCACGTGCGAGGCTTTGCGTGTGCCGGCAGGACAGTATCCGCACGGGCTGGCGGCGATGGTGCGTGACGCGCCCGACGGACCGCTGGTGTTCACCGGAGCGATGGAGAATCACATCGATGTGTTGGATCGCATCATGGCAGCGGGCCGGCGTTTGCCGGGCTGTTCGCCAGCAACGGTGAGGTGTGTGCGCCAGCCTCAACTGTGGACGCGATTGCCGGGTATTACGGGTGTGCGACCGTGTTGGACGGGGCACGAAGGGGTGCGAACAACGCGATGTCTGATCAAGCCGCTCAGGTCGGCCGGCGGGGGACGGGTTCGATTTCTTAACTCCGGCGACACGGTTACAACTCACGAATATGTGCAAGAGTACGTTGAAGGTGTGCCGATCAGTGTCTGCTACGTTGGGCGAGAGCGCAGCGCGGCGTTGTGCGGCGTGACCGAACAGATCATTGGCGACCCGGCGTTTGGCGCCGGCGGGTTTCGGTACGTCGGCAACATCTGGCCGGCTCAGGTGTCGGCGGATCAGGTCAGCGCAATGTCGCGCTTGGGTGACGCACTGGCGGATCGATACGACCTGCGCGGCCCCTTTGGCGTCGACGCGGTCATCAATCAAGGTGGCGACGTCCGGCCGGTTGAGCTGAACCCACGCTACACCGCCGGCATGGAACTGATCGAGCGGGGCCGCCACGCCAGTGTCTTCGTGCCTGATATCGAGCTCAACCCCAGGGCTTCGAATGTCTACCATGGCAAATCGATCGTTTTTGCCCGGCACGACATGATTGTGGGCGACCTTTATGAAGTGTTTGACCCGTCACAGGTCGCCGACGTGCCCTCGCTGGGTGAACCCATCGAGGCGGGACAGCCGATCTGTACTGTTTACGCCACCGGCCGAAACCGCGACGATGTGCTCGCATGTTTGCGTGACCGCGCGGCCACGCTCTACACTCGCACTGCTCATGGACCGCTCCAACGCTCTGCAACGTGATGTGTTACTGGTGCTGCCGAACGCGCATGCCTTGAGTGATGTCGCCACCAACGTGACAGTGTCGGCGCTCATCAAAGGTCGTGAATCGAACGTCGACGCGGCAATCGCACGCGCGGTCGAACTGATCAACACGAGCGTCGCCCCTGTCTTCGTTGGCGCCAGCCAGTTGACGGTCGAGGCGGCAAGCGAAGCCATCACCGTTACCCGCAAGATGCGAGGCCGATTGATCGTCGGCAATGACGCACCCGACCCGGTGGTCGCATGCCAGCCCGTCACGTTCACCGGTACGCTTGACCGTGCAATGCATGCGGACCTTGTCGTCGCCGTGGGCGTGAACACCGACGACACGACGCAGACGGCCGGGAACCCGATTGTGCAGCGCATCGTTGAAACGGGACGACGGAGCATCTCGTGTGAGGCGACCCTTGAAGCAGTGTTACAAGTGCGTGACTACCTGTCGCACGACGGACCGCACAACGCAGTCGCGGGCGCCATCGCTGACGCGACGACGGCAACCATCATGCTGTTGGCGGGCCGATGTGACTCACGTGTCACCGGCCAGTGGCACAAACTGGCTTGCGATGTCCAGCAGCGCCATCGCGTGTCAGTCATCACCGTGCCCGACCCGACGATGTATGCCAACACGCGTGGGGCGATGGAGGTCATGACCTGGAGAACGGGTGTTTACGGTAATGTCGACTTCGCTGACGGTGCTGCTCGGCCATGCACGGCAGACATGGCAAACTGTGATGTATCAATTGGCGCTGTCACCGGCAGCCGCGTGGCAGCACGCATCGCAATTGGACCGCAACCCGTGCACGACGCGGAAGTCTGCTTCGTCACGCCCGGCCTCTCGCTCGGTCTGGTCGCGCGTGTGATGCGGTTTGACGGCGCGGTACTTTGGTTGCACACCGAACCCGCGGTTTCGCCGCCTGACCCGACGGTCGGCTTGCTCAAACGGCTCGCCGATGCGATCGAGGCTTCAAATGAGTGATGCACTGCACATCTCCAACGGTCGCGTGCACGACCCCGCCAATGGCGTTGACGGCGAGGTTGCCGACGTGTTTGTTCTCGATGGTGCGATTGTTGACACGCTGCCGCCGGACGTCTCGCCGCGACGGGTCGACGCGACGGACATGATCGTCACGCCTGGCGGAGTCGAGATGCATTCGCACATCGCATCGATGCCGGTGAACGCGGCGCGGGCGATCCAGTCGGTCTGCGGATACGATCGCGTCATACCGACGGCACCCGACACTGGCCGATGTTACGCCGCGCTGGGTTATACGACAGCGGTCGAGGCGGCCGTCGCGCCGCGCACTGCCGCGCATGCGCACCTTCAACTCGACGAAATCCCCAATCTCGAC
>NZCH01000049.1 GCA_002688155.1 Phycisphaerae bacterium
GCTGACGAGCTGGCGCAGGACATCGTCCGGCACGTGTCGCAGTCGCTCGATCAGGAACAGTTAAATGACGCGTCGGCCGTTCGTAGTGCGGTGTTGGACCAAATTGTCCAGTTGATTCCCGCGGACGCTGATCCGCAACACCTCGAGCGCTCGCCCGACGGCGGGCCGTTCACGATTGCGCTGATCGGCCCAACCGGAGTGGGCAAAACGACGACGATCGCCAAACTTGCCGCCGGATACAAGCTCAAACACAAGCGAGACGTTGCGCTTGTCACGATGGACACGTACCGCATCGCGGCCGTTGATCAGTTGCAGACCTATGCGGGCATCATCGGCGTGCCGCTTTACGTGGTAACCAGCCCGGCAGACATGCTTGAAGTCAAAGCGCGCTGCGCGCATCACGAAGTCGTGCTGATCGACACGGCCGGCCGAAGTCAGCGCGATCACGGCAAGCTCGAACAACTTGATTCATTGCTGACAGCGGCCGATCCGAACCAGGTTCACCTCGTACTGTCGAGCGCGTGCGCGCAGAGCGTGATGATGCAGGCGGTCGACCGGTTCAGTCAAATCCGCACTGACCGCGTCATCTTCACGAAACTGGACGAGGCGGTAACGTTGGGCGTGTTGCTCAACGTCACGAGCAAGATCAACAAGCGACTGAGTTTCTTCACGACGGGCCAGGACGTGCCAAACGAGATTGAACCGGGCCGCCCCGAGCGGATTGGCGAGTTGCTGTTGGGCCAAACGGCCTAGTTTGGTGGGTATGGCCGCCGCATCGCGGCGCAGGGGTGCACATTGACCAGTACGGTGACAGATCAGGCGTCGGCGCTGCGGAGCATGGTTCGGCAGGAGTCGTCGCTTCGTCGAGGCCGGTTCGTCGCGGTGACCAGCGGCAAGGGAGGTGTCGGTAAAACAAGTGTGGCGCTTAACTTATCGGTATTCCTGTCGAATATGGGGCGCCGCGTGGTATTGCTGGACGCGGACCTGGGCACGGCGAATGTGGACGTGCTTTGCAATCTCACGCCGCACGCAAATCTGGCGCATGTGATCGCGGGTCGCAAGACGTTAGCCGAGGCGACGATCGAGGGGCCCGGTGGTTTTCAACTGATTCCCGGTGCGTCGGGGCTTGCGTCACTCGCGGCGCTGTCGAGTTTTGAACGCCAGCGTCTGATCGATCAGATGCAGCACCTCGATCAGAGTACCGACATGATTCTGATTGACACGGGCGCCGGCGTTGGGCCCAACGTACTGGGCTTTGCCGTCAACGCCGATCAGGTGGTCGTCGTCACGACACCGGAGCCGACGGCCATCACGGACGCGTACGCGGTGATCAAGACGATCGTTCGCCAGCGCGCCGATGCCGACATTGCGGTGCTTGTGAACATGGTACGCAGCCCGTATGAGGCCCGCGCAGTTTTTGCGCGGATCGAAACGGTCTGCCAGCGTTTTCTCCGGGTGCGACCCCGCCTTGCCGGGCATGTGTTGAGCGACCCGCGCGTTGCACTGGCGGTGCGACGGCGCAGGCCGTTCGTTCTTGATTCACCACAGTGCGATGCCACCAGATGCATCGGGCAACTGGCGCACCGATTGGACCGCGACGCGCACGAGCCAAAAGGCGTGGGCCTGCTTCGGCGCATGGCGACGTGGATCGCGAGTTGAGCACCTGGTTGCGCGCAACATGTTTTTATTTTCGTATTTATGAGAAAGGGGCTTCACAAACGCGAAAGATCCGTTACAATACATCTACTTGGCCTAACGTGATTTGCGCCCTGGACAACGGACTGTCCAAGGATGGGTCAACCGGTCCGGTGATTCAGCGGACTTGCAACGGAGTGCGCGCTTATCCCTTCAAAGGTAATCGCATCTTGTTTTGCACTGGTCGGCTTCGCTGCGGCGGTTGCGCTGGGGTTGGTCAACGAGAACCCCGCCGCCACCGTGATGTGGCGTGCGCTGCTGGTCATGGCGGTGTGCTGGCCCATTGGATACGCCGTCGGCACGATCGCGCAGCACGCGGTCCAAGTGCATTTGGGCCAGCACCAGAAAGAACGCCCGATTCCCACGGATCAAGACATCGCGGCGATTATCGCCCCAGTTACCGGCGCGCAGGCCAACCGTGAGAATCACAGTGCGGCCAGCGCGACGACCACCGAGCAAGCCGATGGCGCGCCGACCTTGACGGACGCGGTGCAGACAGTCGTGCACTCCGAACCGGCAGCGCCGGCGTGACGTGAATATGGCGCCCGCAAAACGCGTGCAATACGGGAGTCCGCAGTATGAAACGAAATTTAACAATATGCGCCAACAATGCACACAACGCCGTGCGTGCCTGGTTGACGTGATGCTGACACGATACGCCCTGCTTCAACGATGCGTGGCGTGTGCCGCGTTTTAGTTCAGCGAAGGAGCGAAACATGGCGAAGGCTCGAGCCTCATTTGGCACGACATATGTTGCCCCTGACGATCGCCCCATCGAGGACGTTTGGAAGGAATACAAAAAGACCTACTCGGAGGATCTGCGCAATCGGCTCATGGAGCGATACCTCCAACTGGTGAAATGCAACGCCGAACGGATTCACACCAAACTGCCCGATGAGGTCGACGTAGACGACCTGATGAGCGCTGGCGTGTTCGGGCTCATGGACGCGATCGCGTCGTTTGATCTTGAACGCGGTGTGAAGTTTGAAACGTACTGCTCGCCTCGCATCCGCGGTGCGATTCTCGATCAGTTGCGCGCGATGGACTGGGTGCCCCGACTCGTGCGCTCGCGGTCGAGCCAGGTCGACCAAGCGCGCAAGTCGCTGCAGATGCAACTGGGTCGCAAGCCGACCGACGATGAGATTGCCACGAAACTGAAAGTCAACCCAGAGGAGTTCGCAAAGATCCGCAGGGACGCGGGCACAGTCGGTGTTGTCTCGCTCAATCGCAAGTGGTATGAGACGGATTCGAACAAAGACGTGCGCGAGATCGACGTGCTCGAGGACCGCAAGCAGGTCAACCCCTTCTCGGTCGTGCAGCGGCACGACCTCAAAGACCTCATTACCAAAGGCCTGTCGCGCGCCGAGCGACTCATCGTCATCCTCTACTACTACGAGCAGATGACGATGAAGGAAATTGGCATGACCCTGGACCTGTCCGAATCTCGCGTCAGCCAGATGCACAGCAGCATACTTGCAAGGCTCAAGGCGAAACTGCAGCACCGCAGTAAAGAGTTGGAGGAGGAGGTCGAGTAGTCAGCGTCCTGAAGTGTCGAGGTGAGCGGGGCGCACATGAAGATTTGACGTGCCATACTCGGCGGGTCACCATTTCTGTCCATGCCGGACATGATCGAACAGATTCACTCCCGATTTGTACGCGCGCTGCAGGGCGCGTTTGGCGATGCCGTGGCCGACACGGACCCGCTGATCGCGCCGGCGGGCAACTTGAAATTCGGTGATTACCAGGCCAACGTCGCAATGAGTTTGGGCAAGAGGCTCAAACGGAATCCGCGTGAAGTCGCCGATGAGATCGTCGCGAACCTCGACAAGCAAGGTCTTTTTGACGACGTGGAGGTCGCCGGGCCGGGCTTTATCAACCTGCGACTTTGCGCCGATGCGATCGCAGGTGAACTTGCGGTGCTGTCAGGCGACGATCACCTCGGAATCGCGCGTCCCGCGCAGCGGCAGACGATCGTCGTGGACTATTCCGGGCCCAACGTCGCGAAGGAAATGCACGTCGGACACATTCGCTCAACGATTATCGGCGACTGCATTGCGCGCGTGTTGGCGATGCAGGGTCACGACGTCGTTCGGCAGAACCACCTGGGCGACTGGGGTACGCAGTTCGGCATGTTGATCGAACACCTCCTTGATAAGGAGCAGACGTTTCCCGATGTGCGGCAGCTTGAAGATTACGTGATACAAGACCTTGAAACGTTTTACCGGGATGCCAAGAGGAAGTTCGATACGGACCCCGAATTTGCCATTCGTGCACGAAAGCGCGTTGTTGCGCTGCAGGCGGGCGACGAACGTACTCTCAAGTTGTGGAAGATGATCGTCGATGAATCGAGAACACATTTTTCGGACGTGTACGAGCGCCTCAACGTCAATCTGAACAATGGTGACCTCAAACCCGAAAGTGCATACAACGACGCACTTGTCGACATCGTAAATGGCCTTGCGGATGCGGGCCTCTTGCAGGAAAGTCAGGGTGCGCGTGTCGTCTTCGCGCCGGGTTTTGAGGACGCAGACGGCCATCCTCTTCCGATGATCGTGCAGAAAAGTGACGGCGGTTACCTGTACGCGACGACGGACCTCGCCGCGGCGCGGCATCGCATCGACGAGCGCGGCGCGGCGCGGATCATTTACGTGACCGATGCGCGTCAAAGCCAGCACTTTGCGATGGTGTTCGCAACGCTGCGCATGGTCGGCTGGGCGGGGCCGCACGTTCGGCTCGATCACGTGCCATTTGGCACGATACTGGGCAAGGACAATCGCCCGTTTAAGACGCGCCAGGGCGGTACGGTCAAGCTGATCGACTTGCTCGACGAGGCTGAGCAGCGCGCCGCGGCGATCATCAACCAGAAGAATCCGGACCTGCCAGACGGCAAGCGCGAGGCGATCGCGCACGCCGTGGGCATCGGCGCGCTCAAGTACGCCGATTTGTCCAACGACCGCGTGAAGGATTACGTGTTCGATTGGGACCGCATGCTGGCGTTCGACGGGAACACCGCGCCGTACCTGCAGAACGCGTACGTGCGCATACGCTCGATTTTCCGCAAAGCCCATGAGCAAGACATCGATACTTCCGCGATCGACGCTTCGCCGATCGTGCTCGGTAATCCACCCGAGCGCGCCATCGCGTTGCAACTGCTGCAGTTTCCACGCATGGTCGACGTGGTCGCGGACTCGCTTGAGCCGCACCGATTATGTAACTACCTGTACGATCTGGCGACCGCTTATCACAAGTTCTACGAAGCGTGCCCTGTTTTGACCGCTGACAATGTCGCAACCCGCAACAGCCGCTTGCGGCTTAGCGCGCTTGCCGCGACAACATTGCGGACCGGACTCAACCTGCTCGGCATCGATGTGAACGAACAGATGTGATCGCGGAACTCACGGAGGTCATCCGTGGGCTTCGCCGACCTTGATCATTCAACGGTTTACTTCAGCGACGCGCGCACTTCGTCCCAGTTGGTGCCGGTTCCAAAACTCTGTCCGTTCAACTGGGGGCAGGCGATGCGCAGCAGTTCGACGGTTGCGCGCGCACAATCCTCTGGCGGCCGATCCGCACCCCTGTCAAACGAGTCCTGTGACGATGGCAGCCACTTGCGTCCTTCCTCGGCCTCGATCTGGTACTCGGTCATTTCCGTGCGCACGAAACCAGGCCCCATCGTGAAGACGAAGATGTTGTATCCGTCGTGCTCGCATTCTTTGGCCATCAGTTCGGTCAGGCGAACGAGCGCGACCTTGGAGCACGAGTACCCGGTCCCACCAGGGATGTGATCGCCGCCGGCCATGTTGATCACGATTCCCGAATCGCGCTCGATCATGTGCGGCTGCACCGCCTGGCTGCACAGCATCGTGCCGCGAAGGTTCACCCTGACATCGTGCCACCATTGGTCGGCGTCGACGCTCCAGATCGGTCCAAGGGCGCCGAAACTGGCAGCATTGTTGAAGAGCACGTCGATTTGGCCAAAGTGATCCAGCGTCTTGTCGACCATGCGCCCGACCGCCGCCGGGTCGGTGATGTCCGTTGGCACAGCCAGCGCGTCACCACGGGTATCTTTGATCAGATCGGTGGTCGCTTTGATTTCATGCTCGCGCCGTGCAGCACAGACAACATTCATGCCGTGTGTTGCAAACTCAACGGCCAGCGCCCGGCCGATTCCGCGCCCGGCGCCTGTCACGATCGCGGTACTGCCTTCAAGTTTCATAACTCAATTATATCATCTGACGAAGCAGCGTAACGGCGGGGTCACGGTTGATTACCGTGCTGCTATGCATATTGCACGCGTTTGGCCGCCTTGTATGACACGACGAGCACGAAACCGCCAACAGCCATTGCCCGCACCAGCGTATAACGGTAACGCAGGTAAATCAGCACACAGGCGAGCAGTACGAATCCGATCTCGCCACTTGTGACACGCGGACTACCCTATAATGTTCACTTATTCAGCTTATACGCTTGCGTGTGAGTGCCGCACGGCCGGACGCCCCGACTCCGGCAATGGATAACAGGCCGATGCCATGACTGATGAGTCGCGTCAAAACACGATCAACTGGTACCGCAGCCCGGTTGAGCGCGACACGCTGCGCGCACTGAGCAGGCCGAGTGATCTGGTGGGGTTGTTCCAAACGCTTGGCTACCTGGGCCTGCTCGCGCTGACGGGCGGGACGGCGTGGTACGCGGCCGGTCGATGGCCCTGGGCGGTCGTCGTGCTCCTCCTGTTTGTGCACGGCACGTTTTTTGCATTCATGATCAACGGTTTTCACGAGCTTGTGCACGACACCGTGTTCAGGACCCGCTGGCTCAACCGAGCGTTCCTCTGGGTGTTCAGTTTTCTGGGTTGGCACAACCATATTTTTTTCTGGTCCAGCCACACCGAGCATCACAAATACACATTGCACCCACCGGCCGACCTGGAAGTTGTGCTGCCACACATCCTGACTGTCAGGCAGTACCTGACGCGGGCGTTTGTGGATGTGCTGGGCCCGTATGGCACGATCAAGGCATACGTCAGGCAGGCGCTGGGCAAAGTGGACGGCGAGTGGGGCAATAACCTGTTCCCCGAAAGCAAACCGGTGCTGTGCCGTAAGTTGCGCAATTGGGCGCGGATTTTGCTCGTTGGTCATGCCTCCATCATCGGTGTGAGCATTTACATGCAATGGTGGATGTTGCCGATCGTGATGACATTTGCCCGGTTCTACGGTATGTGGCTGTTCCTACTCTGCAATAACACGCAGCACATGGGTCTGTCGGACAACGTGCCGGACTTTCGCCTGTGCTGCAGGACGATAATTCTCAATCCCTTTACGCGATTCCTGTACTGGCACATGAATTATCACACGGAACATCACATGTATGCGGCCGTGCCGTGTTACAACCTGGGCAAATTGCATAAGCTGATCAAACACGATCTGCCACACTGTCCGCGCGGACTGATCGAGACATGGCGACAGATCGCGGGAATCCGCAAGAAGCAAAAGATCGACCCGGAGTATCAGTACGTGGCGGAGTTGCCGTCGACTGGCGCGGCTGCTGCGCTTCCTGATGCGTCTTAACGGCGGCGCGTCATGAAACGTTTTGCCACGAACCGCGCGCGGCGCAGCGGTGTTCCCAGTGCGATCTTTCGCCAAAGTCGCAGGCGTTCGTCGGCGGTGGTCATGTCGAACGGCGCGTCGGTGGGGACGTACCAGTTGTTGTTGCCCGTGCGTTTGACCAGGCGATAGCCGTGCGATCGCACAAGCCGGTGTGTGCGCAGGTGATACAGATGGTCCTCGATCATCAGTAGAGCGGGTCGGTGTTTCGACAGCGTGAATCCGCGCAGCACGTCGAACTCGA
>NZCH01000050.1 GCA_002688155.1 Phycisphaerae bacterium
CTCGACCTGCTGGTCCTTGCCGCGCATCAGCATGGCCTCGGCCAGGCGAATGTGCGTCTCCATGACGTCAGGACGCCGACGAACCAACTCCCGAGCCCATTGTTCGACCTCATCGAATTCCTGAAGGAACTTGTACCCGTCCATGAGCAAGTAGACGTGTTTGTCACCAAGTGGCTCGATTGCTTCGGTGGTCTCAAGCACCTCGCGCACCGCATTGCGGTTGCCCGTCGCCTTTTCGAGCCGAAGTTTGTGTTGGATCGCATTGGCGTCCTGGGGGTCGGAGCTGTAGATGTTGTTGACCTTTTCGGTGGCCAGCTCGGGGTTGCCTTTTTGATACAACAGCGTGATCAACATCTGCTGCGACTCAACATCGTCGAAGCCGCGACTTTCCGCGAGCTTGACGGCCCGGTTCAACGCCTCTTCCGCGAGTTCATAATCGTGGAGTTTTTCGAGCGTCTTGCCGTATTCACGAAAAACAAGGAATTGGCTGGTCATTCTGTTGGCAAGCGTCGCGTATTCATTCTTCGCCTCTTTGTATTTCTTCTGTTCATATAACGCCCGCGCAAGCAGATACCGGGCGTCCGGGTTCTTCGACTGGATTTCGAGCATCTTTTGCGCTAACCCTTCCGCCTGGGCGAACTGCTCATCCACCAGATGCAGTCGAATAGACGTGAGCATGTAGCCGGGGTGTTTCTGATTCCCCTCCTCAACCGTCTTCTGAAGCGCCCACCCTATGTCGACACGTTCGCGCCGGGATCGTTCCTTCTGGGGAATCCCAAGCACGCGGCTGACCAACTCGCCGATGAGTTTGGGCGACATGCGATTCTGCGTCACAGCTGTCGTCGCCGTGTGCCACAGGCCGTCCCAATCCTTGAGCCCGAACAATACGCCGACGTACATCAACGCCGCTTCCTTGTTGCGCGAATTGAGCTCGAAGACCTTGGAAAGGTGTTCGCGCTGATTTTGTCGCAGTTCATCTACTTCCACAAACAATCGTTTCACACGCGGATTATCCGCGACCTTTTGTGAACCTTTGAGTGTTTCCTCACCAATTTCCAACGCCGCCTGGCGAATGCGTTGAACCAGTTGCTGCCATTTCGATTCACCGTATTGCGCCAGTAGAAAGTGCCCGGCCTCGGCCAGTTTTGGCTGGTGGGTCATCCACAGCGCGTTCTCCGTGCCGAAATCCTGGGCGCCGGTGAACTTGGTGATGAGCACGGGATTGTCCACAAACTCACTTTGACCGACCAGATGCGCCATGTACTTGCCGGCCCATTTAGCGGCCAGCGTCTTGGTCTCGCTCTCGTTGGCGTTGCGATTGGCCAGCAACTCGTTCAGCAGTTTGCGAGACGGCTCGTACCGCTTCATCTGAAGCAGCGCCTTGGCCTTGACCAGCGAAATGGCTGGGTCGCCCGGCTGCTCCACGAGCATTTGCTCGGCCAGTTCAAGCGCCGTTTCCGGTTTGTTGTTGGACAACGCGATCTGGGCGCGCTGTATGCGCACCTCCACGCTGTCGCCGCATCCGGCAATCAAAAGCATCAACACCAATCCGGTAGTCCATTTCATCTGGCGCATGTCGATTCCTCCGCTGTGTCGGGCGCTTTTACACGTCGTTGCCGGGCGTGGGGTGCTTCGCAGGTTCAAGATTGGACGCGGAGCTCTGCGTGGCGATTAGCCGATGGATCCAACGGACCGGCACGGCGTAACCGATGCCGGTGGGCTTCTCGAGCAGATGCTCACGCGTCTTCCCCGCCAGGGTCTTATTGATTATGCCGATCACGTCGGCGGTGTACGCGTCAAACAGCGGCGATCCGCTGTTGCCCGGATACACCACCATGTCAAGCTGATAAAGGTTGTAGGGGTTCTCGATCGCCTCTCTGAGCTGGGGCGTCATGCGTGCTCCGGTCGGCAACGGCAGGACCGCGGGCACCACCGCCGCAACCACACCGCGGTGCGCCGCGGGCACCAGGCCGAGTTTGAGTCCGATGGGGTATCCCAGCACGCCAACGGACTGCCCCTGGCGTGGCGCCGCGTCGGGCGCCAGCGACACGGCCGGGCCGGGCGGACCTTCAAACGTCAACAGCGCCACATCGTGCAGTTTGTCCTCCCGCAGCACCGCCGCAGGATAACCGCGCCGGGTCTGGCTATTCGGGAAAAACACGCGCAGCGACGGTTCGCGATTGCCCTTGCGTAATGCCGCGACTACGTGCTGGTTCGTCGCGATCATGGAGCCATCATGAACGACGAACCCGCTGCCCAGATACTGAATCGAGGGCAGGTCGCGGCGGTGATAGCTGCCGATGCCAACGACGCTGCCGCCCAACGACGCCACTGAACGCACAAACGGTTCGACCCGACGCGGGGCGCCCGAGTCCGAGGCGGGCGTGTGGTCCTGCGCCTGCGCTATGACGGAACGGGATAGCGGCGTCAGCACGACCAGGGCGCACAGAATCACCGCCTCGCTCAGGCCATGCTGTGCGTGTCCTCGGGCCGGGCCCTTAACATGTGTGCAGAAGTTAAAACGCATGTTCTGTCCTGCATCGCCGCCGCCTCGCCGGTTCGCCGGTTCGCCGGTAGCGGAGCCTCATTCGCCTCCGTGCGATGCTGTCTGCTGCATCAGTGTGTTCATGGTCCATCCGAGTTTTCGCATATCCTCCATGGCGGCGTCATGTGCGTCACCGCCGACGCGAATGAGTTGCCTGTATATTTCGATGGCCCGGTCGCGATTCTGCATTATCGACGCGAGCCGCGCCTGCTCGAGCATCACGCGAGGCGACCCGGGCCGAAGCTGTGACAAGAACAACAACGCCTGTTCAGCCCTGTCATATTTACCCATCGCGCGAAGCGACGCCGCGTGGTAGTACAACAGCACCGGATCGGTCGGCCGGCGCTTCAACAGTTCCTCGGTCCGTTCGAGCATCGCCGGTGTGCCGATGACCTGCTCGAGCCGCGCGAGCACCTGATCG
The DNA here is from genome assembly GCA_002688155.1 of Phycisphaerae bacterium. Classification (GTDB taxonomy): domain Bacteria; phylum Planctomycetota; class Phycisphaerae; order Phycisphaerales; family Phycisphaeraceae; genus ARS1224. Next base: position 2,967 of record NZCH01000050.1, read on the forward strand.
AGCCAGCGCGGGCGGATGTGCGCGTCCGAGGCGGCCGCCTGAAGAATAGCCTCGACCTTATCGTCCTCATTCAAATCCATCAGCACGTCCGCGTCCGCGACAAGCATCGCTTCGTACTCATCGCGACTGACCTGACCCAGGCTCTGAAACAGGCCTGACGCCTGATCAATCCGGTCGGCGATCGCGAAGGCGCGGCCCTTGATCTCACCGGCAAGCCGCTGGTACTCGCTGTCGTTGTCCGCGTTGAGCACCAGAAGTTCCATGTCCCCGACAGCCGACATCGGCTTGTCCTGCGCCAAATAGGTTCTGCCACGCACCAGGTAGCGCAATTGCTGGTTGGCTTTACCCGCGGCGTCAATCCAGCGATACGCCTGATCCGGGTCGTCACGCTTGAGCGACTCGCGGATGAGCACGATCAGCGGCATCTCGTTCCAGGGATGGTGCATCGCGGATTGCTCGATCGTGTTGCGTGCGTTGTTGCTGTGACCAAGCTGATATGCCGACATGGCCTCGAGAATGAACCACATCGGTGCGCGACGCGATGGCGCGGTTGCGACCTGCTGGGTCAAACGATACAAATCAACCCATTGTTGGGACAGGTACATGCGCATGGCCTTGACGAGCGTGTTGCCCTCGGTGCGCAGCCCAGGCTGCGCCATCAGTTGCCGCCCAACGTCATCCAGTCCAAGGCCGATGCACAGGCGCACGGCATACTCCATAAGCAACTTCTGGTTCTTCCAGTTGGGCTGTGACAGTGCCCATCGGACCAGGTCCGCGGCCGTATGTTCACGCCACGGCACGTAACGCCACTTATACAACGGTTCAAGTGACACCTCGCGCATCGATGATTCACCTTGAATACCGCGCATCAGCCGTTGCCTCCGCCGCTCGACCGCTTGCACGGTTGGTGGAAGCGGATGCAACAGCGGTTCCGCATCGATGTCGTTGAGCATCACGCGCGCGATCAACCCACTCAAGGCGGCGCGTTGGTCCGCAGACACTTTGGACCACCCGTCCGCCAACAGGTAAAGCGGATCGTTCGGTTGTTCGCGAATCGCCATGCGCACAAGCGTCTCAACGCGGACAACATCATCAAGCACCATTGCGACAACAACCGCCACATCTCGAAAATGAAGTGCAAATGCGGGATCCGCCAGACGCGACCGTACCAGTGCGATCACGGCACCACGATTATCGCGCGTGATGTTGATGCGCACCTGCAGCTTGCGAACGCGTGGATGCCGCGGGTTTACCCGCATCGCGTCACGGATGTGGGTTTCCGCGTCCTCGTAAGTGCCACTGTCCATGTAAGACTCAGCGAGCCGAACCTGCGCGATCAACATGGCGGGCCTGACCTCCAAAGCCTGTTTGAGCGCCTCACGGCCCTGCACGCTGTTGCCGTCCGCCAGCAGCGCCATGCCCAGCGTGTACCGTCCCAGCGCCGTCTTGTTGCGGTCGTTAAACCCCAAGATCGCCTGCGTTGCGGCGGCATTAAGGTCCTGCGCCATCAGTGCTCGCGCCAACAGACACAACGCCCGCTCATGCTCGGGGTGGTTGTCCAGAATGCGCTTGGCCCCCTCCTCAGCGTCGTAGCTGCGGTCCTGACGCAGCGCAAACGATACCTGCCCCAGGCCAAAGTCCAAATGCCGATCGCCCCGCAGGCCTTTGTGCTCCAGTAGCAACCGCGCCAACTGCTCGTCGCCGATGCGCGGCTCGGAACCGTGCATTTCATCGATGTTCAACAGCGTGTTGGCGATGTACCCCGCCAACTCGTAGCTGAGCGTCTGTTGCTGGGCAATTTCCGCGGCGATGATTCTCGCGTTGTCAACCGACTGCACGTCGTGATGCACGTTGCGCAATGCCACGTCGAACAGCAGTTTCTGCGGCACAGCGTTGAGTTCATCGATCAGCAGTGCGCTGCGACAGAATTGTTCGATCTCCCGGTCCAGGTCCTGAATCTGCTTTTGCCGCTCGATCAACAGATTGTTCTTCTGGATAATGTCCTCTTCATCGGGGCGGTGCCCCGCTTCGAGCGCAAGCAACAGGTTGCGTCTTTGCCCCAGAATGATGTGGCTGACGACCGTCGCGACCGCCGCCTTCTGGCGGGCGAGCAGTGTCAACGTGTGCCAGCGCGAGTCCGATATCGAATCCAGCTTCTTGCGCACCTTGTCACTTTGCTTCATCAGGTTCTGCACATACTCGAGCATCGCGGGTGCGGTACCCTCGTTGATGCGGTCAATCTGCGCATACGCTTCGGCGAGATAAGTTTCGCAGGTGGCGATGACCGCCTCGACGATGTGCTCACCCTCACTTTCGACCAGCAGCCGAAGGTTCTCACGCGATTCGTCATAACGCGCCATCGCCGTCAGACACTGCGACACCGTCACGCGCGCCGCGATGTCATCGGGCATGATGCGTAACACTTTGCGCGCTGACCGAAGCCGCTTGCCAATGGAAGGCGATTCGACCATGTCCACGCGGAATTGCGTCATCCGCCCCTGCATCGTCCGCATCCGCCAGGACGTGATCGGCCAGGACAACGCCATGAGCGCGACCATCGAGAGCAGCAGCACCAGTGAGAATCGAGCATTGCTTTGCATGAATACGTCCGTTGCAAGTTACACACCGACCCGACAGCCAAGCCGCGGCCAGTGCACTGACCGTTCATCGACGATCCGATGGCCCGAGTATAGGACTCCGCGCTTCACGAACCGCTAATTCGGTCTCTGCACCACGCTTTTCCGGGTCGTGGACAGCTGTTTTCAGCCCCACCTGAACCCTGTCCTGCAGGTCCCTGCCATGGCACGCCCTGTGCACCGGCATTGTTTGCCTTCACCTCGAACGTCTGTCAGAGCCGTCGTTCTGCGGCTCGCGCCCGTCACGGCAGATTGTTGTCAATCTCTTGTAGCGTCATTTCAGCCGCGTCTACGAGCAACTGCCGCGCCGTGTCCAGGCGCTGGTCGTAAATCGGCGTCTGAAAACGAATGAGCGCGCCCGCCGTGTTCCGCGCCGTTACCCCGTTTGCGAAGATCACCGCCTGCTGCGTCCAATAAGACGGCGTGTACGAATCTCCACACTTGTACGTGTAAAGGTGCAGTGTCTCGCGGTCACCTTTTCGAGTGACCAGTTCCCGCATCTTCAGGTTCGTTAAGTGACCCGAGCTGATCGGTCTGATCGACTTGGAGGCAATCCGCTCACCGTTGGCTTCGAGGCACACCTCCGGCGCGTGTGTCCCTTTGCGGTTATCGCGACTGAACACGACCAGCAGTTCAAGCGTCTCGCCGGTCGTCGTGCAATCAAAGCGCCGGCTGAGAATGTCATCGGTCTCAAGAATCGCCCGGATGCGCTCGGACTGCTCAAAGTCCATGCCGTCGAATACGCGATCGCCTATCCGCAATTCCGGGGGTACGGCATTCGCAGCCATGTTGCTTCGTGTTTGCGCGACCGACTGCTTCGACCAGACCACGCTGCCTACCGCGGTCATGCTGAACACCAGCATTAAACCAATAACAAGACCGTAGGTGCCACCGGGGCCGACCCGAATGAGTGTCGACGGGAGGAATTTCGGCAACCGGTCTAAAAAGCCAAGCAGTTTCGGCTCCGTCCAGTTGCGGTTGAGTTTTTCACTGGCGATCAGCACAAGTTTCTCAATTCCAAAGAGAACACCCAGCGCGATCGCGAACACACCGAGCCCGGAAAAGTCGTGGTACAGGCTGCCGGGCGCCGTCGCGTCGGTCCCGAAATGATGCGCTACCGTGTTCAAACCGGTGATCCGGACGATGTTCGAAAACACCGCCACCGGCACAGCCAGCGCCAGCATGAGCAGCCGCCACGGACCTTTGACACGGCACACCATTGCGAAAAGCGACGCAAAAAATGTCAGTGCGATAATGCTGCGCAACCCGCTGCACGCGTTTTCAATCACCAGCATCTTCGGCGACCCGTCCGGGTACGGCGCCAGATACACGTGGGCACCATCGATCAGAGCCGGAATACCCAGCATGTGATTGGTCACCCAGACGGCCGCCTGTCCTGCGATGCTCTTGAGGCCAAAGTTGATGTTTGCGATCAGGTCCATCGGCAAAGGAATCATGAACCCCAGGAAGGCAATCGGCAGCGCGTAGGCACGCAGAAACGTCCAGCCACCCATCAGCATGGTCAGCGACCCGAGCACGCCGACTATGCAGAAGCCGGACACGAACATCACGCGCGCGTACACGCTAAGCACATGCAGTCCGAGAAAGCCCAGCAGGCAGACCCAGCCCAGCACCGTCGAACTACGGCTTCGCCTCACGGGCATACCCACCCGCTTGTACACCATGTACGCCAAACCCAGACAGACCAGTGGGACGATCGGGCCGTGCGTGTAGTACGAATCACCCGCCGTCAGCCGGACCTTCAGGCTCTTGTGCGCGTTTACCCAGGCCGGGTACCACCGCAGCCACATCATGCCAAACGTCCAGAACCAGGCGACGACC
>NZCH01000051.1 GCA_002688155.1 Phycisphaerae bacterium
ATCATGCTGCTCAACGGGCACGGGTCCAACGTACCCAACCTCGACCTGGCGGCGCGGCGGATCAACGTGGAAACCGACGCCCAATGTGCCTTCGCCTCGTGGTGGGACTTTTTGAAGGTCGACCCGTCGTTCCTCGAGTCGTGGCGTCAGAGCGACTTCCCCGGCGGATGCGCCCATGCGTGTGAACTTGAAACGTCGGTCTATCTCTATCTGGACGAAGACAACGTCCACACGGACAAGATCGCCGACGGCCAGATCGCGTTCAACAAGCACAAGTCGGACTTTCATTACACGGACCTGTTAGGCGCCGGCCCGGTACAGGTCACGTCGTGGACGGCCAGTTATTCAGATTCAGGCGTGCTGGGCCAACCAACGCTTGCGACAAAGCAAAAAGGCCAGCGCGCCGTCGACGAGGCGGCGTCGCAACTGGCGCGGTGGCTCAAGGAGTTCCGAGCACGACCCAAACCCCCACGCGGCGATCATCACACGGCAGCGCCAACGATGCCCATGCCGTGGGGGCAGACCGAAAAGCCAACGCGGGCGGGGGATGTGCATGGGTGATGGTGACCCAGGCATCGGACCACCTCTTGGGGCAGAACGTAACGTTCGTGCAGAATCGTCAAGTTTATTCACTGACAGGTTGAGCTGGCCAACAATCGTTTGGAACGAGTGAACCTGACGTTGCAGGGAGCCTCGCTAGTCGCTGGCCACGGTCACAACATCATCCGATGCAGCGCTGACTGTACTCTCGAGCGTGAATGTTTCTTCCAGCACACCGAGTTTGTGGAACAGAATGCGGTTTCGACGCTCTGCGTTGTCCACCATGGCATCGAACGACATGATTTCAATGAAGGCTCCGTAGTGGGGATGGGTAGGTTGGGCGCGACCTGGTCGATCACCTTTGGTTTGTGCTTCAGAAGCGGGCGATACTGCGGCGCCTGTCGCTCCACGTATTCGCGGATTTGCCTTTCTTTGCGCTCTTGAATTGCCTGAGTGAACTCGGAAAGAAAATCGGAAGCCTGTGCCACGGAACCATCAGAGACCTCAGACCATCGAATCTCATCTTCGGATGCGAGTCCTACTTCGTCTGGGAAATCGAACGCCGTACGCTCTGTCACCACTCGCTCATCCAGCAGGGACGATGAAATGTAACCGGCGTAGATGAAGGGTCGATCTGCCTCGGGATCTATCAGACTCGCCTCCAGATTGGGAACAACGCCCGTCAGCGCCTGAGAAGTAACTGCCCGTTTGTCAGCGCAGAAGGTAGATGGAGTGCTTCTCGCCGGGTCGAGGATGCGCCATGACGTGCATGATGCTGAACTCGTGTCCGGAGACGTTGAACTTGTCTCGTTTGGTTCGCAGGTGGTCAGAGAAGAGCGATTTCAGATTGATTGAGTCTTCTGTAGTCGAATCCTCCAGCACCATCTGCGGGCAGACGTCAAGGGCCAGGAATTCGACACAATGCTCAACGACGCGATGGGCGATGGCTGCAAGAGATTTTGGCGCCTTGTTTCGGTACTGGGGTTTGAATCCAATCAACTTCACGGATGTACCGACCTCGCCCTCGGGCGCGGGTTCTACTTGTTGTTCTCGACACCAGCTTCGCTGTAGGCAAAGTCGAACGTGCGTCGCAGGTGTTCGCCATTCACCTCGAAGACGCTGTTCACCACGACGCGGGAAAATGCCTTGAGCCAGAGGAGGCGACCAATACCTTTGCCGCCGTGTTCGGCCTTATACCGCGAGTCCGAGGTACTGAACGAGTCGAAGTTCTCCTCATTAAAGCCGATGCCGTTATCGCGTATCTCGAAATCAACGACCGGATCGCTCCTTCGCAACTCCTCTCGCATTACACCTTGGAAAGTGTCCCGCGCCACGACAATCGTGATTCGTCCGTTTGATATACCGCGGTCGTTGATCGCGTGGATCGAATTGACAATCGCCTCGAAAACTGGGCGCAGATGGTGAGAGGGTGACAATTTAAGATTGTCAACCCGCCCCCTGATGTCGATTTTCATACGGCCTCCCGAAGGGAACAGCGGCAGGTCTGTTGTCCCGTGCCCCCACGATCGCGTCTTGGGTACCTGTCGTGGCGGACTGGCCGACGATCGATCTGTTCCCCAAGCCCATAGGATATTATCCGGGTACGGACACCGCAACGACCTTATCCGCCGACAATCCACGGTAGCACGCGGTCGAATCTGCGCGGGAACTGCGCGGAGATAGCGATGTTTGCATCCACGTTGACGGCCCAACTCATTGATGATGATTCGCTTGCGGGACCCACACGCGCATGGGTGACGGGCCGCGGTTGGACCAGGCGTAGTAGGGGATTGCTTTGACCGGGCCGGCGTATTTGCCGGCGGACTTGCCGGTCAGGACGGTGACGCCGGCGAGCAGGTTGTCGTCGAATTGTGCCGTGAAGCCGGGCGGTTCGCCGGCGATGTGGTATGGGCCGGGGATTTGGCCCGGTGGGTTTGATTGATCCGAGTCGTGGCTCGACGCCGTTGGATCGCTCACGGGTAGCCGAATGTCCCACACATCGCAGCCTTCATGGTCGGCGCCTTCAAAGCAGTACACGATTGGGCCACGGGTTAGCGCGATCTTGCCGCGGAAGTGCTCGGCACGCGGGTCGGCGCGCATCGCGAGGATCGGCATACTCAGGTTCAGCGTGACACGGTCTTGCGGCGACCAGCGGCGCGCGAGCGTCAAGTACGCGCCGCAGCGCACCGGCTCGTTGATTGGCTCGCCGTTGACGTGCGCAGCCGCGTGTACGCACCAGCCGGGTATCCGCAGGTTCAGGTCAAACGTGGCCGGCTCGTCGACGTCGACGGTGATCGCAATATCGCCGTCCCATGGGTACCGCGTCTCGATGCTCAGCGTAACGGCGGTTGTGTCGTTGATTCGCCGGTTCATGGTGCACTGGTCATATAAATGGACCCACACGGCGTTGCGCGACGTGCTGAACATGTAACCGGGAACCGACGCGAGCATGCGAAGGATGTTCGGCGGGCAGCAGTTGGCCTCGGGCGAGCCCCAGGTGTTGCGTGGCGGGAAATCACCGTCGGTCGCCAGCGGCGACAAATAATGAAACGCCCCGCCGTCAATCGAAACGTGCGCGAGCAGGCCGTTATAAAGGATGCGCTCGAACAGGTCGGCGTACTTCGCGTCGCCGGTCGCGGCGAGCATGCGCCAGTTCCAGTACCCGTTGCCGACCGACTCGCACGCTTCGAACCCGCGAATGATGTGGTCCTGCAGCACGCCGAACACGCCCTGCGACAGGTCAAACGGTTCGCTGGTGATGCGTTCGGGCAACCAACGGTCGACGGCGAGGTTGCCGGTGATGTGCAGCTTGCCGGTGGTCATGTCGCGCCAGATGGCGTCGAGGTGCTGCGCGAACGCGGGGTCGGCGGACTCCGCGAGGTAGTCAGCGCCACCCGCGCACAGGTACGTCTGCCGCACTACGTGGCGGTTGAAGTGGCGCTGGTCATCGTTGTCGCCGACGTCCGGGCCGATGATGGGTGGCTGCTTCAGCAGCGGCTCGAGAAACCGGCGCGCGCCGGTAAGGAACTGTTCGTCGCCGGTCGCTCGGGACAACTCGACCAATGCCATCTCAATGCACGGGTGCTCAGCATACTCACGGCCTTGAAACGTGTTCAGCACGGACTTCGCCACGTTCGCGGCGCAGTCGAGAAACTCGCGCCGGCCAGTCGTACGGTGATGCGCGATCGCGGATTGAATCAGGTGGCCCGGCGTCGCCAGTTGGTACGAATTCTCAAAATCGTCGCCGTAGTACGCTTCAAGAAAGTCGGGATGCTCGTGCGCGGCGACAATGCCGGCGACGGTTTCGTCGAGCAGGCGACGGACTCGTGAATCGTCGCTCGATTGCAGCGTGAACGCGCACGCTTCCATCAGCGTGAGGATGCTTGCCCGCCAGGTGTGCTGCAGGCAGTGGTCGTTGTGCCCTTTGAACGTGCGATCGAGCTGCTCCAACCCGCGGCGAATGTCGGGATGATCGTGGTCATCGCCGTGCGCCGCGAACGCCGGAAACGGCGCGAACTGGTCTTCGCGGTTCAGGTAGCGCACGAACGATTCGATCCCCGCGGTGCGGTTGGCGTCGACGCGCGGGCGCCAGAAGCCGTCGCCAGGCTCCACGGCGTGAATGGGAACCGGGCGCATCGCCGCGTGTGAGCTGGCGCTCGTCTCAACGACACCCGCATCGCGCCAATGAAGTTTGTGATTCATGTTGTTCTCTGATTTGCGACCACCACGGTCGAAGCATTGCAGTCCGCGCCGCCGGGGCCCGGGGCGGGGCCGGTGACTTGGCGTCGCAGACCACTTCGATCAGCACATGCTCACCGGCGAACTCTGACAGGTCAACGTCGGAGTCGTGCCAAGGCGTGTGATGGACCTCGCCGCGTGTGGTCGGCAGGACGGCAAGCTACAGGTCATTGACGTCCGGTGTGGTGTACAGGACCGTCCCGCATACCTTGATCTGCGTATCCACGAGGTACTTTCGAATGGCGGCGGCGTTGGGGATGACACCCAGACCCGGCGCGTCGGGCAGGCGCACCTGCCCGTCCGAGCCGACGGGGACCTGGTCATCGGACAACTCGGCGGCCAACGACGCCGGTTCGACGGGGTACTCGCAGAGCGAGGCGTCTTGAATGTCGGCGAACGGCTGGATCGATGCACTAAGCTGCAAGTGCGTGGTAAACGTGTGATTGACGAAGGTTACGCCTTTACTATTCGCGTACTGGGCGACCCGTCTGGCGGGGTGGATGCCGCCGACTCGGCCGGCGTCGATCTGGACGTAGCCAATTCCGCCGTAGTCGATCAGCTGTTTGGCCATATGGAAGTTTTGCGCCGCTTCGCCGCCGGCGATCTTGACGGGCGCGCTGATGCGCGCCAGTTGCCCGTACGCTTGGAGCGCTTCGCTGATGAACGGCTCCTCGAGCCAGGTGGCCTTGGCCTGCGCCAGCGCGTCAAGCCGGGCCGCCGCCGCGTCCACGTCGTCAATCCACGCCGTGCCGGCATCGACCAGCAAAATGGCGTCATCGCCCAGGCCTTCACGCGCCGCCGTCAGTTGGTCGGAATCGTCCCGCACTGATTTGCGGCCAAACGGCCCCCAGCCGAACTTCACAGCACGGTAACCCTGCTGTCGCGACGCCTGTGCTTTGGCCAGCGTCTGCTGCGGCGTGTCGCCGAACAGTTGTGAAGCATAAGGCGTCTTGGGGTACGCCTTGTCGCAGCCGAGCAACTTGTAAACCGGTTGGCCCATCTGCCTGCCAAGCAGGTCCCACAGCGCCATTTCGATGCCTGACCAGGTGTGATCGTTCTGAGGGATGTCCAGTCCCGTTTTCGCCACCTGCCTGCTAAGGTCAACGATGTCGTCCGGTGCATCGATCGTCGCGCCGACCACACCATCACGCACCGGCTTGATGTTGGCGTGGGACATTGGGCACACGTAATTGGCGATCGACACCAGGGGCGACGCTTCGCACTCGCCCCAGCCGGTGTGCCCGCCGCTGCGCACACGCACGAGCAGCGCATCCTGACTGCCGTCGGCAATGTCACGCACCTGGGGTATCGCCAGGTAATAAAGATCAACGGTTTCGATTATCATGACACGCTTGCTCGCTGGGTCGTGATCAGCGCCGTGCCGATTCGTGCTTGGCCGGCGTCAATAGGTTACCCAAGATATTTCAATTTCTGTGACGTTGCCACTGACCGATTGGCCACAGCGACAACACCACCTCGATGACGAGCATCATCAATGCACACGCATGGCTGGCCGGTCTAATTGCGCGATCATGTTCCCGGTTCTCGATAAACTGACGCACTAAAAGGAAAGCAACCATGCCAACGAAGGTCACCCTACAAACCGGTGCAACTATTGATCGCGTTGAAAGGCGCGGCGCCGACGAGTTGCAGCGATACATTCGCTTGCTGTTCGGTTTCACGCTGCCAGTATCGACGCAGCCGGTGCGCAGCGGCATCGTGATCTCAATCGGTACGCCCCAGTCCAATCCGCCCTTGGCGCGCAAGGCGGACCGACACGAACTTGGCGATCAGGATTACGCGGTCAGGCGTGTATCGCCGGGCCGGCTGGAAATCTGCGGCGGGTCGCCGCCGGCGGTGCTCTGGGGCGTCTATGAACTGATCGAGCAATGGG
>NZCH01000052.1 GCA_002688155.1 Phycisphaerae bacterium
ATGAGATGATCGCGCAGGTCCACGTCGATAATGTGTGAGCCCGTTGGCGCCGCCGACAACAGCACGCGCCGCTCAAGTAGCTCGAGTCCGACCCAGTGCGTTGCGCGTGGCCTGGTTGATCGCTGCACTGCCATCATCCGCCCGACCGCCGGTGAGGTCCGCTGGTCATGATAGCACGTGGGCACGCCCGGGCGGAGAATCGCGCGGGCACGCGAATCACCTAAACGTTCGCGGCAACCTGGTTCAGCCACGCCCATTGTCGCGCGATGCCGTCGGCCAGAGATGTGGCGGGCCGATAGCTAAGGTTGGCCTGACTTTTCGTCAGGTCCGCCCATGTGCGATCGACATCACCGCGTTGCGCAGGTCGCTGTTCGATCTTCGCCGGCTTGCCGACAACCTCTTCAATGACGCCGATCATATCACGCAGCGTGATCGGGTCGTTGCCGCCGAGGTTGTAAATCGCAAAGTCGTCCTCGCGCCGCATCGCCGCGAGAATACCCGTCACGATGTCGTCGACATATGTGTAGTCCCGGCTGGTCGATCCGTCACCGAACATCGGGACCGGCTGATCGTCGCGCACAAGTTTGAGGAACTTGCTGATCGCCAGGTCCGGCCGTTGCCTGGGACCGAACACGGTAAACAGGCGCAGGCAGGTGACGGGCAATGCGCTCAGGTGGGCGTAGCTGTGGCAAAGCAGTTCGGCGGCACGCTTCGTAGCCGCGTACGGGCTGATCGGATGGCCAACGCGGTCGTCCTCGGCGAACGGAACCTTGTCGTTGTTGCCGTACACGCTGGAACTCGAGGCGAACACGAACTTGTCGACATCGGTCTGCGCGGCGGCGTCGAGCAGGTGCACTGTGCCGTTGACGTTGACCTGCGTGTAGAGCGCCGGGTCCTTAATGCTGGGGCGCACACCCGCCATCGCGGCAAGGTGCACGACCGTGTCCGGCCGGTGACGTCGAAACATTTCCAGCATCGCGCCGCGGTCTCGAATGTCCGCCTCTTCGATCGTCACCTCGCCAAGCGGCTGGACCTCGCCGACGTTGCGCCGCTTGTCGGCCGGGTCGTAGAAATCACAGAAGTTGTCAATGCCCACGACCCGCCGCCCGGCGGCGAGTAGCCGCTGCGTCAGATGCGAGCCAATGAAACCCGCGGCGCCAGTCACGAGAATGGGTCGGTCCGACATGATGATTGCTGCAAAAGTCGTGATAGACGACGGCCGCTTATCGGTCACAAGCGCGCCGTCACCGATGCACAGCATATCGGCCAAATCCTGTCCATGCTGTTACACAATTACATTGTCGCGATGGCGTGTATTGTTCGCCGGCAACCCACCTGCTGTCTACGTCGATCTGAGTCAGTGTGTTCGTGGGACCGGTGACATATGTGGCGTTGGAGCGATGAAGCCCCTGCTATAATCGCCGGGCGTTTCCCGCTGAACCGGGGCACTCTTTATGGAATCTTCACTTCTTCGCGCGCAGAAGCTGCTCGAACAGCGGCGGTATGACCTGGCCGAGCGCGAGTTGCGGCAGGTGCTCGAGCATCAGCCGAATCACGCGGGTGCGCACGCGATGCTCGCGTTGTGCCATTCCCAGGCCAGGCGTCACGACGAGGCAATCGCGGAAAGCCGCCAGGCGGTCGGTCTTGCGCCCGATGACGCTTACGTCCACTACATCCACAGCGTCGTTCTGCACGATGCCGGGCAGTACAGGCAATCGCGTCAGGCGGTTGACCAGGCGATCGCGATCAATCCGACAAACGCAGATTACTTTGCACTTCTGGCCAGCCTGTTCGTCACGGGTGAGCGCTGGAAGGACGCCGCCGAGTCGGCGCGCAAAGGGCTGGCGCTCTTTGCCGAGCACGTGGACTGCAAAAACATTCTTGCGATCGCGCAGGTGCATCTCGGGCAGCGGGACGAGGCGCGCACGACCATTCGTGGTGCGCTTGGCGAGGATCCGGATAATCCGCTCACACACGCAAATCAAGGGTGGGCCTACCTGCATGAGAATCAGCCCAAGAAGGCTCTGGAACATTTTCGCGAAGCGCTTCGGCTGGGTCCGGGCAACGAATGGGCCAAAGCCGGGCTCGTCGAGGGGCTCAAGGCGCGCAATCCGATTTATCGCCTGCTGCTGGCGTACTTCCTGTGGATGAGCCGCCTGGACGGGCGCGTGCGCATGGGTTTGATCATCGGAGCATACGTGCTGTACCGCGTTATGCGCGGCGTGGCGGAGTCGGTGCCCGAGAGTATGCCGTTCATCATGCCGTTCTTGATCCTCTACATCGCGTTTGTCGTGCTGTCGTGGCTGGGGGCGCCCTTCTTTAACCTCCTGCTTCGGCTCAACAAGTACGGGCGATACGCGCTGAATCGGACGCAACGCATTCAAAGCAACGCATTTGGCGCCATGCTCTTACTAACGATTCTGTGCGCGGTCGGCTGGCTCGTGTTTCGCGTCGAGGAGTGGGCATTCGTGGCATTGAGTGCTTTCCTCATGTCGATCGTCGTCGTGAGCGCACTGGGGATGGGCGCAAACTTCAAGGGCAGGCAGGGCTGGCACATGTTTGCATGTGCGCTGGGTGTGATTGCAGCAGGCGAGGTCGCCGCGTTCGCGATCGGCGCAAATTCATGGGGCGTTGCGATGTTTTACGCGTTTGTACTGGGTGTCTTTGGCTTTACGATCGGCGTCAACTTCGCGGGCGCGCGGCGCACGCAAGTGTGAGGGTCGCTCTCACGCATGCTTTAGAACAAGGGAACCGTCACCGGGTCGCTATAATCCGCAATCACATGGCACGTGACCCCTTCACGGTTGTACAGCTTTCCGACCTGCATCTGAACCCGAAGGTGCAACGTTCGATTGACTGCCTGTCGCATCTGCGTCAGCGCGTCGGCGCGATCGGTCCGGACCTGATGGTCGTGACCGGCGACGTCACGAACGACGGATTTCGTGATACCGATTCGTTCGCGTGGGCCCGACATGAGTTGGAGCGGTTCGGCGTTCCCATGCACGTCGTGCCCGGCAACCACGACGTGGGTGCCGCGGCGGTGCTCAACCGCCTAATCACCCACGATCCGTCGGGCGATGTGCGTAAGGAACATGTCGATGCCTGGCTCGACGTGTACGAGGCGGACCGATTCGCCGTGCAGCACGGCCGGTGGACGCTGATCGGCCTGAACTCACAGATCATGGGCGCCGGGCTCATCGACGCGGAGCGCCGGCAACTCGAATGGCTTGACCGCAAAATCTCCGCCATGCAGGTCGCCGATCAGAATGTCGCTGTGTTCATGCACACCCTGCCTTACATGCGCTCGCCCGACGAACAAATCGATGACATGAGCGCGTACTGGAGCATCCCGCCGTCAGCGCTGCAGGTGCTCATGCAGCGGTTGCAGAACGTGAACCTGCGACTGTTCGCGACAGGCCACGTGCATTGGTACGCATCATTCTTGCGCGACCCGGTCCAGCATGTCTGGTGCCCGTCGATGACCATGGCCATCGACGATCCAAAGTTTCCGCGCGGCGGCGACAAGATCGGGTTCGTGCTGCACACGTTTGAAGATGAGACGATGTCGCATCAACTCGTCGAGGTGGATATCGAGACCGGCGAGACCGTGTTGTTTCACCGCAAGAGCCTTGACATTCCCGGGCGGGGAACGCTGGCGTTCGCGAACCTGGCGCTCGACTTTACCGGCACACTCTCGCGAGACGGGATGTTGCTCCCCGGCGTCGCGCCGCGACTTATTGAGCTGGCCAAGCAGATGCGCATCACGGTCATGACCGCCGACACGTTTGGCAAAGTTGATGACGCACTCGCGGACCTCCCCGTCGAAGTGCACATCGTGAAAACCGGGCAGGACAAAGCACGCATGCTTGCCGACCTGAACCCGCAGGTGACCGTGGCAATCGGCAACGGGCGCAACGACGTGGCGATGGTACAGGCCGCCGTGCTGGGCATCGCGGTGTGCGGTCCGGAAGGAATGGCCGGCGAACTGATTCGCGTCGCGGACGTCGTCTGTCGCGACATTCTCGAAGCGCTCGACCTGCTTGTACATCGGTTGCGCATCAAGGCGACGCTGCGCGATTAACCAGACTGCAGGCGTGCGAGGGTTGCCCTGCCCATTCAATCGCGGTACCGTGTAGTCAGCGAACACAGTGGTGGGCCGCGCTCGCTTTGTGCCGCTGGCGCACGATGTCTGACGCCCGTCAAACACAGAACACGACACAATGAGTGATGACAACACCAACGACGTACCGCTGGACGACCAGTTGCCTGATGGCAGCCAGGGGGGTCAACCGGACCAGGACAAGTCGGACAATCCCGACACGATCACGCAGCGGATCAAGCACAATCAGATCAGCGCCCGCGTGCCCGAGCAGGTCGCATCCGGCACGTTCAGCACGGGCGCAATCGTGCTTCAGGGGCCCAACGAGTTCGTGATTGATTACCTGCTGAGCCTGACGCGCCCGCATCAGGTCGCAGCCCGCGTGATCGTACCCCAGGCCGTCGTTCCGCAAATGATGACCGCGCTGCGCGACAACATCAGTAAATTCGAAAACCGTTTTGGCGATATCCCTAAACTGCCCAAACCGCCCGAGCAGAAGCGCAAGCCAACGATCGAGGAGATTTACGAAGAATTGCGCCTGCCCGACGAACGCCTTGCCGGCGTTTACGCCAACGCCGTGCTGATCGGACATTCGGCGTCCGAATTCAATTTTGACTTCATCGCCAACTTCTTTCCGCGTTCGGCAGTGTCGGCGCGCATCTACATGTCCGCGCCGCACGTGCCCCGCCTGCTCGACACGCTCGAGCGTTCCTACCAGCAGTTTCAGCAGCGCGTGATCGAGCAGCGTGCAAAACTCCGCCAGGCCATGCAGGCCAAGGCCGCACAGCAGCGCCAGGCGCAAACCGCACAGTCAACCGACGATCCCAGCACTCCGCCAACCGAGACGTCCTCCACTGATGATGTCCCGCCGGGCGAACCACACGACGACCACGATTCCGGTGACACGGCGGGCGATAAGAAGTCACAGTGAAGTCCGGTCGCGTTTGCGGGGAACGAACGCACATTCAATGCCACCAACTGGCTCCATCTCCGAGCTGACGGATCTTTCCGCCGAGGCGGTGCTCAAGGCTGGTGACGAGTAAGCATTCGCATCACCCGTTCGTGATGACGGCCCCAGGCACTGGCTATCGCGCGACGCATGCTCCGCAACGAGTACGGCGCCGGCATGGGCACATGGCTGCACCGCGAGAATGCCCGGGGCTTGCCGGCCACGTTCATGAGCGATGCCATCGCCGGAGTTCAGTTCGTCGAGGGGGTTGAAAAAGAGCCCGCCAGATCCACCGCCTCATACACAGGATCTGACAATACTTCACTCAGCAGACTAGCTGGACTCATCATCCGCAGTCTACGGTCAGACACCGCCCTTCCTGATGAAAACAACCAGACCAATGTTAGAGTATGGTGCGGCTTCCACCATGCCGATTGCCGATCGGCGGGTAGAGCTTTGATTGGAGTAACCGTAACCTCTGGCTCAGATCGATGTTTCGTCATGTGCTGATCTTGGGCAGAAGTTGTACCGGCGCGGCACCCACGATACAACTTCCTGACAAAGCCGCTTGACCATTGAGGTCGCTACTGTTTCTTTTCTCCTTGCTGCGAAAAGCGCACTGAACCGTGAACCCGGCCTTGAACAGTCTGCTCGTCTTCGTCGGCGCCGGCATTGGCGCCAACGCACGATATTGGATTGGGCTGTGGTTCGTCCGGCGGTTCGACACTGCGTTCCCCTGGGCGACATTGGTGATCAATATTGCGGGGTCGCTGGCGATTGGCATCGCCGTGGGATACATGCTTCAGCAGGGTGATGCGCCGCGCTGGCGGCTGCTGGTTGTGGTCGGACTGCTCGGGGGATTTACAACGTTCTCGACGTTTTCGAACGAAACGATGGCGATGTTGAACCATGGCGCTTACGGGCGCGCGATTGGATACGTCGCGGCCAGCGTGGTGCTCGGCGTGGCGGGGTGCTGCTTGGGATGGCTGGCGGGTCGGGCGATTGGTGCGTGACCGCGGTGCGCATTACGCGAGCTGCGGGTACACGCACGCGGCGCCGACCACTTTCCCGTTCAGGTCGTGCACGATGTCATCAAGTTGCTGCCACAGGTACGTTGCGTAGCTGGGGTCAAGCCACACACGGTAGCGTGGCGAGGCATCACCGGACGGCAGGATCATTACATTAACACCGGCGACACGGGTGAGCACGACTTTACCGGGCGGTTCGTTGCGAAAGTTGACGCCGCACGTTTGCGCGAGCACTTCACGGGCGCGCTTACCGGCGATGATGAACGACGCATCTTCACGCACGATGGGATACACGCCGGGCATCGTGTTGGCGTTGCGCGTGAGGGCATGGGCGATGTGATCGTACGTTTGTGATTCGATGCCTGACTCGAGAAAAAACTCATCGGCGCCCAGCCGTACAACCAGGCCGTCGTCGAGCGGGCGTGTGGCGTACGTTTCGTCCAGGGGCGGGGGATCGACGTTCTGCACACGCAGGAACGCCCCGGCGCCGGGACCCTTGACGCCAATCGTGCGAAATGCGCTGACATCGCATAAAGCGAGCGTCTTGAGCGCCTCATGCTCGGTGTCCATTTCAACGAATCGCAGTGCGATCGGCGCGTCGTGCAGCGTTCCCCACGATGGGTTACGTGCGCTTAGAAGATTGTGAACGGGTGTTTGGCGATTCATTGGATCCGTTACCAATCACGATCACATTTTCTGCCGCTCGTTCTGCGGATCGTAAAACGGCAAAGCCGTCACAGTCGCGGGTACGAGCGCGCCATCACTGATGCGTATCTGCACGTGCGAACCGGGCTTGGCCTGATCCGGCGCGATGTACGCCAGGCCCAGCGGGAAACCGAACGTCGAGCGATGCGCGACACTCGTCACCCGCCCGGTGATCTTGCCCTGCCGGATAATCAAGTGGTTTTCCTGTGGCAATGTGCCCCGGTAATGTTCGTCAATTCGAAAGCCGACCAGCCGGCGCGTCGCGTCATGTTTGCGCAGCACGTCGATGCTCCGCTGGCCGACAAAGAACGCCTTGTCTTTACCGATCGCCCAGGCGACACCGGCTTCGTCCGGGTAAGTCAGCGCGTCGGTATCCTGGCTGAGGATGATGTGGCCTTTTTCAAGTCGCAATAGGCGCTGCGCCTCAACACCGAACGGACCTATGCTGTACACGTGGCCCGCTTCGATCAGCGCCTTCCACACGCGCAGCCCAAACGACGCGGGCACGTGCACCTCAAATCCCAACTCGCCGACGAACCCCACGCGCATCACCCGCGCCGGCGCGCCGGCCACGTCGCCTTCGCGCACGTGCATGTACGGTATCGCGTCCGCGGAAATGTCCACGTTCGTCACCTGCGTCACAACCTTTCGCGAATCCGGCCCGGCGATGTTCAGTGCAGCTAAGTGCCCGGTCGCATTTGCCAGTGTTATGTTCATCGACCACAGAATCGCCCAGCGCTGCATCTCGCGGTAGAACGCCGCGACACCGCTGCTGGTTGCCGTCAGGTAGTACCGGTCCTCGCCCAACCGCGCGATCATGCCATCGTCGATCACAATGCCCGACTCGTCGCACGCGACAACGTACCGAGTGCGGCCAACATCAAGCTTTCCGAATTTGCCCGTGTAAATCTGCTCGATGAACGTGCGGGCATCGGGCCCACTGACTTCCAGTTTGCCCAGCGTCGAGACGTCGATCATACCGACGCCCGACCGTACACGTTTGGCCTCGGCAATGATGCAGTCCTCGCGCGTCTTACCCGACTGCGCGTAATACTCGGGGCGATACCACGTGCCCGCGTGCATGAATCGTGCGTGATGCGCGTGATGCCATACGTGCATCGGTGTGCGGCGCATCGGGTGAAACCGCCGGCCGGCAAGGTGGCTGATCAGCACCGGCTGGTGGAACGGGCGCGACGTGGTTGTGCCGGTTTCGTTGATGCCCGCGCCGTTTAGTTTCGCCAGCGCGCGCACCGCGTTCATATTTGACAGCTTGCCCTGACTCGGACCCATTCCAAATGTCGTGTACCGCTTGAGCAGTTCAATGTTGTCGTAACCCTCTTGATGCGCATTGGCGATGTCCACGAGCTGGACATCTTCGTCGAAGTCGATGAAGCACTTGTGCCTGTCATTTTCATAAATGGGATACGGATGGCTGCGCGCCACGGCGCGTGACGGCGCGGCGGGAAGTGATCCGGTCGACAAGTTCAGGTGTTGCGCGGCAAGTTGGCCGGCGCGCGTTCCGTCCGTGATCTTATCGTCGATGTCATAAACACCATTGACGCGCCCCGCGGCAAATACTCCTTGCGGTAGCGTGCCGGACACGAGCTGTTCTGATTGATCGTCGTATATGAAGCGCGCGCCAGCCTGATACAAGATCCCGCCGTTGGGCGCCCAGCCGACGCTCATCGCGACGCCGTCGCAGTCGATCAGCACGTTCGTGTCGGGTATTGGCCGATTATCGTCTGACAGTTTTCGCAGAACGACGCCCGCGACGCCAAAGCCCACGCGCGGCGGGTGCACCTCGTACACGCAGTGTCCACGATGTACGGCGATGCCGGCGTCGATCGCGCGGTACGCCAGGTCGGTCGGCTCACCGCCGGATCGCAGGTCCGCGATGGCAGCCACGTCCACGCCCGCGGCGCGAAGGTCCGCCGCCGCCTGGTAACCATCGCTGTTCGCCGCAAGCACCACGCATCGTTCAAATGGCTTGACGCCGTACAAGTGCATCAGTCGCTGCGCCGCCGACGCGAGCATAACGCCTGGCAGGTCGTTGTTGTGAAATACGGATGGCTGCTCGAACGCGCCACCAGCGATGATGAGCGCACGGGCGCGCATTTTCGTCAGTTTGTCATTGTCGACCAGCGCGACCCACAGGTCGCCGTACGCGCCCGCCGCCATCGTGCCCTGCCGAATATCCAGGTTGTCCAGTTGCCCGGCCTGCGCGAGTAGCTCGCGCAGCCTGTCGCGCGCAATGGAATGTAACGGCGATTGATACCCAAGTGCCCCGCCAGGATGCGGTTGATCATCGCCCAGCACCACGTGCGCGCCCGCCCGCGCTGCGGCGACGCCCGCCGACAGGCCCGATGCGCCCGCGCCAATCACCAGCACATCGCAATCGTCGTACCGTTTGGGAGTGTTGACCGCCTCGATGTCAGGGTCGATGCGGCCGAGCCCCGCCACGCCGCGCATTGACCGTTCAAAGAATGGGAACAGCTTGCCCGGCTTGTGAAACGCCTTGTAATAAAACCCAACAGGCAGCATCTTCGCGAACAGTTGATTGACGCGCAGCCAGTCGTTGGCAACACCGCCTTTGGTGTTACATGCGACCACGTCCAGCTTCGCCGTGATGGGAAGGACGTCACCACGCAGGTTGTTCCGGCGATTCTTGACGTGCGGTGAATCCTCGACAAACACGTTCGCATCGTGCGCCGCCATCGACATGACACCGCGCGGGCGGTGGTACTTGAAGCTGCGGCCAAGCAATCGCACGCCGCTGCCCCACAGCGCGCTCGACAGCGTGTCGCCGGCGTAGCCTTTGTACGAGCGGCCTTCGAACTTAAACGTGATCGGCAGCGTACGGTCGATCCATTCGCCGGGTTGTGCAGGGATGCGGTGCGGGGGCATGTCGCAACCAATGCTCAGTCGTTGCCTTTGCTGTACAAGTATGTCCTTACAATCACGTCGTTTACCACATCACGCTCAGCGATAAACCAGACACCGCTGGCGGTGTGGTACCACCATTCGCGTTTGACTTCGGGGTAACCGTTTCGGTGAAACACATAGTCGCCCCACTGTTCGTCGTTGACGGCGTCGGGGGCGGGCATATCGCGCACGGCGCCGCCATAGGTGAACTCCTGAATGGGCCTCGAGCCGTTAATGGGGCAGGTGAGAAGTTTCATGTGGTCAGAATTCTGATACTTCGCAACGAAAATATTTGGGTCGCGGGGCGGGGGACTCCGGCCCCCCGCGCACGTGCCTGAAATTCAATGCCCAACCGACGCGGCGCCTTTCTCCCCCACCAGTTCAAATCGCCCGAACCGCGCGAGCGTGAACAGACGAATCAGCTTGTGTTCTTCGTTGTGTGCAATTGTGTGAGCGAGTGTTTCACCGCACACAGGTGTGGCTTTGAACCCGTATGTGCCCCAACCGGCGTCGATGTAAAATCCGCGGATCGGCGTCGTGCCCATGATGGGTGAAAAGTCCGGCGTCATGTCGCACAGCCCCGCCCACTGACGCATAATCTTCACGTTCGACAGGCACGGAAACAGGTCAACGAAGTAGCCGGCCATGCTCTCGGCGAAATCCAACGTCGAGCGCATCGAAATCAGTTCGTACGGATCGAGCGACGCGCCGCCGACGACCTCACCGCGCGTCGACTGGCTCATGTACACGTGCAGGCTGCCCGACACCACAATCGCGTCCAGCCACGGCTTGAGTGGCTCGGTAACCAGCGCCTGCAGCGGGTGAATGACCAGTGGCGTGTGCAGGTCGATCATTTTCGTAATGTGCGTCGTCCAGCCTGCGACGGCGGACAGCACCTTGCGCGCCTTGACAAAACCCTTGTCCGTGTGAACGCCTGCCACCGCGTGATCGCGCACTTCGATACCGGTGACTTTGGTCTTCTGATGAATCTCGACGCCGTGCCGGTCCGCGCCGCGCGCATAGGTCCACGCCACCGCGTCGTGCCGTGCAATCGCGCCCGGCGGGTGATACAGCGCCCCGACAATGGGCGGCTGATGCCCGCCGCACTGCAAATCAATCTGCGGGATCTCCTTCTTGATGAAACCCGGACCGACCACTTCACTGTCGACGCCCACGTGCTTGTTCACCTCAGCGCGCCAGCGCATTGTGCGCATTGACGCATCCGAGTGTGCCAGCGTGTAGTGTCCGCGCTTCGTATAAAAAAGGTTGAAGTCCAGCTCGCGCGAAAGGTCGGCGTACAGGTTCACGCTGCGCTGGTAAAACGCCACGCCCTGCTCTGTGAGGTAATTAGACCGGATGATCGCGGTGTTTCGACCCGTGCCGCCGCCGCCGATGTACCCCTGATCAAGCACCGCGACGTCGGTAATGCCATGGTTCTTCGCGAGGTAATACGCCGTCGCCAACCCGTGCCCGCCGCCGCCGATGATCACCACGTCGTACTCATCGCGCAGCTTGTCCGGCGATCGGAACATCCGCGGTTCCGGATACTTCTTGCGCATCGCGAATCGAAGCAGTTGATAGGGCATATGAATTGTGGCACGTGTCGCATGCCTGCGAGGCGGGTTTCATCGCCCTCAGCGCGTCGCGGCAGCAATCAGAATCAAGTCGTCGGGAAAAATGAACGCCGGCAGAAAGGATCAGTTGCCAGGCGGCGGCAGCGCACGCACCCTCCGCGGATAGCGCTTGGGTGAAGTCGGCGCCGCGCCCGTCAGGTCATCGTGATGGTGTGTGCTTATCACCACAGACATTGTAGCTCACTTGCGACCGCCCGGGTGAATCTGCGCATACCCTGCGGATTCCCGCTTCGAGCGTATTGCAGGTGATGACAATCAGAGGAACGTCAGGTACCGCTGCACTTCCCACGACGTGATCTGCTGGTCGTAGGTCTCCCACTCCTTGGCCTTGAAATCGATGAACTCGTCGGCGATGGGGCCCAGCGCGCCTTTGATCACCTCGTCCTGGCGCAGTTCCTCGAGCGCCTCCCACAACGACTGCGGCAGAATGCCCACACCCGAGCGGCGGATTTCGTCCAGCGGTTTGTCGTACATGTTTCCCAGATTCGGCTCACCGGGGTCGATTTTGTTTTCGATGCCATCGAGCCCGGCCGCGATGTAGGCCGCCGCCGCAAGGTACGGGTTCGCCGCCGCCGAGACCGTGCGGTCCTCGAAATGGCCGGGCCCGGCGGTGCGGATCATCTGCGTGCGATTGTTGTCACCGTAGGTAATAAACGCGGGCGTCCACGTGAAGCCGGACCGGCTGGTGAACAAACCCTCACCCAGTTGCAGCCGCTTGTAACAGTTGACTGTTGGGCTGGTGACCGCGCACAGTGCGCGAGCGTGCCGCAGGATGCCGCCGACGAAGTGGTATGCCAGTTCCGAGCAGCCCAGCCCGCGCTTGTCGCGCTTCGACTCGAACAAACTCTTGCCCGTCCGCGTGCTCGCGAGATGGTAGTGCATGTGCAGTCCGCTTCCGGTCCGGTCTGAAAACGGCTTGGGCATGTGCGTCGCGATCGCACCGTACTTTTTGGCGATCTGTGATGTGCACATCTTAAAGAACGTGATGCGGTCGGCCGTCGTGAGCGCGTCGGCGTAATCAAAATTAACCTCGAACTGCCCGTTGGCGTCCTCGTGATCGCACTGGTACACGCCCCAGCCCAGTTTGTTCAGCGCACCGGTCAGTTCCTGCAGGTATGCCATCGCCGGCGCCATCCCGCGAAAGTCGTAGCACGGCTTGGCCAGTGAATCGACGCCGTCCGGGTTCCACGGCTGGATCGTCCCGTCATCATTGCGCGTGACCAGAAAATGCTCTGGCTCCATGCCGATGTTGAAGATGTAACCCTTCTTCTTTATGTCAGCGAGCACGCGATGCAGGTTGGTCCGCGGGCAAAAAGGAAATGATTCACCGTCGACGAACAGGTTCGCCGCGAACCGCGCGGTGTTGGGCAGCCAGGGCACGGGTGTGTAGGTGTCCAAATCAATGCGCCCGAGCATGTCATGGTCATGCGGCCCCTGGCCCAGCCCCCACAGCGCGGCGCCGGCGAACCCGGCGCCCTCGTCGATCGCGTCGTCGAAGCTGGCCACAGGAATCATCTTCACCTTCGCCGCGCCCGTCGCGTCAACGAATTGCACGAGAATAAACTCAATGCCGTCAGACTTGAGCTTCCGCCTGATCTGTTCGCGCGTAGCCATAATGCTTCCTTCTCTATTGGGGTACGTGATAAGGTGCTGGTTTATGAGATAGGCGGGGATTTGTCAAAGCGATACGAGTGGCGTGCGGCACACAGTTTTTCGCATTCGCAGTGGACACCGTCAGATTACCCGGGGGAGGGTCGGCGCGGATATACTTATCCGTTGAGGCGAGCCAAGCGGCAAGCCGCGTGGTGTGGAAGCACTAACGTGATTTAACCGTAAGGGACATGAATATGTGCGGCATTGCGGGCATTGTATACAAGGCAGAAGCGGGCGCGTGTGGGCGTGCGCTGCTGAACATGCTTTGTGGATGCCAGCATCGCGGGCCGGACTCGACCGGCTTGGCGGTGTATGGCGAAGCGACTGACGGGCTCGTCTTTCGCCTGTTCCTCGACGCCGACCTCTCGCACGACTCGGGCAACTGGCCGGCGCGGCTGCAGCGCGTTCAGGACGTGTTGTGCGACCACACCATCGATATCCGCGATACCTGGCACGACAACGAATTCGCGATGATCACCTGCGATCAGCAAAGCGGTATCCCGGGGGCGGCCGACATTCAAACGATCAGCTACGCGATCGAGGAAACGCCGGGTGTCGAAATATTTTCCGCCGGGTACAGCCTGCATGTCATCAAGGACGTCGGCACCGCTGATGACCTGGACCGCAAGTTTGATTGCGCCCCGTTCATCGGCACGCACGGCATCGGCCACGTGCGACTCGCGACCGAGAGCGACGTGAACCCCTCCACGTCACACCCGTTCTGGGCGTATGGCTTCAACGATGTGGCCATCGTCCACAACGGGCAGATAACCAACTACTTCAAACTAAAACGCCTGCTGCAACAGCGCGGCTATCGTTTCCGCACGGAAAACGACTCCGAACTGATCGCCGTCTACCTGGCAGATAAAATGACCCACGGTCAATCGATGGACGATGCGCTCGCCCAATCGCTTGACGAACTCGACGGCACGTTTTCGTTTCTCGTCGCGACACCCGAAGGTGTCGGTTACGCGAAGGACCGCATCGGCGCCAAACCGATGGTCGTATGCGAGACGGACGAGTTCGTCGCCGTCGCGTCGGAGGAAGTGTCCCTTCAACAAATACTGGGCCATCAGACGATCCCCTGTTTTGAACCCTATCCTGGAACGACTCGCACATGGTCCAGATCGATGCAAGCGAGCTTGACGTCCGCGCGATAAATACGCGGTTGCGTGCGGCGGCCGAGCGGTTGTGTGAAAACGGCGCGCAGGGCGAGGAGCAAATCGTCCTGACGAACCCGGATGCACGCCACAACCTTGGTGTGGGTGTTGTGCATCCGGTGAAGTTGACGATTCAGGGAAGCGCCGGTTACTTTTGCATGGGCCTGTGCGATTCGCCGACCGTGCACGTAACGGGCAACGTGGGCTGGGGATTTGCGGACAATTTGCTTTCAGGTGCGATGGAGGTCGACGGCAACGCAGGTGCGGTGTGCGGCGTGGCCATACGTGACGGCCGCATCCTCGTGCATGGCAACGTCGGAAGCCGGGCCGGGCAGGTCATGAAAGGCGGATCGATCGTATGCCGCGGTGACGCCGGCTACCGCGCCGGGTCAATGATGATGGGCGGCGTGCTCATCGTGTTGGGCAGCGCTGCCGAGGCGCTGGGCGAGTTCATGATGGACGGCGAAATCTACGTCGCCGGTGCCATCGCCAGCCTCGGCCAGGACGCGGTTCAAACAGACCTGCGCGACGGCGATGCGGAAAAGATTGCCGACATCCTTGGGCAACACCGCGTCGACTCGCCAATCGCGCCGGGCCAGTTCAAGAAATTTATCTCCGACCAGCGCGCGCTGCGTTACCAGGAGTATGAGTCAGGCGAACTGCTGTTCGACGAAGCACAGGAACAAAAGACCGAAGCGGTCACCGCCGATGGAAACCGCGATGTGATGACGTTTGATGCGGACTAAATACACTACTCCCATGATTCAAACCGCCGCCCCAAACCAGATCGCACCCACCGACTACTGGCAGCGCGAGGTCATCGCGGACATTCGCACGAAGAGCCAGATCGGCCGGTACCGCGTGCGCGGGTACGGCGCGTTTAAGACGTTGCCGACGTTTGATGACCTGACATTCGTGTTCCCCCCGGAGCGACTCGCGCAACTGGCCGACATCGACGGCAAAGTCAATCTGCACACGACGCTGGGCGGACGGTACGCGAAAGTGCCGATCGAGAACGACATTCCGATTTCGATTTCCGCGATGAGTTACGGCGCCCTGTCGAAGGCGACCAAAACGTCGATGGGCCTGGCGTCGGCGATGGTCGGCACTTCGACCAACACGGGCGAAGGCGGCATGTTGCCCGAGGAGCGCGCGGCCGCCAAACATATGATCTACCAGATCACGCCC
>NZCH01000053.1 GCA_002688155.1 Phycisphaerae bacterium
CCGTTCATACTGCACCTTCCCGAGCGACTGCTTCAGCGCGGCCTGCAAATCATCTCGCAGGTACCGCAGCCGCTCGTGCCACGCACTGGCCTGCTCGTCAGTAACACCCGTGTCGAGCATCGCGTGGCTGAGCAGTTGCTCGATGTTCTTGAACTTCTCCAGACCCGCGTCAGCGCGAAGCTCATTGAGCGAGCGCAGTGCGTCGTCACTGATTCCTTTGAGTTGGCCACGCAGCGATGGCAGGGCGTCCACCGCATTGTGCCAGAAGCCGATCATGACGGACGGCTGCTCGACCTTATTGATGTCCGTGCCAGCGTCGCCGGCGACCTGGCGCTCGGCGAACACCCTTAACTGCTCGCGCTCGAACGCGGGTTTATCAATGTTGAAGTGACACGAATGGCAGCGGTCAATCGATTCGACCCGCATGAAGTTAAGGTCGACGAGCACCTCCGGCACCACAACCTGCTGCACCTTTTCGCTGGGGTTGAGCCAGTCGAGCAAGGGCGAATCACGGATCAGCTTGGTGAGCGCCTCAACACCCGTGGGATGTAACTGTGCGAGCCGTTCCTGCAGGCTATCTTCCTTGCGCTGCAGATCCATCAACCGCGCGTCGCGGTCGCTGATCTGCTCGCGAATTTTGGCGATCTGTGCCTGGGCCTCTTCCTTGGCCTGCTTCGCCTCGACGGTCTGGCGTTCCATTTCAACGATCGCGTTCTGGATTGGTTTGAGCTCCTCGCGCAGCGCTTTGGCCTCCGGCAAATCCGGGCCGTACTTGCTGCTCGCCAGTTCAATCTCCTGAAGCTTGGGGTTGACCCGGCCCCTCTCGTTGGCAAGCGGCAGTTTCAGACGCTCGATGACGTTGTGCTGCGCAGCGATCGTCTGTTCATGCTCGGCAATCTCGTCGCCTTGTTCGCTGGCGACCTGCTGCTCCAACTCAGCGCGTTCGGCGGTGATTGCTTCAATCTGCCCGCGGGCGGCTTTGATCTCTTCGCCTTCGAGCACGCCACGCGTCATGGCCGCGTCCCAGCGGATTGCTTCACGCTGGTGAATCCGCCACGGGCGGTTGTAGTCCGCCAGTACCAGCCACACCGTCGACAGCAACAACAGCACGCTCGACACGGCGAACACCGCATTGAGCACACGCATATTGCGAAGCGTTTCGGTTGGTACAGGCATCGGTCCCCTAAGCTCAGAATCGTGTTGGGGACAACTTTATAGGTTGATTCGCACCACGTTTCAACGTCAGTGGCGATTTGCACAATCGTGAACCCCATTCAGCACGGCCGAGCGGTTCCACACTTTCAGCCGGTCGCCTGCGAAAGTTGCGCATCATGACCCCTTGCAACAAACCCGGTCGCAAGTGACCGACCAGAATCGTCACTGATATTCGCAGGTGGTTGCCACGCGGGATGCGATCAATGACAATGGGGTGACGATGGCTGACAATCGCCGCATCGAGATTTACGACACAACGCTGCGTGACGGCACGCAAGCGCTGGGGGTGTCGCTGAGCCTGATCGATAAGCTGCGGATCGTTGAGCATCTGGACACGCTGGGCGTGGACTATATCGAAGGCGGCTACCCGCTGTCGAACCCCAAGGACACCGCCTTCTTCGAGCAGGCGGGCAAGACCGATTTCAAGCACGCCAAGGTCTGCGCGTTCGGCATGACCAGGCGGCGCGGCGCCGACCCGGCGGACGATGCGGGGATGAAAGCCCTCGTTGGCGCGCATGCCCCGGTCATTACCATCGTCGGCAAGACCTGGGACCTGCACGTGGATCAGGTCCTGCGCGTCGACCGTGACGAGAACCTCGCCATGATCCGCGAGTCCGTGACCTTTTGCCGCGAAAACAGCGAGACGGGTGACGTGTTCTACGACGCAGAGCACTTTTTCGACGGGCTGGCGGCCAACGCCCAATACGCCCTGTCGACCCTCACCGCGGCGGTGGAGGGCGGAGCGTGCCGTGTGATCCTCTGCGACACCAACGGGGGCTCGATGCCGGGCTGGATCACCGAGGCGGTAGGCCGCGTGCAGAGCCATTTGGGTGGCGAAGTGACGCTTGGCATCCACACGCACAACGATTCGGGTCTGGCGACCGCCAACTCGCTGGCCGGCATCAAGGCCGGGTGCGCCCAGGTACAGGGCACCATCAACGGCATCGGCGAACGATGCGGCAACGCCGACCTGACGACGATCATTGCAAATCTTCGACTCAAACTCGGCTACGACTGCTTGCAGAACGGCACGTCCGGGGGCGGGCTGCGGAATCTGACAGAGACGAGCCGGTTTGTATATGAGGTGGCGAACATGAACCTGGTCGCCGGCCAGCCGTTCGTGGGCACCGCCGCGTTCGCCCACAAGGGCGGCATGCACGTGCACGCCGTGCAGCGAGTCACGCGGTCGTACGAGCACGTCGAGCCCGAGTCCGTCGGCAACGCCCGGCAGGTGCTCATCAGCGAGCTGTCCGGGGCCAGCAACATCGCCGCAACGCTGGGCGAAAAGTTCAATATCGGCGACGACAAGGACCTTCAGCGGGCGGTGCTGCAGCGGGTGCAGAACCTGGAAAACCAGGGCTACCAGTTCGAAGACGCCAGGGCCAGCTTCGAGCTTCTGCTGCATGAATTGCGCGGCGACCGCCCCGAGTTCTGGCAGCTTGACCATTACCGCTGCGTGATCCTCAAGCGCCACGGCGAGAAGGCGGCGACCGAGGCGATCGTGCGGATGAGCGTGGACAGCCAGGACCGGCACGAGGTCTCGGCCGGCGACGGCCCGGTCAACGCACTGGACGGCGCTCTGCGCAAGTGCCTGCTGCCCGCGTACCCGCAACTCGCGAACGTGCACCTGCGCGACTACAAGGTGCGCGTGGTCAACGCCAAGGCCGAGTCGGCCGCAAAAGTTCGAGTCACCGTCCAGTTCGCGGTGTTGAATCAGGCAGGCGGCGCCGGCGGACACTTCACCACCATCGGCGTTAACGAAAACATCGTCGACGCCTCGTGGCAGGCGATTACGGATGCGTTTGGGTATTACTTAATCGAGGAGCCCCAGGCCAGCAGCTAGGGGCCCGGGTTGGACAAGGCGGGGCACGGGGGGACGCGGCAGAAGGCACGGCCCGCCCGCTTCTGCGGTGCGAGAAACCGATGACCCAATGACAAACAACCACCGACCTGAATTCCCCGGCCCCTGGCCCTTAGCCCCTGAACGATTGAAATCGTCCCGACTCACCGTTATTCTTGCCGAACGATGACGAGCGCGCGTAGCTCAATTGGATAGAGCATCGGTCTACGGAACCGAAGGTTGCAGGTTCGAGCCCTGCCGCGCGTATTGGCCTTGCGAAGCCGCAAGCGGCACGCCCCTGCCGGGTGAAACGCCCCCACGGGCCACGCCCACGTTCCCCTGCGACCTGGCACGATCGTGAAAATCCGCACGCTGCACCACCGGGGCGAAGACCGCCCGGCTCGCGTAATGGGCAGATCAACACGAACCAACGGTGCGCAAAAGAAAACGGCCCGCACAAGCGTGCGAGCCGTTTGGTGTTATTTTTGGTGTTATTTGAGTTTGTCAGTGCGTGTCTCACGCACGCCGTCGACGCATCAGGCCGGCAAGGCCGATCGTCAGCAGGCTGACAGCCGCCGGCTCAGGAATGCCAATCGTCGCCTCGATAAAACGAATCGTCGCGTCCTGGGCGGCGGGACCATCGAACGTCAACTCGACCTTGTTGATGTCGGTCAGATCAATCGCAGCATTGTTCGCCAAAAAGTCGTTAAACCTGAAACCCTCCAGGCCTGTCATCGCACCCGTGAGCTTTGCAACAGTGGCCACATCGCCGCCGCCGTCCGTGAGGTCAACCGTAAGTGCAAGGTTCAAATCCGCAAACAGCACTGCGACGTTGATGCGGTCGTTCCCACCGGCTTCGGTCAGGTCCACACCGCCGAGGCTGCCGCCCCCGTCCCACGTGATTTTACCGGTCGAGTCGTTGCCGCTGCCATTGTTTAAGATGGCAACTCCCTGCACAGCCGTTGTATCTACTCTCAAATCGGAGTCCTGGTTGAACGTCGACCCATTAATCGTGAGTTGCAGCGTCCGCTGGCCGCCAATGGCCCCGGTGAGGCCCGTGTCGGTGTCGCTGGCGTTGCCCGAAGATATCGGGCCAACGATCTGAGGGTTGACATCGACATCGGTAAAGTTGTCAATAGTCACGAAAGCCTGCGCCGTCGCATATACAAACGCGCACGACAATGCAGCAACTGTCAGCGATGTTCTCGTTCTCATTGTTCCATCCTTTTTTATTTCCTAACAAGATGTGCCGAAGCGCATCTCTTTCCTCGCTCTTTAGATACTCCACCTTGTTTAGTTTACCGCGTAAAGGGTGTCTGGCAACCCCTCTTTGTAAAAAAAATACAAAAAAAACTACTTGTTAAGCTGGGGGGAATGGGGGTTTTGGGGAAATACGAGGCGCAGCCGGTTGGGGCACTCGGCAAGATTATGACGCACAAACATTGCATTAAAACAACTTGCAACTTACATGCGCGTGATGTTGGCAATGGTGCGGACGTCGGCTTGGGGGACCTCACATCCGGATTGGAGCCTTAGGGGAGGGTTGAAGCGCGTTTTTCTGAGATGGTTTTTTCGGCACGGGGGATTGACAGAAAAAGGGGCGTTTCCGTTTGTGCGCGACGCCGCGAACGGCGGGCGTGGGGCAGGTGGCACAGGACCCGGCAAAATGCGGTGATGGTGAGGCGCAGGTCGGGCCAGCGGGCTCGGAAAAACCAGCGCAGGGCGTCGGCGAGCGTGTCACGTGTCAGACGGGCCAGGGCGCCGGCGAACGAGTGGGCGGGATTCTTAAGTTCGATGACCATTTCGCCAAACCGCATCCACATGCGCTTCTTCGGTGACCGGACGTTCCAGTCCTCGCCGCCGTGGTGGTGGCAGAACCTCGCGGCCGGAACCATCGCCAAGCCGTGCCCGGCCCGATTAATGCGGTCCAGCAGGTCGCGATCCTCGTTGTACATGAAGAAAATTGGATCGAACCCGCCGACCTTTTCGAGCACATTCGCCCGAATAAGCCACGCCGCGGCGGGCAGGAAGCCGACCTCGTACACGTCCGCCACCTGGCCGGTGTGCAGGTCGGAAAAGTACGCCCGCGAGTCGCCCAGGGCCACGAACCGCGTGAACAGCGGGTCCAGGGCGTCTCCGTCATAGGTCAGGTGGACGGGGCTGAAGATGCCAAACCGCTCGTGCCGATCGGCCGCGGCGACGAGGTGCCCAAGCGTGTCCGGCCCGATCTTCGCGTCCTGATTCAAAAGAAAAACATATTTCGCTCCGCCTCCGGCACGGTTACCGGCGTCCAGCGCGGCGCGCACACCGATATTGTTCGCCTGCCCAAAACCGATGTTTTCGTCCAGCGCCTCGAGCCGAACGCCTGGAAATCGCTGCCGCACGATGTCGCGGGTGTCGTCCGTCGAAGCGTTGTCCACGACGATTACCGTGTGCACGAGTGTCGACGCCGCACAACTTTCCAACAATGGCCCGACCCAACGCGAGGCGTTGTGTGTGACGATGACGGTGTGGATGGGGCAAGGAGGCATGGGAGATGTCGAATGTCGAACGCTGATTGCCGATCTTCGAAATTCAGTTCACGCGCCCGGCCGCCATTTGGAACCGGGAACCCGGGTTATCTGGGGTGTTATTTTCAAATCACATCCGCCAGCCGCCGTTCCAGACGGTGGAACATCACGACGCCGAGGATCAAGAACAGCAGGGCGAACTTGACGGACATAGACCATGCGTGGAAGTCGATCGGGTCGCCGAAGATGCAGGCGCGAAACGTGCTGATGGTACCGTACATCGGGTTTAGCGTCAGAAGGTCTGCGTACTCGGGGCCGACGATGCTGCCCGGGTACATGACCGGTGTGGCATAGAACATCAGCTGCACAAAGTACGGCACCAGAAAGCCCACGTCGCGGTAAATGGCAGTCCACGCAGAACAGAAAATCCCGATACCGATGCCCGCGATGACCGTCGTGAGTATGAGCGGAATCACCAGCAGCAACTGTGGCGTAAGTGCCACACCGTAGTACCACATCAGGCCCCCCAGGAGAGTGAACCCGATCAGGTAATCCATCAGCGGCGCCCCGATGGTCGCCAGGGGCATCAGAATCCGGGGGAAATACACCTTCCGCATCATCGCGGCGTTCTGCACGAGCGAATGCGTCGACGTAGTCACGGTGCTCTGAAAGAACAGCCAGGGAAGCAGCCCGGCGTACAGAAAAATGGGGTAAGGCACGTCGACCCGGCGGCCAACGCCAAGTAGTGTGCCGATGAACACGCTGAATACGATCATCTGCACGAACGGCTTGATCAGCGCCCACGCCACGCCCAGCACGCTTTGCTTGTATCGAATCTTGATCGACCGCAGGGTCAGCAGATACAACAGGTCGCGGAACCGCCACAGTTCGCCAAAGTCGAGGTGGGCAAACCCTTTCCGGGGTTTGATGACCGTCTTCTCGGTGCTGTAACCAGCGTCGGAAACAACGGCAGCGGTAGTCAAAACGGGGCCTCCTGATCACGCATATTGTGGTTATATCGTGTTTTAAGGTGTTGGAGGTTAGGGGGAACCGTCTGCGGTAATCGCCGTGGACCGCGGTCAGCGGGCTTTACGTTCGAATGATTTACGGTTCGACAGATCAGGCGGTTCGTGTGTTACCGGGCGGTATCCCGCACTGCCAATGTCCACATCGCTGAAGCGGGCGGGCCAGGGGCTATACGTCCCGGCCTGCGAAGCCCAGGAATTCTTCGAGCCAGTCGTCTGCGCGCAGGACGCCACGCCGCTGACGCAGGGAGATGCGCTCGGCACGTGCCTGGATCTTGCGAAAAAGCCGGCGGTCGACGACGCGTCGCAGAGGCGACCGCGCCGGGCCAAGCGCCTTGATCACGCGTAAGATCCAGCGTGAAGCATAACGTTGCACCAGTTCGTCCTCGAAGCTGACGAACGCGATGGCGCTGCCGGGATCACCCTGCCGGCCCGCGCGGCCGTACAACTGGCGGTCGATCCGCCCGGACTCGTGACGTTCGGTCGCGATGACCGCCAACCCGCCCATTTCGGCAACGTCCTTGCCCAGCTTGATATCCGTGCCCCGCCCGGCCATGTTCGTTGCGACGGTGATACGATCGCGCTCGCCGGCCCGGGCGACGATCGCCGCCTCCTCCTGGTGATGGACCGCGTTGAGCACCTGGTGCTCGAGTTGCTGCTCGTTGAGCATTTTGCTTAGATGCTCGCTGGCGCGCACGCTGCGCGTCCCGACTAGAATCGGCCGACCCGTCGCGTGCACAAGGGCGATTCCCTCGACAATCGCCCCCCACTTGTCATCCGCCTTCATGAACACGCCATCGGATGCCTGCGTGCGGATACATGGCTTGTTCGTCGGAATCGTCACGACCGGCCTGCGATACACCAGCCACAGCTCGCGCCACGACTCGACGGCCGTGCCCGTCATCCCGCTAAGCCGCTTGTAAAGGCGGTAAAACATCTGAAAGCTGATGCGCGCCAGCGTGTCCTTGGGCGGCTGGA
>NZCH01000054.1 GCA_002688155.1 Phycisphaerae bacterium
ACACAAATCGTTCCAGTGAGATGTCCAGTGCAGCGATACCGCGTACGAGGTACTCGTCGCGCTGTTCGTCTTCCAGTCCGCGCCATGCGAGCAGATGCCGGCGCAGGACGGCAAGAAACACGCGATTGCCACGTCGCCATGAATTGATGTCGCCGCTTAAACGCGTAAGACGCAAATGCCCGTTCCACATCCCCGGCGCACTGGACGGTTGTATTGTCAGTGTCATCAACTGACTGACACCCAGGTCGTACGGTTTGAGCCAGCATCGCGTTTCAAGGCCGTACGAGTTAGCCGACGAATCGTTTTTGCCCGTATCGACGCTTCCAGCGAGCGATGGCGGTTGACAGAAGAAATCAGCCGACGATCCTTCGCCGTGATCCTCAAACACGTCGTGCAGGTAAGGAATCACGCTGATGGCGTCCAGTTCGACATAGGTAAAAGGCAGTTCGAATTCCATCACGTCGCCGACGGGTTCGGGCACTTGAATCGTCGTGCTTTCCGAAGGCATGGCCATGCGTGCGGCCTTTCGCGCCGGGTAGAGCGTTGACAGGAACACGGCGGCGAACAGCGCCACCGTTGTATAAACCGTCGAGATCGTCGAATAGTTAAATGCCAGGTCACCGGCCAATCCCAACGCCCCCAAAACGGCTCCCAATCCATGGGCAAACAGGTAACCGCCCACCGCGCCGATCGTCGCGTACACGCACGATTCAGCCAGGAACAGATAGTGCACGTGCGTAGGCGACAGCCCGACAGCGCTGTAGACACCGATTTCACTGGCCCGCTCGTACACACTGCCGAGCATGGTGTTGAGCACGATGGCCGCGGCGATCAGCAGCGGCACGAGGATTTCGCCCAGCCCGTGGATCTGCGTGCCGTGCACCAGTCGACCCATATACGCCACGCCACCGATCCCGTAGTACACGTAGTCCGTCGAACGCTGCACGTAGTCGCGGATCTGTCGCATCGCCTGCTGCGGCGGCATCGCGTTCATGTTCACCGCCACGCGGTAAACGTCGGGCGTTAAAATCACGCGCGGCGTGACCAGGGCCACGTCCCGCGCGGTGAGTCGCGGCAGGCGCACCGGATTGAGCAGCGCATCGGTGTCTTCGGGCTTGCGCGCCACGGTCGCATCAAACGGCAGAAAACCGTCGCCATCCAGATCACGGACGGTGTCGAGCGCCGCCGGGTCGAACACGCCGATCACGTTTAGTTGTATCTGTCCCTGGCTGCACCACGCCCAGGCCTGCCCCGATTCGACCTGGTCGCGGGTAATCCCCAGACGCTGGACGGCGTGCAATGGCAAAATGCACGCGCGCTCGGAGTCGGTCTTGAACCAGCGGCCGTACAGAAGGGCGTCGAGCACCGGCGTGACCTGCGGCTCCTGTGGATCCAGCCCTACGAGTTTGGTGACGCGCGCTACCGGAAACTCACCGGACGCCTGCAGCGACGGATGCACGATCGAAAATCTAATCGAACCCGGCGGCGCCTGGTGATAGTACTCGTCCCACACGACGCGGCTGGTGGGAAAAGATTGCCCGAAGCGCTCCAGAAGCGATGCCGTGCCCGGTACGGGGCTGTTGTTTCGTCCGCGAATCTGCAGCCCGGTGTAGGCCGACTTGCCCACGGCGATCTTCCGGAATTGCGATTCCCGGCCGACCGCGGTCAGTGACAAAAGCGCAAACGTCAGCAGCACAAGCGTGATGCAGGTAAACGCTGTACGCACTTTGCGCTTGCGCATGTTGTTGATGCCCAGCACGAACGCGGTGCCTGCCGCTGCGAGGCGGCTCACATCCGCGGCTTCTGCAGTGCGCTGCAAATGCAGGCGAAGTTGCGTGATGTTCTTCTGGAATCGGACAAAGAGAAACACGGTCACGAACAGCGAAAGCGCCAGCGTCAGAAATCCCACCAGCACCATCAATCCCGAGCTGACCAGTTCGAAGGCCGGGTGCATGAGCCGCAACAGGCCGAACACCATCGCGAAGATCACGAGCACGGCGGTCATTTGCGTTCGAATGTCGGAGAACCCGAACACGAGGCGTTCAAGAAAGATCGAGAACGGAATCAGCAGAAACAGATACATCACGACGGCGATCACGGCATCGCGCTGGGTCTTACCGATTTTCGGATAGACCTGCATGGAAACCGCCAGTGAATCTAACGCAGCGCCAAGCGCGACGCCGTAGTTTCCCGCGTCCATCTGGGCCAGGGCCTGGCGGTTGGACGTCGCGGCGGTTTCATGTTGTGCGACCACGACGGGATCGGCGACGCGATGGTGTTTCTGGCGCGCCAGGCGATGGCCGTTGATCGTCGCCATGGCGTTGGCGGCCTGTTGGGGCCACATCCGGATCGACCCGGTATCCGCCGCGAGGTAACCCGGCCCCCAAATGTTCCTGCCATCCTGTGGCGTATCGGACAAATTTCCGTCACCTAAAAGAAAAGTGCCGACCGGCTGAATCGAAGCCTCCAGAGCGCTGGGACTGCGGATGCCAAAGTAAAGGTGTGCGGCCGGCGGATTAAAGAGCGAATACCCCTGTCCGTAAACGCGAACCGTGCCCCAATGCTCTGCCAGCTGATTTCCCCTGATGACCGCGTGTGAAAGCGGCGCCGTCATCGTCGATCGATCTACCGCAAATGCTTCACCCAACTCGGTCCCGCGCAGCGGATGAAGCGGATAGTAAATGTCCGTTTGCGCACATCGAAACAGCATCATGCGAAGCGGATTGTCAAAATTGTTCCACTGGCGCAGCGTCGGCGAACTACCGTCTCCTTTTTCACCCATGTCCTTGACGCCGATGATGTCCCCGCTTTCGGGCGCAATGCGAAAGGCTTGAAACTCGTGGGGCGGTTTGATGCTGTCGCATGGCGGGAACAGGAAGCGGCCATGATCGTCGGTCATGGCCACGTCTTCGACGCGGACCCCGCCGACGAACTGGCGGTGGTGCTGGCGGGCGACGACGAGGACGCCCGGGGCACCGCGCGTTGGAATGGCGCTGCTCGCATCGGCTGCCTGGAGCACCTGGCCGTTCGCCTGCTTCGTCCGGGCGATGTGTTCGCCCGGGTTCAATGGAAGTTGGCCGGCCGCGGTGCGTGTCGTGACCGCCGAAGTGATGCGCGTCGCGATCGTCAGGTTGTCGATGTTGATTCGATCGAACGTATCGTGCGGCGTTCCGATCTGCCGGGCCTGGTCACGCAGTGTCACCAGGGTGATCGCATGGCGGCCCTCTGCGAGCAGCGCGAGGTACTCGTAGTAATAGGTGAACGGGAATTCCATGCTCCCGCCATCGAGCTCACCCTGGGAATACGGTGAGCCTGGCTCGGCGAGCCGATTGACCAGCAGCCCGCGGGCGCGTGCCTGTGCGGTCGGGTCGTCCGGGTCGGCCTGTACCAGTACCGGCAGCAGCGGCCTTGTGTCGTCGGCAATCTGGGCCGCGATCTGGCCGAACCAGTTCTTCGCGCCGTGACGCATCGCTGTTTCCGGGTAATGCGCTGTGAGGCTGGTGATTGGCGAGCCGGACGTGTATGCAAGGCCGAATGCGAAGTGATTGTCGAGGCTGTGCAGGACACGCTGCACCTGTTGCGATTGTTGCGTCCGAGCGATGTCGAGTTTCAACCGATCGCGCTTGTGTGCCAGTCGCCGCTTCAATGCGACCAGGAGTTCGCCGTCCGGCTCCAGGCCATGATGCGTTTTCATTTCAAGGAGAGTCGCCGTCGCGGCGATGCGCCTGCGTTCGACGTCGTGCCGCGCTGCCTGGTACGCGGCTTCGAGGTCCTCGTTCGACTCCGACTTACGTTTGCGGCGCAGATCGCATTGGATCATCACCTCCTGCACCGCCTGGACATTCAAATCGGTGAGCGCGCGGACGTCATCGATCATCGCGTCCTCGAGGCCGGCCGGCTGCTGCTTCCAGAAAGCCCGCTCACGGCGGGTCGCTTCACTGTCGTCGCCGGCGATGGACCAGTAGTCCTCGTCGTCGAGCATCCCGAACTGGTGGTTGCACAATTTCGCCTGAGTGTTTAGCTCATCCAGCCGCCGTTCGAGACGTCGCGCCGCGGCGGATTCGCCACCGGCCGGTCCCCAAAGATGGGCGAACCAGCGGGCGCCGGCACATGCCTGTCCGTGACCCGCAAACGCGACGAACACCATCGGCCGTTTGAGATGCTCGCGCTGCTCACCCGCAAACTCGGCCAGCGCCAACATGCCCGCGAGCGAGCTGGCCTCTTCTGCTCCGGGGGCGCGGTCCGGTATCCAGCCGACACTGTCGTAGTGCGCGGTGACGATGACCGCTTCACGCACCGCTTGCGATTCGGCAGTTTCCAGCACGCCAACGATCTGCGGCGTCCACACGGTCTGCCAATCAACTTTGCAGCGAATACGGATCGACTTGCCGTCAAGTGCCCGCGGGTCTCCCTGCAGATAGAACCGCGGTATGTTCGCGGGGATATCCAGCTCCTTGAGCATGTAGTCGGTGGGTTGGACCGACGGATCATCGAAAAACAAGATGGCGCGAAAGCCGGCATCGGCGAGCCCGATCCACTGTTCGGCGCTGCTTGTTCGTACCATCGCAATGGTGGATGCCGGGTCGTGACCGCCGAACCCGTAGACAAACGCGCTGCCGCGCGGCGCCATGACCGCGGTCCCGGCCAGGCCGGGTTCGCGAATCGTGCATGTGCGCACGACATTGGGCCAGAACGGATGCAGTTTCACGCCCGCAATTTCGGCGCCGTCCCTGTCGAGCACCTGGCAGTAACGCGTTACCGGCACCGTCAATGGAATCGGGTGCTCCAGCACTTTCAGCCCCGCGCCGGCAAACGTCGTGCGAATGTGCTGTGCCGCGTGATCGCTTCCCGGTGTCCCTGCCATCCGGGTTGGATACGGCGCAAACGCGTTGACATGGTGCTCAAGCGATTCGCGGGTGATGCCCTCGACGACTTTCTGTGCGGTGATCGCCGAGGTTCCCGCCACCGTCGGCAAGCGCGTGCGCACGCCGCTGGTCCGCGTGCTCAGGAGCACCAGCGACATCGCGACTGTGAGGCTCGCGATCAGCCAGAGAAGATTTCGCATGGACTTGATCATGGGTGGTTTACATCGACGCGTTCAACAGGTGTGTGTCCGTGTCCATTCACGATTGCCCGCGAGAAAAGTCGATGCCCTCTTACCACGTCACATAGACCTTCCCCGTGAATCCGTTGGCAATTTTCATGACCGCGACGACGTCCCAGACCAGAAGCGCCAGAACGCTTCCGATGATCAGGCCGATCATGTAAGGCTGCATTCGCTGTCGCAGGAAACGCACGCCGCCAAGACGCAGGCCGACCAGTCTCGCAAGCCATGCCAGGAAAATACTGAACCAGAAGTATGCCATGAACTGCGTCGTCGCCAGGGCGTAGCCAAGCGGATGCAGGGGAAACTTTAGAAACGTCCATCGCACTGCGGCGAGCACGCAGGTGAAGACCGTCCCGAAGACGGCGATACCCGATGCCGGGTTGATGCCGGTGCCGGTAAGTTTTTCATGTGTCTTGACCTCCTCTGGCGTGAG
Organism: Phycisphaerae bacterium; assembly: GCA_002688155.1. Taxonomy (GTDB): domain Bacteria; phylum Planctomycetota; class Phycisphaerae; order Phycisphaerales; family Phycisphaeraceae; genus ARS1224. The sequence continues at coordinate 5,541 of NZCH01000054.1, forward strand.
TGTTTCACCGGCCTCTAATCGATCCGCGAACTGTTCTTTTTTATGTGGCACATCGCGGCCGATGTGCTGTTCGAGCCGCCAGCGCCAGAGCACGCCCTCACCGGTGTAGGTGCCGGCGACGCCGGCCCAGCCGACCTCGTCCTGCAGACTGCCGCGCATGCTCGTCAGGCCGCGAGCGTAGCCCCAGTTCAGCAACATGTAACCTCCGGACGACACCGCCACGACAAATCCGATGGCCATCGCGCACATCACCGCCTTGCGGGAAATCGACGCCATCTTGGCGATTTGAAACGTCTCCATCATCGCCGGCATTATCATCAGAAAATACCCAACGCACATGAAACTTCCGGCGAAGATGACGTAGGACATCGGCAGGATGCCGAACTGTGCGATGCCGCCAAGCGCCATCAGCATGACCGCCGGCGCCGCGGGTACGATCCACATGCCCGGCGCCGCGCATTCAGCGCGCACGCGTGATGCCATGACGGCAAAGCCCACCATCATGCCCATGCCCCACACGCCAAACCACCAGCCAGCTCCCGAAATGTGTCCCCAAACCGCAAGCAATGTAAAACTGACGATTAACAGCACCGCGGCCCAGCGACTGGGCATCGGGTCCGCGGAATCGTCCGCCATCAACCGCGGCCGCAGGAAGCTTCGCAACACCGCCCACAAATGTCGGCGCGCAAGCCACAGAATGACCAGGATAATACCAACTGCTGACCCAAAACCCTGCAGGTGCCACATTGCCTGGCCGGTGTTCGGACCCAACTCCCACGCATACTGATCGAGTGAGCCCTGATAAAACAGTATCAGCAGGCTCAACTTGCACACAAGGAAGAAGAACCAGAGGTTAAAGGACATGTTCAGGTCCATGAAGTACGCCACGCCGACCCCGAGCAGCACGACGCGCAGCATCAGCCCGTTGCCGTCCCCGAGCACGGCGCGCCACGGTGCCTCAGCGAACAGCGGCGCAAGATTGACAGTCGTCGGCAGGCCCGGAAAGTCGTTGTCGTAGAAATGAAGACCATTAAGGAGG
>NZCH01000055.1 GCA_002688155.1 Phycisphaerae bacterium
CGTGATGCCGATTCCGACGGGCGTCGCGCGGGCAACGAGGCGGGGCTTGCGGGGGTGATGGTCAGCGATGGTGATCGCATCATCACAACGGACGCCGACGGCCGGTACGAGATGACCATCGACGTCGATGAGTTCCGGTTCGTGTTCATCGTCAGGCCAAACGGCTACCGACCGGTCGGCAAGTGGAACTTTTTGATCCCCTACGACGAGGCGACACCGGGTTACGAAGTTGACTTTGCGCTGGCGGACGATCCCACGTCGCGCAGCGGTCGTGATTTCACGTTCATTCACACTGCTGACAGCCAGTTTGGTTCGCGCCGCGACGGTCAGTGGCTCAAGGCGGACTTTGCGGAACTGTCGCAACACAGCGGCGCCCCGGCCTTTCTGGTCATCAGTGGCGACCTGGTGCAGACCGGCTACCTGGAGGAATGGGAGTACTACGCGGATGCCCGCAGTGCGCTGACGCTGCCGATTTACGAAGTGTTCGGCGGACACGGCGGCAACTACAGCGAACCCGACCGCAGCGTCGGGCATTTTCGCATGTACTGCGGGCCGGACTGGTACGCGTTCTGGCACGGCGGTGTGTGTTTCATTGTCATCGATGACCTGGATGTATTCATGACCCAGGCGTCGCGCGATCGGCAACAGCGCTGGCTGTCGCGCTTTTGTGACATGCTGCCCGAAGGCACACCCATCATCGCCACGGCGCATCATCCCAAGCCGATCGACGCGTTCTTTGCACGGCACCGGCCGATTGCGTTTCTGCACGGACATTGGCACGACAACACGCTCAATTACTACCGCGACGTTCCGTACCTGTGTACGGGGCCGATTCGTTCGCACGATGGCGGGGCGATGACACGCTCGTACCGGCTATGCCACGTGCGCGACGGACAACTGACGACCGAACTGCGCACGACCGGGCAGGTCCGCCGCCTCGATGTGACCAGTCCGCAGGATGGCGCCGCGGTGCAGCGGCAGCGCGGCGTGCTGCCGCTGCGTGTCGTGACGTACAACACGCCAACGTACGTTCAGCACGTCAACGTCAACGTGAGCGGCCCAGATGGAGCGGGCAATGCGATCGAACTGAAGCAACTCGGACAGTGGACGTGGGGTGCCGACTGGACGATCACCGACATGCCTGCGGGGGCGTACACCGTCCAGGTGACCGCGACGGACGACACCGGCGCCATGTGGGACACGCAGCACGGGTTTTCATTAACGGACGGCACGCCGCCGAGCGCTAGCGCGGACGAAGACTGGCCGATGTTTTTTCGACAGTTGGGTCAGGTGCGCAGCCGTGAAGCGCCTCTTACCCCGCCGCTGTCGCTGGCATGGACGGTTCACACGGGCGGAGCGGCGCAGGACGCGGTTAGCCCCGTTATTGCAGGCGGGCGTTTGTTCGTTTCCGCGGAGGTGCGCGACCCGGGGGATGTCACGCCGGCGCTGGTTTGTTACGACCCGCTCAACGGAGAGCAACTGTGGCGGCGGCAACTCCGCACGCCCGTGCGTTTCAGCCCGGCGGCGACGGCCGAACGGGTGTTTGTGCAAACATCCGCCGGTCGAGTCATTTGTTTTGACGCCCAAACGGGCGAACCTCGATGGCAGGATGAACTGCTTGCCCAAAACGAGCAGTGGAGGCACCACACCGCGATGGGGCCGATCCTCCTGTATGAAGATAAGGTGATCGCCTACCTGTCGAACGGCCCGGGCCGCGTGTACGACGCGGAAACGGGCGACATCACTGCCGACCTGCCCGCCTGGCCGCGACAGACGTTTTTCTCATCGCCCTACCCCTTTAACGGCAAGTTATATCAGCCGGTCACGTACTACGCCCGGTGCATTGACCTGGTCACCGGTCAGTTGACCTGGGAGCAGAAGCTGCCCGTTCGGTCGATCAGTACGGGCGTCGTGGTTGGCGACACTTTCTATATGAGCGCAAAAGGCCGCGTGATGCGTATGTCGCTGGACGGAAAGATAGGCACGCCGTGGCGTGTGTCGGGCGGATCGACGCTTCGGCAAGGCGGCGTGGCTCTATCAGGCAGCGTGATGTTTGCTGCCGCCGGCGCGCTCAATGCCATCGACCTGGCCAGTGGCGAAAACCTGTGGACGTTCAGAACGAAACTTTCAGAGCGTCGTGCCGAGGTCTGTCGACGTCAGTTGCTGGGCATGCTCTCGACGCCGGCGGTCGCGGGCGACACCGTTTACATCGGCGGTGAAGACGGTTACATCTACGCACTCGACGCCTCTGCCGGCAAGGTCCGCTGGCGATGGGACACGGGCGTGCCGGTCAAGGGCTCGCCGATCATCAGCGGTAACATGCTTTTCGTGTGCGACTACGATGGCAACCTTTGGGCATTCGTCGGACACGGCGGGGCATTGACGCCGCCAGCAACTCCATGAAACACATCATTCTTTTACGGCACGGCGTGACCAAGGAGAACCAGTCGGCCGTGATTCAGGGTCAGACCGACGGCCAACTGACGGAGTTGGGCCGCGAGCAGGCGCGAGCTGCGGGCCGGCGTTTAAGCGAACAAAACATTGACCTCGCCGTCACCAGCGACTTGGCGCGGGCGCGCGAGACGCTGCTGGAGGTGCTCAAGTTCGTCGATTGCCCGTGGACTACGGACAAGCGCCTGCGCGAGCGAAACTTCGGCCAGTTCCACGGCCGAACACGCGACGATTATGCGCAATTCGTCAAAGACAGCGCGTACGAGCCGCATACCTTTCGCCCGCCCGACGGAGAGGACTACACCATGGTGCACCAGCGCGTCCTCGCGTTCCTCGACGAAGCGGCAGCCACGCCCGGCGACGGGGCACTGCTCGCCGTCACGCACGGCGGTGTCGTCCGCCACCTGCTCACCCAAGCGCATCAGAGGCCGCTGACCGATGTCGGGCAATTTCACACGGACAACGCGTCCATCACCGAGTTTCTTGTTGCGGCCGATGGAACCATCGATATCGTGCGCATGAACGACACGTCACACCTTGGCGAAGGCCTCAAGGGCCCGCGGCTGGAGATGATCTGACCGCCGTCCCTGGTCTCCCCACGTGACTGCAACGCCGGCCCCTGGGTCCGCGAGGGGTCGGATTCGTCACGGTTCACGACACAACCATGTCGCGTTCATGCCAGACGTACGCGATCGCGCACGTACCCCATTCGGGATGCGCCAGGTCCAGCATGGTATACGCCGCGCACACGATCATGCCGTCATCGAAGCACACGGCGCTGGGGTAGCCCGAGTCGAACGTCCAGAACGAATCGGTGATGACGAACGGCCGGTCCCAGTCGAATGTCTCTGCGCCGTCGCGACTGATCACCGCGCGCACGCCGAACGGGTGATCGCGATACGTGTGCACAAGCAGCACGTTGCCCGACGGAAGGCGCACGAGCGACCCGGGCGCGATGTAGGACGAAAAGTCGGTGCGGAACCGGCAATCGGGGTATGCCGGCGTCCACTCGCCCCACGTTTGGCCTGCGTCGGCCGATCGCCCGACGGTCGCCGAGCCCTGAGTGTTGCGTGAGTAGCACAGCCAGCGCGTGTCATCCATCGCCAGCACCGCCGTCTCGGTGATAGGGCCAAGGTGCACGTGGCGGGTGAAACTGGCGCCGTGGTCGTCGCTGAAATAGAGAAACGACTCGCGCTCGGGCAGGTTCGCTTGCGTTTCATGCTGGCTCGATGTGTAGGCGCCCCGCGCGTTGAACACGAGCCGGCCCGGACCCGGCCGGCACATCTGGCCGTGCGGGTGCAGCCACGGGCAAGGGTCGCCCGCAGGCGGTTCGACGACCGTCGGTGACGACCACGATCGGCCCGCGTCGGTGCTGCGAATCATCTGCATGCACCGCTTACCCGTCGTCAGGTTGTGCACGCCGTACGCCACCACAAACGTGTTGTCGTCGACGACGCCCAGTGCCGGGTTGCGTGCATCCTGCTCACCGCCGCCCTGCACGATCACGCGATAGGGCGACCACGTCCGGCCGCGATCGGTTGACATCGTCAAGCTGATCTGTGCACCGGCTGTGTTTTTGTGCGACGCGCCGGTGCGCACGATGCAGACCAGCGTGCCGCCGGGCGTCTTAGCCAGCACGGGAAACAGCCCGCCGCCGCGCGACCCCGCAACGGGCCGGTCCGGTTCGTCTACGTAGCGCCCGTAATCGACGTATCGCGGGTCGTTGCGCAGCGCGGGAAAACGCAGCAAAAGGTCGTGCGAACCGGTGTATCCGGCCACGCCCTCGTGCCGGCACGGCCAGCGCTGACCCGTCGCGACGATCGGATACCGCGTCAACCTGTCACCAAGCGTGATCGGTTGCATGATGCGTGGCCTGGAAGCCAGGGGCGCCGCGTCGAGCGCGGCCAATCGTAAACGTGTGGCGCGCGATTTGCAAAGGTTACATCACAGCCAGGTTAAGTGCTTGCGCGGGGTGTGTTGCGGGGATACCGCCGCAACGGCTATGGGCAGGCTCCCTGCGGGCCACACCCGCGTGTGGGGGCCTGTGCCGTGGCATGTCGAACGATCGCTCATAACACGCGATCAGGCGCGATGCATCGAGCCCGCGGGCCGGAGTCGTGGCCGTCAGCGCGCGGTTTCATGCCGGTGCTGTCGCGCCAACCGGCCCCCGGCTGGTCTGCGATCTGCCCAGCGACGCCCATTTCTGAGCGCCAAAACGGCTAGCCATTTTAGGTGCGTCCGATAACAATTTTTATTATCGGACGTCTATGGCAACGCAAACAATTGTGAATAATGTATTTACGTCGCGTCCGTGTCTTTCCGACAAGGTCCGACTCGGACGTGGCACAGCCATTGCCTATGCTCCTCGCCGCCGGCATGATCGCACGGCGGATACGGACCTGACCAAGCCACGTTTGAGCCAACCATCTACTGAGGAGACAGACGATGAGAACGCAACTTTCAATGATTCTGACCGCACTGCTGGTTGTGGCACTGACCACCGGCACCCAGGCCGACCCGCCGAACTTTACCTCCGCCCAGAGTGGGTACTTCACCAATTCTGGGACCTGGAATGAATCCGGGTTTCCCGACATCACAGGCGGTAGCACCGACTCGGTCATGGTCTCGCCCGGCCACACGGTGACCTTGCAGTCCAGTTCGGCCAACCTCCGCGTGCACATCGACGACGATGGCGCTGCCGCTGGCGGCACGCTTAAATTCGAGAAAGGCCCAACCGGATCGAACGTCATCGGGCAGAGCGGTCTGGGCGACAATATCCTTAGCGCCACTTCACTCATCGTCGGCGACAACGTAATCTTTCGCCCGCAGGCGCCGGTGGTGTTGAAAAACAACGCAACTTACACTCAGGGCGTCAACACGGAATTCTTCGCTGACGGCGAAACCTTTATTCGGCTATTCGACAATAACACCCTCACAGTCCGCGGTGCGGGGGCTCCAGGCGACGGCCAAAATGCCCTGTTCGGAACCTCCGGCGCGAACTTTTACGGCATCATGATCAATGCGGGTCCCGGTGAGACGGCGCTGGTCGACATTGAGCGAGCCCACTTTACCGGCGGCAAGCGAGTTTTCTTCATGGACTTTAACGCCCATGACTCAATGATCCACATCAAGGACTCAAAGATCGAAAACTACCCCGATCAGCTCGGCATCTTTGAGGGCGGGCACACGATCTTCGAGCGCGTGGTGATCGAGAACGTCCCAAACAGCAGGCTGGCGGTGAACGCCTATAACACCGGCGTGCCCCGCAACCTGATCGAATTTATCGATGTGCAGATTGTCGGCGGCCAGACGGTGCAAGACCTGCTGTTTTTCGGCAACAACGACGATGCGATCAGCACGGACGTGCTGGTGGCCAACTACAGTGCGGGCGGCATCGGAAACTATGAGTATATTCTCGGTGCCGACAACGGCGGCACCACATCGTGGCATCACCCCACGACACTGCCCGGCCCGGACAGCGACGTGATGCTCCTGCTCGATGACAACACCCAGGCCCACTTTGACGCGTCGACCATACTGCTCAACGGAAACGGTCGGGCCCATTCGGTAACGCTCGATCCGGGCGTGACGCTCAAGCTCAATGGGTTCAACCTGGTCCTGGATGTATTGCCTTCTTCACTTGACCAGTTCGACTTCAGCATGGGTGGCCAAATCGTCGACGCCACCATCCCCGAGCCGGCTACCGTAAGCCTGCTGCTGATCGGTTCCGTGGCTTTTGCCCGCCGTCGCCGCGGCTGCTAAAATCAGGTGTGCACCTTGGGTCAAAAGGCAACTTCACCTTCACAGTAATCCAAAAGGGACGACCCGGCAGGTCGTCCCTTTTTTCGTGCGCGCACCGACGCAAGCGGGCGCCGGGCACATCGCCCACCCTCCCGGCCCCTGACCGCAAGTCCCTGGCTCCTGGCCCGCGGGGGTTTACCCTAATCGAAGCTCTCGTCGTGGTGGCGATCACCACACTGCTGTTGACGCTGCTGGTGCCCGCGTTGTCGGTGGCCAAGGCGCGTGCGATGCAGATCGCGTGCGCGAGCAACATGCGCCAGA